>NZ_CP038271.1:920000-1220000 GCF_004571195.1 Legionella geestiana
ACCGAAGAGTGCATTGATTTTGAAGAGGCTGGTGTCACTCTGCTCGCGCGTGCGGCACGCGGCAGCATGCGGGATGGATTGAGCCTGCTTGACCAGGCAATCGCTACCGGCGGCGGACGTGTCATGGAAACCTGTATCCGTGAAATGCTCGGAATTACTCGCGAAAATCACGCCATCTCCATTCTCCGTGCGCTGGCAGCTGGAGATGCACTGGCGCTCCTGCAGGAAGGCCGCGCTATTGCCACTGGAGGCGGGCACTTTCAGCACGTTTTAGAAGAGCTGCTGCACGCATTGCACCAGATGGCTGTGTGCCAGGCACTGGATAACCAGGATCCTTTTGGTGAAACTGCTTCAGAAATACTTGAACTTGCCAAACGCTTTACGCCGGAAGATACCCAGTTGTGTTATCAAATGGCACTCAGGGCAGTTGAGGATATTCATCTTGCCCCAACGCTTGCAGCAGGTTTTGACATGCTGGTGCTTCGCATGCTGCTTTTTAAGCCTGCGCCTGTCGTTAATCTGCCTGTCACTGGTGCCATGGCATCTGAGCCGGCACCAAAGGTTCACGAAACGGTAGAACCCGCTGCAGCTGTGGTTGATGCACCCAAAGCCGCTCCTGTGGCAACTCCCACCCTGACAGCTCCCGCCGTGGCAAGCGCTGACGAGACTGAATGGCAGACACTGCTCTCGGCACTGAAACTTTCAGGCCTCGCACTGACTGCTGCGGAAAATGCGGCTTTCGGTGGTAAATCCGGGAGTAGCGTTCGGTTGCTTGTTGCTAACGGGCACCACTCGCTGTTTACCCCGGCTGTACGAAAGCGTATTGCTGATGCGATGAGCCTCTATTTTGGTGAAACGCTCTCGCTGCTTGTTGAGATTGGCGAAACGGCTGATGCCTCTCCGGCAAAACTTCGTGAAAAACGTCAGGAACATCGGGCGGAATCCGCCGTTGTCGCATTGGAAAATGATCCGCTGTTTCAGAAAATCCGTACCGAGTTTTCAGCTGAAGTCGTTAAAAATTCTATCACTGCCTGTGAAGATCACTTATAATGATCTTACCTTAAACTGAATGAGAATATCATGGACATGCCAAACCTTGGAAACCTGATGAAAGAAGCGCAAAAAATGCAGGAACGCATGCAGAAAGCGCAGGAAGATTTGAGTCGTCTGGAAGTGGACGGTGAGTCTGGTGGCGGTCTCGTGCGAATTTGCATCAACGGGCGCCATGAAGCCATGCGTGTCACTATCAACCCTTCCCTGCTCGAAGAAGACATCAGCATGCTGGAAGACCTCGTTGCCAGCGCCTTTAACGATGCTGTCAGGAAAGTGGAAAAAGCTTCCAAGGCCCGCATTGCTGAACTGACTGCCGGCATCAACATTCCGGCTGACTTTATGCAGCAAATCAAAGATTCTGATAAGGAATAATCGCGAATGGATGCGCTCAGCCGTCTTGCCGATGCGCTTCGCTGCCTGCCAGGGATCGGCCCAAAATCCGCGCTGCGGATGACCTGTCAGTTGCTCCAGCAGCGACAGCGGGGTCTGCATCTCGCAAAATGTCTGGTGGATGCGATGGAAAACATCCACTACTGTACGCGCTGCAACAACTATACGGAAGAAACCCTCTGTCGAATCTGTCGCCTTGACAACCGTAGTAACGAAATCCTTTGTGTAGTCGAGTCGCCGGCAGATGTAAGTGCGATTGAGCAAAGCCATGCTTTTAGTGGCACCTACTTTGTACTCATGGGTAAAATTTCTCCGCTGGATGGCATAGGGCCTGGTGAGTTGCGCCTGCCGCTCCTTCGTGAGCGGGTACTTGCCGAACAGACCCGCGAAGTCATTCTGGCGCTCAGCCCGACCGTTGAGGGTCAGACGACCGCGCATTTCATCCATGAGCTGCTGAAAGATATTCCCGTGCGCATCAGTGAACCGGCACGGGGCATCCCATCAGGTGGTGAGCTCGAGTTTCTGGACAGCGGTACCATTGGCAATGCGCTGCGAAACCGCGCCCTGCTCCAGAGTGGTGCTTCAGAAACCGGGGCATTCTCGTGAAACGCCGCATCTTTTGCTCGCTCTTGCTGGCCGGATGGTTCGGTTACGTGTTTGCAGGCAGCAGTGGACCGCACCCCAAAAGTCACTGGCCGCTGTGGGAGGAGCATAATCCACTGTCAAAAGCACACATCTCACACGCCACGTGGCAAAGATTTCTTGACCGGCGCGTTATTCGTAACGAAGAAGGCATTACGCTCGTCGACTATCCGCACCTGACGAAGGCCGACATCATGCTGCTGCAAAGCTATCTGGATGAGCTGTCAGCCATACCCGTGCGTAATTATAACCGCCGTGAACAGCTGGCCTACTGGATAAACCTTTATAACGCACTTACGGTTCACACCATCGCAACGCGTTATCCCGTTGAAAGCATTGAAGACATTAACATTTCGCCAGGACTTTTCAGCATAGGCCCGTGGCGTGCACCTCTGGTGCGTGTTGAAGGGCTCACGCTCACACTTGAAGACATTGAAGACCGTATCCTGCGCCCCATCTGGAATGACTCACGTATTCTTTATGCATTAAACAACGCTACACTTGGCGCCCCCAATCTGTCGCCGCGCGCTTACCAGGCAACAACACTGAACAGGGATCTTAACAAAGCCGCCAGAGAATACATTAATTCCGCGCGTGGTGTGCAGGTTGCCGATGGCCAGCTGGTGCTTTCCTGCCTTTATGACTGGTATCGCGAAGATTTTGGGGGTAATGCCGAGGGCGTGCTGCATCACCTGGTACAGTTTGCCAATCCCTCGCTAAAGACCTGGCTGCGAACCGCGCCCAATATCAACAGTTACATCTACAACTGGCACCTCAATACCACAACGGCTGAGTTATCGTGACATCAACGCGGGAATTCTCGAGCGATTTTCGCCAGTTTGCCCTATGCAATTTCCTCATCGCACTGTTAGCCATTGTCGCAGGAGTGCTTCAAAGCCAGTCGTTTCTACAGGCACTTCTCCTGCCACCACGCGTGATTGGGCAGCTTGCGGCAACGGGGCTTGCACACCTGCTGCTCTTTGCATTGTTCTCAGCATTCGAAGCCGCACTGCTGGAGGGCGTGCGCTTTTGGACACCTGACCGAACAACCATTGAGCGCGCTTTTTTCCTGATTTTTTTTTCCGGGATTTTTTCGCTGCTCACACTCAACGCGCTCTGGTTTCCAGACAGCCAGTTCAGCCGGCCGCTGATACCGGTATTAAGCCGAACAGGACTTACACTTGCCGCAGGGCTTTCCCTTGCGCCTCTCTTTCTACTGCTTATGAATGCGCTGATGATTGGCTTTACAAGACGCCCCCTCGCGGTAGCCGGGCTATCGGGGGCAGCCATTGCCATCGCCGCTTTACCGATACCGATGCCAGCGAACACTCAAGGCCCCAGCCAGAAGCCAAACATTATCATAATCGGCATAGACTCCCTGCCGCCCCGCTATATTACCCTCAAAGATACTCCAACACTGGCACGCTTTCGTGAAAACAGTGTCTGGTTTTCAGAAACCATCACGCCACTTGCCAAAACCTACCCGTCATGGACAACGCTGCTCACAGGGCTGTACCCGCTGCATCACGGCGCACGTTATAACCTGATGTCTCCAGAAAAAGTTACTCGTGATAAAAGCCTTGCATGGACCCTGCAAAAGGCAGGATATCAGACACACTTTGCCACCGATGACAGACGCTTCAGTAATCTTGGTGAAGACTTTGGCTTCCAGCGTCTTACAGGGCCAAGCGTTGGCGCAAGCGATATCCTTCTTGGCAACTTTAACGATTTTCCACACAGCAACCTCTTGATTAACACAGCCATCGGACGATTACTGTTTCCATGGAATCACATGAACCGCGCCAGTCATTTCAGTTATTACCCGCAAACATTTGATGATGCGCTCAACCACATGCTGATGCGTCAGGATAAAAGCAGGCCCTTGTTCCTGGCCGTCCATTTTACCCTGCCCCACTGGCCCTACACCCAGGCAGACAGTGCACTGACCGAAGACTTTGACGCATTCGCTCTCGCTGATAACACAAAAATCTATCTCAAGGCTGTAAAGCGTGCTGATGCACAGCTCGCGACTCTGCTGCAAAGGCTCGCGCATAAGGGGTTTCTTGAAAACAGCCTCGTTATCCTCCTGAGCGACCATGGTGAGACACAGTTTAAGGATGGTTCGCGCCCGCTCGTAATGGAAAAATACCGTGGCAGGTATCCTGGAAAACTCGCACGCTATTTTGTGCAGCATACCGAAATGGTGCTCGAAAAGAGCCGCGGGCACGGCAGCGATCTGCTGAGTCCTGATCAATTTCACTGCGTGCTCGGCGTACAGCGTTACCAAAATGGCATGCTTAAAACCGTAGCGCAAAAGGTGAGCACCAGAGTCTCATTGATGGATATTGCGCCAACGATATACGCCAGTCTCAAACTGCAGCCATCCTATCCGTTTGACGGCATTTCCCTGCTGGATACCATTGAGAAGGGAGCACCGTTGCCAAATCGTGCTTTTATCCTCGAGAGCGGCGAGCTTCCCAATCAAAGCCCTTCCATGGAAAAAGCGAGGGAATATGGACAGCGTCTGTTTCGCATTGTGCCTGAAACCGGTCGTCTGGAATTAACCGCAAAAGGGCTTATAGAACTGGATGCGTTAAAACTCTATGGGGTTATCGACAACGACATGCTTCTGGTGCTCTATCCCATGGGTAAATACTATTGGCCTGTGATGCTCAACCTTGATAGTTTGGAATGGGCGGACGGACAAATGCCACATCCTTTCAGCATTGAGACTGCACGCCTTCTTAAGTATCTGAACGCTTTCTATCAGCGTGAATTTGTTCAAGACGCATAAAGAGCACGTCTATCTGGCGATAATCGTGCGTAGAGCCCCCCTCTCTACCGGCAAAATACCCGTAATGATTCATGTGGTTAAGAGGTGGATGCATATCCGCTTTGAGCCCCTCTTTTTCCAGCAATGCCGCGAGCTCCCTGTACGCCCATGCCAGCGTGGCGGCGGTACGTGCATCAAGACCGCCCTGCGACTTGTATGCCTGAATGGCGAGATAGAATGCCTGCGCGCCGAAGGCCTGTGCCTTTAAGAGAGAGGAAGTACTATCCAGAAGCGCACCAGCGGCAAGTCGATGGTAGCGTTTAGAGATGGTTTTACACAACGATTGCGCTTTGCAGGAAGGCTCTAACCCCATACAGCAGGCCAGTCGGGCTTCCGCCCGTTTAAGCCGAAAGCGCGCCAAAGCACGAAGCCTGTCTCCCGCGCCCACAAGGTTCCACGGCACACCCTCATACCGCCCTGTCGTTCGCATGGATACCATCCTGAAGAACAGCGTATTCCGTAATCAAAGTGTAGACTATTTCGGCACCGTAAGCAGATTACTCCCGCAATCCAATGCCGCGCTTCAGCATCCAGAGGTTCAGCACGCCCATGAGCAGGAGCGAGAACACAATGACTGAAAGCGCCATTTCAAATCCTCCAATGACACTGCCAAGCATGGCGTAGCGCAGTGCATTGACCATGTAAAGAATGGGATTGAAGTGCGAAAGCTTCTCCCAAAACGGTGACAACATGCTGGTAGCGTAGAACACCCCGCCAAGATAGGTTAGAGGCGTCAGAACAAAAGTGGGAATAATGGAAATGTCATCAAACGTTCGCGCCAGCATGGCATTGGTAAAACCCGCCAGTGAAAAGAGGCCTGCAACGAGCAGAACTACCAGCAGTGAAAGCATCGGGTGCGCCAGCTCAAAACCGGTAAAAAAACCCGATACCGCATAGACAAGCAGCGCCACAATCAGACCGCGCAACACGCCTCCGAGCGTATACCCGAGCAACAGCAGCGAGTAATGCATGGGGCTGACCAGCATTTCATCAATACTGCGTTGAAAACGCACACTGAAAAGGGATGATGACACATTGGCATAGGCATTGGTAATCACCATCATCATAACAAGGCCCGGTGCGATAAAATGGGCATAATCAAACCCGGCAACAGGACCAATGCGCGCACCGATGAGGCTGCCAAAAATCGCGAAATAGAGTGCGGTGGTGATAACGGGCGGCAAAAAAACCTGACTCGCAATACGGAACATGCGCACCAGTTCGCGGCGCACAAGGGTATAAAGGGCTATGGCTTGATGTTTCGGGTTCATTGGGCAATCCTGTCAAGAAACAGTTCTTCGAGGCGATTGGTTTTGTTGCGCATGCTTTGAATCTTAATGCCTTCGCGTTCCAGCACGTCAAAGACCGTATTCAGGGAGTACCGGTTCTCAACACGCAGTTCAAAGCTGTGGGTATCCAGCAAAACCGCCTGAAATGGCGATAAATCCGGCAGTACGCTCAGAGGCTCCTCGGTATCAAACACGAAGGTCTGATGGCGCAGCGTTTTCAAAAGCGCCTGCATGGAAGTGTTTTCAACCAGCATGCCCTCATCAATGATGGCAATGTTTCGGCAAAGCTGTTCGGCCTCTTCAAGATAATGGGTGGTCAGCAGGATGGTGGTTCCTTCCTGATTGACCCGTACAAGAAAATCCCAGAGACTGCGACGTATTTCAATGTCAACGCCCGCGGTTGGCTCATCAAGAATCAAGAGCGCCGGGCGATGAATCAGCGCACGTGCAATCATCAGGCGCCGCTTCATGCCCCCAGACAACTTGCGCACAATACTGTGCCGTTTGTCCCAAAGCCCCAGCTGTTGCAAAAGTTCCTCGGCGCGAGGGAGCGCCTGTGCGCGCGAGATACCGTAATAGCCTGCCTGGTTTAAGAGGATTTGTTCACAGTTTTCAAAAATATTAAGATTGATTTCCTGTGGCATCAGCCCGAGTGAAGCTCGTGCCAGTGTCGGATGCGCGTCCTGAGAATGGCCATTAACCCACACCTCGCCGGCAGTTTTAGTCAGCAGCGAAGTTATCATGCCAATAGTCGTTGATTTGCCGGCGCCATTAGCGCCAAGGAGCGCGAAAAAATCGCCGGAACGAACAGTAAGATCAATGCCCTTCACCGCTTCAAATCCGTTCGCATACACCTTGCGAAGCCCACGAAGCTCCAGTGCGTTTGCCATGTTTATGTCGTGTCCTGAGAAGGAGAATGCCGGACAGTATACCCTGGTGGATGGATACACGCATCAGGGAGAGGCATCCCATTCACGCTCCGGCGAGCATGGCGGGCTGTCGCCCATCACCCTTCGCCTCTGCAACAGACGCTCTGCAAGAATGGGGTCATTCATCAGGGAGCCGGTGTTTTTTTTTCTTCACGTGCAGCGGTTGCTTTCTGGTTGAGGATTCTATGTTTCAGCAATTCTTTAAACAGCGCATCATGCGCCCCCGCCGGTGGTTTTGGGGGGGATGAACGTACGCTCCCCTGAGACACGGCATCAGACGGTGTGACAACAGTGGATTCGGAGCGTGTTGAAGATGAAGATGGTGATGGGGGGAAGGATGAGGAACTGGCTGCCGGCGAGCATTGAGTTTCAGATACTGCAGGAACTTCAGGATTCACCGATGAAGCCGGCGATGAATGAAACGACAGCGAAGCAGGCACTTTTAACGCCCGCATAGCAGTTTTTGCAGGCACGCCCACTGACAACGCGGCATTCATTGTCTCCATGACCTTCTGCAATTGCTCACGTGCCTGCAACAGAACAAGCTTTTGCGCTTCCAGCTGTTGCATTTGAGCAAGCTCTGCTTTTAGCTGCGCAATTTCAGCCTCTTTCTCAGCAAGCGCTTTTTGAAAACTACGGGTTTTTTCAGTCAGCGCCTCAAAGCGCTCCTGACCAGTCTGGAGCGCCTCCTGAAGATTTTTAACCTGTTTCAACTGCAGAGGAGCATCTTCGTCGGTTTCAATGGCCACATTAAAACGTCCATCAACCAGCGAGCAGAAACGCCGTGAGCTGGCATGATAGGCCTGTAAAAATTCGGCAATTCCTTCGTTAAAGGCTGGATTAAACGTCATCGTAAGATGAGCCGCAATCGAAAACATACCGGCAAGCGCATTTTCTGTAAAAGCACTGCGATTTGCCTCGATAATATCCAGTGCAGAAGTCAGACTGAGCTGCAGCGTTTCGTAATCCCTGTCGGGATAGTTTGAAAACATCCCCCTGTGACATCCTTTCTTCTCGACATACGCATCACGAAAGCTTCTCAAAGCCGCTATAAATGCATCGCTGACTAACATACCTGCTCCCTGCGCGTATCCTCTGCTCATTAAAACGCAAAAAATACTGTGGCGCAATCACCGGTTTTGCGCAATATTACCGGTTTTTAAACCATCCAGTCAGGCTATAGCGTTTTTCATGGGTTTCAAGGACTTCGTGAGGTAAATCACTGCGAAAACAAACAAAACGGTTGGCGTTTGGCAAAACGGCAGCAAGCGGCGACCCCTCCCTGTCATACAGTTGCAGCGCGCCTCCGAATGCTGCTTCCCAATGGGGATTTAAGTAATACACACAGGAAATCTGACGCGTGTTTGAGTCTTTGAAGCGGTCAACATGTCGCCGGTAAAAAGCACCTGGGGGATATACAGCACACTGAGATTCAAACTCTACAAGACCAAGATACAGTTCACGATTTAGAGCGTCTTTAAGTGCCCTCATCGCTGAAAACCATGGCATCAAAGCATCGGGGGCATTGTCCTCATCCAGCCAGGCATTATAATCGCGACGAATATCCGTGCGCACGGATTGCCGGTCGCCACGGCCAACAGCGGCTTCACGAAGGACGTGGCGCGCCTCAAGTGTCTGCACAGCGTTATGAATCTCATGGCAGTGCAGTGATGGCAGAAAATCGTCCACCACCGCAAAACCTTCTCGGCATAATCCGTCAATAAGCACGTCTCTCAATGCCAACGACACAGTCACGCACCAAACCCTTCGTCTTTGAGGGCCTTGATAATCGCCGCACGCGCCGCCAGCGTTTTTTGCAGGCGTAAAAGCGCCTCAAGCCCTGTCAGTTTAATACCGCAATGACTGCACCATGAGAGCATCACAAAAAGGTACGCATCAGCGATGCTGTAGTGCGCACCCGCCATGTACGCGTTCTCGGTAAGATGCTGGTTCACGAACGCAAAACGCGCTTCCAGAGCCGGGATGAAAAACTGCTTTTTAATGTCCTCAGGCATCGCTGGATTAAACAGTGGCGCAAAGCCTTTATGCAGTTCGGTTGAAATGTAGTTCAGCCACTCAAGCACGCGGTAGCGTGAAAAATTTCCAACTTCCGGCAACAGCGCCTGACCTTGATACGTATCACAGAGATACTGCAGAATCACCTGGCCCTCGGTCAAAATCGCGCCATTATCCAGTACGATGACGGGTACTGAACCCTTAGGGTTTATTTCGCGAAAATCGGTGCTGTTTTCACTGGTTTTTGTGCGTAAGTCGACTGCCTCTGCGGTATAGGTAACTCCCAGCTCATTCAGTACTATGCGCGTCACCATGGAGCAGGCGCCCCTTGAGTAGTATAATTTCATAACTTTCTCCTTACGGGGTTATCCTTGTTATTCGTGCATCATCTGCTCGATGTGTCGGCGACAGACCAGCGGATTGGCCAGATAATCAAGCGTATGGTGCGTGCCACCGGTTCCGGTAATCACGAGCGTGCCATAACGCAGCAGACTGCCCATGACAGACTGGCGAATGTCCATGGTTTCAATTTTTGAATACGGGATATCAACGGTTTTACGCACCAGCATGCCGCTGCGCAGCACCACCTGTTTTTTCAGGATGGTCAGGGAAGAAAAGCGCCATGTTACCCACATCATCATTGCCCAAAGGGCACCAATTGCGACCATCATCAGCGCGGCTTCTCTGAACGACGGGTAACTGCTGCCGATGAGAATGGATGCCACGATAAGCGCTGTCGGCCAGAAAAAGAGGATTTTGTGGAGTTTTGCCACATAGACCGTGTTTTCATCAGACATATTTCGTAGAACTCCCGCATTTTTCTTTCTCACATGATATTGCATGCGCGGATTTTTTGCTATTCTGCTGACAAGACCTTGCCGGAGTCTTTCTCATGCGTCCCCTTTTGGATTGCCTGAATCCTCTTTTACGCGACCTGTTTCAGCGCGCCGATGCGCTGAAAGCACAGAATGCCATGCTGCAGCGCCACCTGCCGGAAAGCCTGCGCGGACATTGTCGCGTGGCAAGCCTGCACCGTGGCGTGATGACCCTCATCACCGATAACGCCACATGGGCGACCCCTCTGCGTTATGCCCTGCCATCGTTGAGAGACGCGCTGCGCCAGCATGAAAAGCTCTACCAGCTCACCAGTATTCAGATACGCGTGGAAGAGCCTCAGCCTGTTTCGAATGTTACTAAAAAGATGCCTTCAGGATTGCCGGAGCCGGCGAGAGAAGCGCTGCAAAGCATTGCCGCTGACTGCACGCACGCGCCGCTGCGTTCAGCCCTGCGGCGATTAGCGGGAAAAAAAGAGGAATAATACCGGAAAGCTATCAGGGCCTTAATCACGCCTCAAGCGGAATCGCCATAGGGGCAGACATGGGTGCGATAAACGGTTCAGACTCTTCTTCTTTAAACGTGACGTATTCCCACGACTCCTGATGCTGCATCAGTTCACGCAGCAGCAGGTTGTTGAGCGCATGACCGGATTTATAGCCTTCAAAAGCCCCGAGCAGGCGACAGCCAAGCAGCGAAAGATCGCCAATAGCATCAAGAATCTTGTGTTTAACAAATTCATCATCAAAACGCAGGCCACCTTCGTTGAGAATACGGAAGGTATCCACCACAATGGCGTTATCAAGGCTGCCGCCTTTCGCAAGCCCCTGAGCATGCAGCGCTTCAAAATCCTTGAGAAACCCAAAGGTGCGTGCGCGACAGACGTTTTCTTCGTAAGAGTCCGCAAAATCAAACGATGCGGTTTGTGGCTTGTCGCTAAAGACGGGATGGTCAAATTCAATGGTGAAAGAAATGCGGTAGCCATTATAAGGAAGGAGCTGGGCATATTTGCTGCCATCACCAACCCGCACCGGTTTCAGAATGCGGATATAACGGCGCGGTGCGCGTTGTACCTTAATGCCGGCAGATTGAATCAGTACGACAAAAATGGAGGCACTGCCATCCATGATAGGAATTTCAGGGCCATGCAGGTCCACATACAGGTTATCAATGCCAAGGCCGGCAAGGGCTGAGAGCAGATGCTCGACGGTGGCCACACGTGTGTTCTTGTGCAAAAGCGAGGTACACAGCATGGTATCGGCCACGTAATCATAGCGGGCCGGGATTTCAACAACTGGATTTAAGTCAACGCGTCTGAATACAATTCCCGTATTGGCCGGGGCAGGACGCAGGGTCAGTTGAACCTGGTCACCAAAATGCAGGCCTGTGCCGCTTACGGAAATTTTCTTTTCCAGGGTTCGCTGTTGAGTCATGCCGGGTGGTTCCCCTTTCAGGTTGTTTTTGTTTTGAACAAAGTATGCAGGTCAATTCTACCAGCTTTTTCCATAAGCGTCCAGAAAGCGTGCGAGGCTAATCTCAGGACGATACCCCAAAACACAACCAAAGTGTTCATAATGGTTGCACGCATGCCCGTCCTCTGGGTGTGTGCCAGAAAGCACGGAGGCAAACTGGGGGTTGGGTGTGTCATTTTGTGGGTAAAGTGCTCTATAATTGCACTTATACCGATTTGTGAGTTAAGAAATCATGCCTGTTAGATTTATCATCAGAAAAACGGATGGAACCTTTATTAGTAGCCAGAATATAGAGCGCAAGCATTTCGATGAGTACTGGCAGCTGCTGCGGATAATAGGTCATCGAGTTGGGGAAAGCCCCCGTGGGTTGACGATTCATAACGAAGGGGTGGCGGTCAATTTGCAGCTTGATGCACTGGGCGAAAATGACTCTCACGGTATTATGGTTTATACCCCCTGGTCTTTAACTTCGGATTTTCTGACTGTCGAGCCGCACAAAAAATTTACGCTTGATTTTTTGCGCCGCCAAAAAACCAGCCAGGCAGGCTGGTCAACACTGCCGCGCGGCGCATTGAGCGTAGAGAGACTCCTTGCCGGCAAGCCCTGTTTTGCCACCCCTAACCCACAGCAACACGAGAAAAAACAACATATTCTCTTTCATGACTGGTCCGCGAGGGGCTGGGATACGAATAAAACGGTCCAGGTCACGCGGCTTGCTGATGCACTTTTGCAGGAGGGGTATCCGCTCTATGCGTTTCATGCGGGCAAGCTTGTGAAAGCGCGCAGCGGCACTGAACTTGTCAGCGTACTGAAGCAAGAGCATCAGCCATGCTCTGAGGATGAGCTTGTAGAGGCGGGCGGCAGGCAAAAAATCGCGAGAGATATGCTGCATATTATCGATTTTCATCAACTGAATGCCCTTGTCGATGGCAGCAAAATCCATGGGAAAACGCTTGAAACCGGAGACTGGTGGCACAATTTAGAAGAGCGTGAACGCAAAGCGTTATTAGCCGCGCTCAAGCAGGCCAAACCGCCTTTTGATGCGATTAATTGCCAAACATTCCCGGATGATATCAGCATGACCAGAGAGCTTGGAAGCGCTCTGAACATTGCAACGGTTACATGGCATTTTCGCGCGCTTAATCTCTCCCCTGGCGACCTTGATACGTTAACACGTCATGAAACACTCACCCGGCGCGATAAAACATTTGATGGTAACGATTTTGCAGGCATCGAGTCGCTGACTGTCCATCATTGCGAGGAGGCGCTGACTCTCCCCGATGGCTTCCCGGGTTTATTACAAAAGTTCAGCTCACTAAAGCGCCTCGGGCTTGAAAAAGCGCAAAACACGGCATGCCTGCAGTCGATACGCTTCACGCTTTCCTGCAAAACACTGAATCTTGCGGGTTCGGACATTGACAACAAAACCCTTGAAACCCTCATAAGAAATACTCCAAACCTCAGGCACCTTGCACTTGAGAGCTGCGAAAAGCTGGATTGGGACAGTATGGATTTCAGTCTGTTTGTAAACCTTGAGTCGCTGTCTCTGGACTCCAGAGCCAGCCTCGCGGCATTAACACATGCCGCAACGCGGCTGAATCGGTTAAACCTGCTCGCTCTTGATAAGGCAGACTTCCCGGCCTCCATCAGCCTGAAAAACATTGAAGCCCTGAGTGTAAGCGGGGCAATAGAAGCTTCGGCACTGGAAACGTTGCTCAGGACTGTACCGAGGCTTTCCACAATGGACTTGACGCGACTCGACATCAAGGGCCTGTTGAACGCGCCACTGTCCTTACCGGCTCTTGAAACGCTTTTTTTACCGAGGAGCCCCATCACCAGCCAGAACCTCTCCGCCCTGCTGCACCATACTCCGCAATTAAAAAAACTTGACCTTGCTCACTGCAGGCGCATTTCCGGTGCGATAACCTGCGGCGCACTTCCCGCACTTGAAGATCTGGACCTTGCAATCAGCACCATCACCAGCCAGAACCTCTCCGCCCTGTTACGCCATGCTCCGCAGTTAAAAAAAATTGACCTTTCTTACTGCAAAAATATTTCTGGTGCGATAACCTGCGGCGCACTTCCCGCACTTGAAGAGCTGAATCTTAGAAGCAGCACCATTACCAGCCAGAGCCTCTCTGCCCTGTTGCACCATGCTCCGCAGTTAAAAAAAATTGACCTTTTTTACTGCAAAAGTATTTCCGATGCGATAACCTGCGGCGCACTTCCCGCACTTGAAGAGCTGAATCTTCGAGACAGCACCATCACCAGCCAGAGCCTCTCCGCCCTGTTGCACCATGCTCCGCAGTTAAAAAAACTTGACCTTTATTACTGCAGAAATATTTCCGATGCAATAACCTGCGGCGCACTTCCCGCACTTGAAGAGTTGAACCTTGCATACAGCGCCATCACCAGCCAGGGCCTCTCCGCCCTGTTGCACCATGCTCCGCAGTTAAAAAAAATTGACCTTTCATCGTGCGAGCACATTTCTGATACGATAACCTGCGGCGCACTTCCCGCACTTGAAGAGTTGAACCTTGCATACAGCGCCATCACCAGCCAGGGCCTCTCCGCCCTGTTGCACCATGCTCCGCAGTTAAAAAAAATTGACCTTGCTCACTGCAGGCGCATTTCTGATACGATAACCTGCGGCGCACTTCCCGCACTTGAAGAGTTGAACCTTGCATACAGCGCCATCACCAGCCAGAGCCTCTCCGCCCTGTTGCACCATGCTCCGCAGTTAAAAAAACTTGACCTTTATTACTGCAGAAATATTTCCGATGCAATAACCTGCGGCGCACTTCCCGCACTTGAAGAGTTGAACCTTGCATACAGCGCCATCACCAGCCAGAACCTCTCCGCCCTGTTACGCCATGCTCCGCAGTTAAAAAAACTTGACCTTGCTCGATGCACACACATTTCCGATGCGATAACCTGCGGCGCACTTCCCGCACTTGAAAATCTGAACCTTGAATACAGCACTATCACCAGCCAGGGCCTCATAAGCATCCTCCTGAAAGCGCCGAATCTTAAGGTGTTGGATCTTCAAAGTTGCCCGCAGTTCACCAAAGAGAGCCTCCCTTTTGAACTTCAGGAACTTTTACGCAACAGGGATGTCACTTATCCTAAACCACAAGACTTGCACGCACCCCTGCCTTTTAATTCGGACCCACACTCGCGCGCCTCCTCTTCAGCCTCCTCTCAGGCGCCCCTTACACGTGCTGAAAATCCCGCGCACCCTCGAGAAGACTCGTCTTCGAGCAAGCATCGAGCGCTTAAAACGCAGACGTTTGATGCCGATACATCGCCAAAAAACACCACGATGCGTGCACAAAAGATTTTTTATCCGCTCGTTCCCGGGGGCATCGAGCCAGGTGTCAGCAGCTATCGCCTGAATGTTTTTGATGAGCTGCGCCTGGGCGGGAAGACCTGCCTGATTGAACAGGCTTTTTCCCTGATTAACAACAGCGTTCAGGAAGACTTTCAACCAACCGACTTCCGTCGCCTGCAAAAACCGCCCGCCCGTCGTTCAACCTTTGGCCTCATGCCCGCCTTTCTTGGCATACAGGAGTTAACGCTTGATGCCTCCTGGCAGCCGCTCGCGTCATTGTTCCCGAATGAAAAACTTATAGAGGTCCATACAGAACCTGTTGATGCAGATATCCATATTGCCTACTCTGAGGAAGATAACCGCTACTACATCAAAAGCGGCACTCAGACACAAACCATACGCATACACTTTGTGCTGCAACCGGCAGAACCACGTCATTTGCCGGTCTTGCCACCAGCCATTGCAGCCCTCTTTGAAGAAATTAAGACTTATGGCTCTGGCGAGCTCGAAAACACCGGCGATAACTGGAGTGGCAAGGATTATCTGGATGCCATCCGCCGCCAGAAAAAAGGCGCCTGCCGTCACCGGGCGGTCGCCTTTAAGGCCGCCATGACGGAATACGACCCAGGCATCCCTGTTCGCATTATCACGAATGACGTCCACGCTTTTGCGGAAGTGTGCATTGAAGGCTGCTGGCTGAAAATGGATTTGGGCGGTTATCCCGCGAATTTGCGCATAGAGGAGCCACGGCCTCCCGAGGCTGAGCCTGCCGCTTCACGAGAAGTCCAGGAAACTGTCATTGAGGCGCATCTTGATGCCAACGGGCACGAAGTCTCTGATAAACCGCCCGTGCCCCAATCTTCTGTCTATGAAGCCATGCTCGCCACCTGGGAAACAAACGCCCCGCAGGAAAGCGGGCTCAGGGAATACTGCCAGCAGAAAGTGCGCTTTGACGCTCCTGAAAAATGCCTGATTGAACTGCCCTCGGGCGAGGCGCTTACGGGCCTGCAACATCAGCTGCAGACCCATTGCAGGCACATCAGCCGCCCGGTTTTTTACATCCACTCGCCAGACGATTTGATATGCCAGGCGCCTTTTGTGCGCTTCAAGGATTCTGACAGTTTGGCGGGCGAATCCTGCAAGGGCCCGGGAGGTGCGTTGTATGACTTTCTGCAAAAGTCATACGAAACGGATAATCCACCAATCCTGATTGTCAACTACAGTAATTTTGCGGCCGATGACATCGTGCGCTTTAATGCGCTCCTTGATAATGAGCGCTTTGCGGATGGCGTTGCGGTTCCGAAAGCTGCCAAAGTCATTGGCCTTATCAACACCCAAAAACCAGACCGCTACACGGGTTCGGATTTTTATTCGCGCTTCGGCGGGAATGTGGAAACCTGCCCTGTGGATGCAGGACAACTTGCAGCGGCCATAGTCACGCCTTTCGCTGAAGAAGCGGATGCCAGCGCCGATGCCGTCCTCATTAATCTTTATCAGGCAGCGGACTGGAAAGAGCGCCTGCTTGGCCGCTGGACGCTGCAGGGCAATGACCTGTACTTTGAAGAAGGCTCCCTGACTCAGGCCTTGTCATCGGGCAAGCCCATTACCCTGGAAAACGCACCACTGGATGACCCGGATTTCCAGCACTTCTGGCAGCAGGCTCGCGTGCAGGGGCACATCAACCATGCCCGAGGGGAGTTGCCCTTCCCGGAAACGACCAGTATCGCGCTCAAGCAGGGCTATGACTGGCAGGCGCTTCTTCAGGGTGCGAGTTTCGATACGGTTTTTGCAAAGGATGGTATCGTCTGCAATCCGCAGAAACTGCCGGAACTGTTTCGCCGCTATGAATGCCGTGATGAGAGCCTCTACACCCTGCCGGGATTGCTTGAAGAACATGCGGACAAGGTGCTGCATCTGAATGTCACCCGCGCTTTATCTGAAGACGCATGGGCCGAATGCCTGTCTGCCGCCCAAAAGCACCAGGTCCGACTGCATCTGCATTTTACGTCTGCATCCATGATGCCGACTTTCTTGCCCTCAGCGGTGGCGGCTTCCTCATCCTCATCGTCATCGTCCAGCCGCCAGACAGAGGACGCGGCATTCAGGCCATGGCAGCACGATGCCAAACGCGCCACGGCCGTTGTCATAAGCACCGACCCCGATGCCACCATTGCCGATGTCACCCAAAAAGAGCCCGGTCAATGGCGGGTGGTGGATATATCCGAATGCCATCCAGGCGATTTGCTGGCTTCGCTGAAGGGCAGGTTTGACAACGATTCCGGGCGTTTTGTCTTCTCGGAAAAAATCAGTGCCTTAACAATGGCGCTCGATGCAGGGCATTCCGTGCTGCTCACAGGCGCTTTTTCGCCGGAACTGGCCGATGAGCTTGCCGAGGTCATCTATACGCGCCGCGGTCAGAGTACCACAGGGCGGCTCATGCTGGTTGCCAGTCATCCAGAAACCTTCGCGTTTACCGAGCAATCAGCACACGAAGTAACCGCTGCCGAAAAACAGGCACTCCTCGAGCTGCAGGACGAAGAGCTGAGCGCCATTGGCGGAGCAGAGGCTCTGCAAACCCTTTCATTCGCACCACTTAAGGCAAGGCGCGACTTTATCCGCGTTCATCCCGGCCAAAACCCTGAAAAAGCATGGGAAGGCATGGAAACCCTGCCCGGCAAGGTGGAGCTTGCGCCATTTAACGCCGAAAACAGCCTGGATGAAGCCAGAAGGTTTCATACAGGGCGGCTTGATGCGGTCGAAGGGGTATTGTCCTCGTCACCCTTTGTGTTCTTAACCGGCCTCACCGGCGTTGGCAAAACCACCATTGTCCGCGAGCATCTCGCCAAAAAACATTCGGTACATCTGGGTGAAGAAGCGCTGCAGGACTGGATAACGGACAAGAGTGATGCGCTTAAAGTCCTTTTTATTGACGAAGCAAACCTCGAGCTGCGTCAGTGGAGTCAATTTGAAGGCCTGTTTCATCAGCCGCCCACGCTGCTCGTGAATGGGGAGCTGGTGACGCTTACTGATACGCACCGTGTCGTCTTTGCCGGCAATCCAGTCAGCTATGGCGATGACCGCAGCCTCGCTTCCCTTTTTGCGCGTCACGGCAAGGCGCTCATTTTTGACCCCCTGCCGCTTGCCTGCATTTATGAAGACATTTTAAAGCCTGTTTTTCCAGGAGACATGCCTGAAGCAGAAATCTTGACCCTCTGTCAGCCCATACTCGATGTTTATCAGTATGTCTGCGAGCGCTCAACCGATGAAGTGCTCATCACCCCGCGCGAGCTGCAAATGATGGCGCTGCTTTTAACGCATGCCCCTCAATCACCATCGATTGAACGGGCGCGTGAGCTTGCGTACACCATTGCAGGCCTTACCCTGCCGCCTGAGCACAAACAGGCTTTTGAGCAGCGATTCCCCAAAGAGCCGGCCATTGGGGAGTATGCCATGCTCGCCGGGAACTTCATCCTGACGCCATCCCGCCAGCCTTTGGCCGAACGCATGGGGAATCTGCTGGCGCTTCGCCATGCCCGCCTCACAAAAGACGGTCTGAACGATGCGCAAAAATATGGCGGCCTTGGCGGCATCATCTTTGAAGGCGAGCCTGGTGTTGGCAAAAGCGATTTCGTGAAAAACTTTCTGCGCACCCGTGACTATCAGCGCGCAGATGTAACGGCTGACGTATTCCCTGTCGGTAATTTCTACTATGAAATACCCGTCAGCATGGGGCTTGAAGAAAAAACCCGCGCCCTGATGAAAGCCTTTCATGCCGGTGCGGTTGTTATTATCGATGAAATCAACAGCTCCCCCATGATGGAAAAGCTCCTTAATGGCCTGCTCATGGGTACAGGTCCCAACGGAGAGCGCCCCGACAATCCGGGCTTTATGGTCATCGGCACGCAAAACCCCGTCACCATGGCCGGGCGCCAGGCGCAAAGCAGCGCACTGGCACGCCGCATGCTGACCCTCGCTGTACCCGAATACCCCAAAGAGGAATTACAGAGGATTTTGCAAGCCGCAACCGGTATCAACCACTGTGATGCCAAAGACCTGGAAGAGGCCTTTACAAAGCAATCCGCTTTTGCAAAAAAACACCACCTGAAGCCCGCTCCCTGCTTTCGCGACTTGCTGAACCTCGCCCAAAACAGGGCGCGTACCCTCAATCTCACTCCCGAGAACAATCCATGGCATGCGCCCGCGGCTTCGTCTGTGCCTCCAGACGAAGATGTGTCTCTCACGGTTGGAGCGGATGAAGCATCGCCAGACGGTGAACTCCTGCACCAAAGCCCCGAGCGTGAGCCCGTGCGCAACAGCATCGTGGAAGACCATGTTGCCGAGGCCGCCCGGGAGCTCGTCCAGCGACATTACCGGCCTTCCGCATGGAATGAATGGCGTCAGGGAAGTAACTGGCTCGGCGTTTCGGCAGATGACCTGCGGGAAGAGCCATACACGAGTGGATGTAAAGGTCTTCGTGACGTTGCATTAAAACGAAAAATTCTTGAAATACTGGCTGAGGCGCTTCTGCGCGCTGAGACACCGGAGCAATACCAGGAGGCGCTGTCAAAGCTCGATTCTTCCGGTGCCGTCTCCATATTGACCACTGGCATGGGGTTTAGCAGTCGCATCTTCCAGCTGCAGACCAGCTCCAGCGATGCGCTGACCGCTATCGAAGAGGAGGTTTGGGAGAAGAAACCGTGGGCCGCCTCCCGCTCGCCGGGTAACGGCTGAGCCTCATATTTGCGTGTCAGGCTGATGATGCGTCTTCCACCATCAGCCGGGGCATAAAAAAACCGGGACAAGCCCGGTTTTTTTCCGGCGACCAAAGGCACCGGACAACATCGATTATCAGCTGGTGACTTCTTCCTGACGGCGCAGAAAAGCCGGAATGTCGAGGTAATCAACATCAGGCACCGCATCGGTAGCAGGACGGCTGGCGCTGTTGGCCTGCTTGCGAATGACAGCCGGCTTGTCAAGCTGATGATAGTCGAGCGTTCCGTCACTGCGGGTCGTTTCCATAAGGCGCGCCGTGCGGGCCGCAGGCGCCTGCGCTGCTGCTGTTCGCTGGCGGTTCTCACCAAGGCCGGTCACGATAACGGTTACCCGCATTTCGTCCGTCATGTCAGGATCTATCACCGTGCCCACAACAACGGTGGCATCATCAGAAATAAATTCCTTAACGACATCGCCGACTTCTTCAAATTCACCAATCGTCATGTCAAGACCCGCGGTGATGTTCACGAGAATACCGCGTGCACCGGAGAAATTAACATCTTCAAGCAATGGAGAGGCAATCGCGGCTTCTGCTGCCTGGCGTGCGCGCTGCTCACCACTGGCGCTGCCGGTTCCCATCATGGCCATGCCCATTTCCGACATCACCGTTCGAACGTCTGCAAAGTCGACGTTAATAAGGCCTGGGCGGGTAATAAGATCAGCAATCCCTTTCACGGCTCCGAGCAGCACGTCATTCGCGGCTTTGAAAGCATTCAGCAGGCTGATGTTTTTGCCAAGTACGCTAAGCAGCTTGTTGTTCGGGATAGTAATCAGAGAGTCTACGGTTTCAGCAAGACGGCGAATGCCCTCTTCTGCAGCCAGTGCACGCTGTTTTCCTTCAAACGAGAACGGACGCGTTACAACTGCTACGGTCAGGATACCAAGTTCACGCGCGACTTCAGCGAAAACAGGTGCCGCACCGGTACCGGTGCCACCGCCCATACCGGCAGTGATAAACACCATATCAGCGCCAGCGAGAATTTCACGAATGCGTTCGCGGTCTTCTTCCGCTGCCTGACGGCCAATTGCGGGATTAGCGCCTGCCCCAAGGCCTCGGGTCAATTCATCGCCAAGTTGAATCAGCACATCTGCATTAGAGCCCTTCAGAGCCTGTGCATCGGTGTTGGCGCAAATAAATTTTACGCCGGGGATTTTTGCCTCGACCATGTGGCCGACCGCGTTTCCGCCACCGCCACCTACACCGGCAACTATAAGCAGCGCTTCTTTCTCTGGACTGTTTTCCATCAATTCAAACATTACCGCGTCTCCCCTGAAATTCGTTCTTGATTGTATGCTTCAAAAATTACCGTTAAACCATGCCTTCATCCGTGACCATACCCCTTTCGCACCATCACCCATTGGGGTAACGGCATACCCGCTTTCATACTGCTGTTGAAACCCATGCAGCAAGAGCCCCACCGCCGTCGACAGTGAAGGATTGATATCCGCCTCAGCAAGTCCTGCGACATGTACCGCGTTTCCGCGGCGCACCGGCATCTGGAACGTCAGCTCCGCGAGTTCAATGGCACCGTTCACACAGGAAGCTCCCCCCGTCAGCACAATGCCTGAAACGATGCTGTCGGCAAAGCCGCTGCGCTTCAGTTCATTATGCACGAGCGTGAAAAGTTCTTCATAACGCGCGGCGACCACTTCAGACAGAGCGCGTGCAGAGATTTTACGCCCGGGACGTTCATTGACGCTCAAGACATCAATCATTTGGTTACTGTCGGCAAGCTCCGGCAGGGCACACGCATGTTTGAGCTTGATGGCTTCGGCCGCTTTTGCCGGTGTGCGCAGTGCCATGGCGATGTCATTAGTCACCTGATCGCCTGCAATAGGAATGACTGCCGTGTGCGCAATCGCGCCATCGACAAATACGGCGACATCGGTCGTACCACCGCCAATGTCAATGAGGCAGACGCCGAGTGCTTTTTCATCGTCGGTCAAAACCGCATGGCTTGAGGCGAGCTGCTCAAGGATGATATCCCCTACATCGAGTCCACAGCGTCGCACGCACTTCGCAATGTTCTGGGCGGCACTGACGGCACCGGTCACAATGTGCACACGCGCCTCGAGCCGCACGCCCGCCATCCCGGCCGGTTCGCGAATACTGCCCTGGTTATCGATGATGAATTCCTGAGGCAGTACATGCAGAATTTTCTGATCGGCAGGAATCGCTACGGCTTTGGCGGCATCTATGACACGTTCCACGTCTGCGGCTGATACTTCCTGGTCGCGAATAGCGACAATACCATGAGAATTGAGGCTTCTAATATGACTGCCGGCAATACCGGCATAGACCGTGCGTACATCCGTTCCCGCCATTAATTCCGCTTCTTGAACGGCACGCTGAATGGAGTTGACTGTCGCCTCAATGTCGACAACGACTCCACGCTTCAGGCCACGCGAGGGATGCCGCCCCATGCCAGTCACCTCTATGGTGCCATCGGCATTCACCTCGCCAATAAGGGCGATGACTTTGGACGTGCCGATATCAAGGCCTGTAATGATATTTTTTTCCGGTTTCTTAGCCATGCTTTTCCCGTTTATTGTTTCCAGCGCACGGCCATGCCGTGCGGATATCGTAAATCCACGCTCGCCATCTGATTTGGTGTGTCTCCAAATACGGCCGGATAAGCCTTACAAAAGCGGTGCAGACGCGTTTCCAAATCCTTTTTTCCGAGGCGTATTTCAAATCCGTTCGCCAGGGTGAGCTCCCATGCCTGATTATCGCGCAAATTCAGTGCAGTGGCATACATGCCATAGTTCGATAATAGCTTACTCAATTTTTTGTAAACTTGTAAGACTTCTGCGCGCTGGGTTTCAGGACCTGTTAACACCGGGAGTGTTGGAAGACTCCCTGCCCCCTCAGAAAGCGGCACCAGTGCACCATCCTGCGTAAGAATAGTCTGGTTCCAGCGGGCAAGAGGGGTGCGTTCTTTCAGGCGAATCACCAGCGTATCCGGCCACTGACGCTCCACATCCGCTTTTTCCACCCAATCAAGTTCTGAGAGCCTCGCATAAAGACGGCGCACCGGCAGGGAAAAAAAACTCGCCCCTGAAAATTCTGAGAGAATAGACTCAAGGGTGGTGCGGCTTACATGGCGATAGCTTGCGGTAATTTTAACAGTGTTGACCGGAAAGCGTTCAGGACTCGCGAGGTACCAGTAAACAAGGCGCGCCGCGAGCAGCAGCGCACACACCACGAGAAAGCTCATCAGCCAGGCATCGCGCCACTGCTCGCGTTCTGCTTCCATAATCTGCCCTGCTCTCCGGACTTACTGATAATCGGTAACCAGCTGTTTTTCTGCTCGGTAATGCATGCCAGCAAGGCGTATCAGTGTATCGAGCAACTCCGTGTAGGAAAGACCTGATGCTTCCCACATTCTTGGGTACATGCTGAACGGCGTGAAGCCCGGCAATGTATTGATTTCATTAAAGAAGATACGGTTATTGACATCATCCACAAAGAAATCGGCACGCGCCATGCCCCGACAGCCGAGCTGCGCAAAAATAGTGCGCGCAGCCTCCTGCAGGCGGTTTTGAAGCGCCAGCGGCATAACAGCCGGTACCACCAGTTCGTTTTTATCGCTTTCAACATATTTGGCGTTGTAAGAATAAAACCCGTCTGGATGGTGCACGCAAATTTCACCCGGAAGGCTCACCCGCGCAGGCTCTCCTGGCAGCTCGCTTTCCAGCACGGAAAGTTCTATCTCACGCCCTTTCACAAAGCCTTCAATCAGCACGTTCCGGTCATAGCGCAGTGCGTCTATCACCGCATCAGTGAGCGACGCTGGTGTATCCACCTTATGAACGCCAACACTTGACCCCTGCGACATTGGTTTCACAAAAAGCGGAAACCCAAAGGCCTGCGCGCTTTCCCGACAAATACGGGCGCGTGTGTCCGCATCCATGCCTGAGCTGATTTCTCGGCTCGGCGCAACTTCGACACCCTCTACCTGAATCAGGCGTCTTGCCATGGTTTTGTGCATGCCAATCGCTGAAGCCAGAACATCGCATCCTACATAAGCCACGTCCGCAAGCTCCAGCAGCCCCTGCAGACAGCCATCTTCATACAGAGCGCCATGTGCGATGGGAAACACCACATCAGCATCAATGGCCAGCCGGCCATTCATCAAAAGAGAGGCAATCGGCGTTGACTGCGCGCCTCGCACCGGGAGCGCGCCCTTTGCGGCGAAGTCCCGCATTTCCTGCAGAGAGTTGCGAAAAAAACATCCCGCCTTGTCCATGCCAACAGGAATAACTTCATATTTTTGCGGGCTCAGGTTCATCAGCACGCTGGCCGCTGAAATCAACGACACCTCGTGTTCACCGGAACGACCGCCATACAGCAATATCACCCTGACCGGTTGTGACATGTTATTCTCCAAGGATATGCACTTCCGTAATCAGTTCAATGCCTGTCTGTGCATGCACTGCTTCACGGATATGTACTATCAGCGATTCAATATCGGCGGCACTGGCCGTCCCTTCATGGTTGATGATGAAGTTGGCGTGCTTTTCCGAAACACGGGCTCCACCCAGGCGTTTGCCCTTGAGGCCGCAGGATTCAATCAGGCGCGCCGCGTGCGTACCCGGCGGGTTACGAAACACCGAGCCACAGTTGTACTCGCTGGTGGGCTGGGTATTCGCGCGGTGTTCAAGCAGTTGCCGAATTTTTTCAAGCGATGCCGCTTTCTCGCCCTGCGAGAACGAGCAGGTGGCCGCCACAAACCACTCGTTATCCGGCACGCGAACGTGTCGGTAGGCAATATCAAAGTCTGCGGGTGTACGCGTGTGACGCTGTCCATCACGCGTCATGGTTTCTACCGATACCACAAATTCCCAGGTTTCATGCCCAAAACAACCGGCATTCATGCGCAGCGCCCCGCCCATGGTGCCGGGAATTCCGGCCCAGAATTCGCCACCCTCGAGGTTATTGCGTGCGCAAAATCGCGCCATGCTCGCACAGGATACCCCGGCTTCCACACGCACAAGCCCCTCTCCCACCAGCGCGATGTCCCTGAGGCATCCCTGCGTCAGGATAACCGTCCCCTCAAAGCCTGAGTCACGAATCAGTGAGTTACTCCCAAGCCCAAGCCATACAAGCGGCTCCTCTTTGGGAAGACGCGCGAGGAAGCGTGATAAATCATTGATGCTGGCAGGCTTATAGAGACGTGACGCCTCACCCCCAACCCGCCAGGTCGTGTAGCCCGCAAGTGGTTCCTTGAGGAGCAGTACGCCCTCATATCCAGATTCTGACAATGGCGAACGTTCGATGGTGTTCACGCTGTCTCCTCGTGAGGCTGCATCAGATTCAAAGCCATCTGGCCGATGTTACCGGCCCCCTGAAGCAAAATCACATCTCCGTCCTGCACCTGCGCATCGAGCGCGCTGGCCAGCGAATTTTGTTCAGTAATCCGTACAACAGAGGTGCCACGTGCCGCAATTTTCTCGGCAAGCGCCTCACTCGAGATACCTGGCAGTGGTACTTCTCCGGCAGAGTAGATATCAAGCAGCAACAACGTGTCAGACAGGCAGAGGCTATCGACAAACTGGGGGAAAAGCGACTGGGTACGCGAATAGCGGTGTGGCTGAAACACGTGTACAAGGCGACGCCCGGGCCATACGCGGCGAAAGGCATCAATGGTCGATGCAATTTCCTTGGGATGATGACCATAATCATCGACAAGCAATGCGCGACCTCTGGCAAAAAGACGCTCTCCGAGCATCTGAAAACGCCGCCCGACTCCCTGAAATGTCGCAAGTCCCCTGATAATCGCCGCATCGTTTACGCCAACTTCGGTGGCGATGGCGATGGCGGCAACCGCGTTTAACACATTGTGGCGACCGGGCCATGGAAACTGTATGGACAAGGGCGCATGTGGTTCTGGACGCGTTACGCTAAATTCACTGACCAGACCGCTTTGAGTCCATCCACTGATGCGATAGTGCGCATCCTCACGAAAACCATAGGTACGCACCGGACGCGCAATATCAGGCAGAATGCGGCGAATTTCTTCATCTTCAGCGCATACCACGGCAAGTCCATAAAACGGCAGGTGGTGCAAAAATTCGAGGAACGTGTCACGCAACCGGTCAAAGTCGTCACCATAGGTTCCCATATGGTCGGCATCAATGTTGGTGACCACCGCCATCAGCGGCTTCAGGAAGAGGAAAGAGGCGTCGCTCTCATCGGCTTCCGCCACAATCCAGGGCGAATGCCCAAGTTGCGCATTCGTGCCGCTGCTGTTGAGTTTGCCACCAATGACAAAGCTTGGGTCGAGGCCGCCCTCGGCGAGCAGACTGGTCACAAGGCTTGTGGTGGTGGTTTTGCCGTGCGTACCGGCAATGGCGATGCCATGGCGATAGCGCATGAGCTCTGCCAGCATCGCCGCACGCGGTATGACTGGCACGCCTGCAGCGCGTGCCGCAACAATTTCGGGATTCTCAGAGGCCACCGCGGTCGATTGCACGACCACATCCGCACCGGCGATGTTATCCAGGTGATGGCCGATAAAAACGGGAATGCCGAGCGAGCGCAGGCGTTCAACACTGCGGTTTTCTGAAAGATCAGAACCTGATATCCGGTAACCCTCGTTATGGAGTACTTCCGCGATGCCACACATGCCGGCACCCCCAATCCCCACAAAGTGGATTCGCTCTACCCGCCCCATCCTTGGCGTTACATAGTTCCCCGTTGTGTTCACCCGTGTCCCCTTTGTGAGGCTGGTCTGCCCAATCCAAGGGAGAGCCAGCGATTCTCGTGATCAATGCGCAATAACAACGCCACCACTACACAATTGACGACCATGCTGGCACCGCCATAACTCATAAACGGCAGCGTCAACCCTTTGGTCGGCAGCAGTCCGGCATTCACCCCCATGTTAACCACTGCCTGCATCCCAAGCCAGAAAGTCAACCCGAATGCCGTCCATGCTGCGAAAAAGCGCTCGCTCTCCAGTGCGTCGCGCCCAATTTTAAGACCTCTTCCTACCAGTATACTATACAGTGTCATCACCACGAGAACTCCCGCAAGCCCCAGCTCTTCTGCCAGTACTGCAAAGAGAAAGTCCGTGTGCGCTTCGGGCAGATAAAACAGTTTTTGGACACTATCCCCAAGGCCGGTGCCAAACCATCCACCGCGTCCAAAGGCAATCAGCGACTGTGTCAGCTGATAACCGGTATCAAACTGATCTGCCCAGGGGTCCAGAAAAGCTGTCAGACGCGCCATGCGATAGGGCGAGGACACGGCTAAAACAGCAAGACTCACGAGCACAATAATAACGAGGCCTGCGTAATAGCGCAGTTTCACACCTGCAAGAAACAGCATGGCCATGGTGGTAGAGGCTATCACCACCGTGGCGCCAAAGTCTGGCTCAAGCAGCAGAAGGAAAGCAAATACTGAAAGAATAATCATCGGCAGGAGAAAGCCGGAAATCGACTGACGCACCTTTTCCTGGTGACGCACCAGATAACCAGCCATGTAGAGAATCATGGTCAGTTTCGCAAGCTCTGATACCTGAATGCCAATCGGCCCAAGTGCGAGCCAGCGGCGACTGCCATTAACTGTGCGCCCGATACCGGGTATCAGCACCAGCACCAGCATCACGAGGCAGACAAGCAGGAGCGGCACCCCAAGTTTTTCCCAGAAACTGCTGTCCGTGCGGACCACTATCAAGGCAAGCATCAGCCCCACTGCGAGATAACATCCCTGGCGTATCAGAAAATGAAACGGCTGATGATAATATTTGACGGACACCATCACCGAGCTCGAAGCCACCATCATGAGGCCTGTGATGATGAGGCCGAGCACCGCTCCCATCAGCCAGCGGTCATAGAGTGCCAGAGGTCCTGGCGCATGGCGGGCGCGTTGGGCAGTCACAGTGCGTTTACCTCACTGGTAAAGCACTCGCCACGGTGGTTAAAATCCCGAAACATGTCAAAGCTTGCGCAGGCAGGCGATAACAGCACCACGTCCCCGGGTTGCGCGCAGGCTCGTGCTCTGGCAATGGCGTCTTTCAGTGTCGCGGCACGATGAAGTGGCACGGTGCCATCAAGCGCGCGGGCTATTTTTTCAGCGTCTTCTCCTATCAGGATCACGGCACGGCCAAACGCTTCGACCGGCGCGCGTAACTCGCTGAAATCGGCACCCTTGCCCTGTCCACCGGCAATCAGGACGATTTTACCGGAAAGGCTCGCGCCGGTGCCGGCAATAGCCGACACGGTGGCGCCGGTATTGGTGCCTTTAGAGTCATTGATCCATTGCACGCCATCAAGTGTGCGCACCCACTGACAGCGGTGGGGCAGGCCCTTAAAGGAGGTCAGCGCACGGACAATGGCCTCATCGGAAATACCGGCGCTGTGAGCAAGGGCCGCGGCTGCCAGGGCATTCTGCCAGTTGTGGCGTCCCTGAAGTGGCAGGTCTGCGCAGTCAAGGAGCTGTTTCGGGCCCCTCGAAAGGTATGTATGCCCATTTTCAGTCTGCAACCCCCAGTTATCAGCAGAAGGCGCGTCAAGGCCGAAACTGATGCACGTGGTGCCTGAGGCAGCAGGCGGACGCGTCAAAGGGTCTTCCCGATTAATGACAAGGGTCGATGCATGGTGCGCGATGCGGTGCTTGGCCGCCACATAAGCTTCGAGTGACTTGTGGCGGTCAAGGTGGTCTGGCGTTACGTTTAAAATGGCCGCGGCGATTGGGCGCAGGCTCTCCTGCAAATCGAGCTGAAAACTTGAAAGCTCAAGTACCCAGATTTCGGGCACTTCTGCAGTCTCAAGGACATCGAGCACCGGTGTGCCGATGTTGCCGGCAACCGCGACCCGCATCCCGGCCATGCGGGCCATTTCGCCAACCAGTGCCGTAACCGTTGATTTGCCATTGGTACCGGTTATGGCAATGACCGGTGCGTCTATTTCACGCGCGAGGCATTCGATATCGCCCCAGACCGGAATGTTCAATGCGCGCGCTTTTTGCAGTACCGGCGTATCAAGTGGCACACCAGGGCTTGCTACCACGGCGCAGAGTGATGAAAACACGGAATCAGGCAGCGTCCCGGCAAAAGTTTCCACACCAGGAAACGCCTCCCTGAAGGCCGACAACACCTCTGGCGCTTCTCGGGTATCAAAAGCGATAAACGGCTGGTTCTGACGCTGCAGATGGCGTGCGATTGAAAATCCGGTTTTACCAAGTCCCGCTATCAGCATCGGTTGTTTCTGCATGGCCGCTCCGTTCAGCGCAGTTTAAGTGTGGCAAGCCCGCACAGCACAAAAATAACCGTCATAATCCAAAACCGTACGATAACTTTTGGCTCCGACCAGCCCTTGAGTTCAAAATGGTGGTGCAGAGGGGCCATGCGAAACAACCGCTTCCCGCCTGTCCACTTGAAATACCCTACCTGCAGGATAACTGAAAGGGTCTCAAGCACAAAGAGCCCGCCCATGATAAGCAGCACAAGCTCCTGGCGCACGATGACTGCCACGGTTCCAATACCGGCTCCAAGTGCCAGCGAGCCAACATCCCCCATGAATACCTGCGCCGGATAGGTGTTGTACCAGAGAAATCCAAGTCCCGCCCCCACAATCGCCGAGCAGAAAATAGTAAGCTCGCCGGTGTTGGGCACATAGGGAATCGCGAGGTAATGCGCATACACGGCGTTACTGCTGGCATAGGCAAAAACCCCGAGCGCGCCTGCCACCATGACGATGGGCACAATGGCAAGACCGTCAAGGCCATCGGTGAGATTGACCGCATTGCTCGAGCCTACAATCACGAAGTAAGACAGCACCACAAATGCAGCGCCAAGTGCGATGTGCCAACTTTTGAAAAACGGTACGGTGAGAGCAGTGTTGACCGGCAGACTTGCGTGCAGGTAAAGGTAAAAGGCTGCCACCAGCGCGATGACGGACTGCCAGAAGTATTTCTGGCGCGCAGAAAGACCGGCGCTGTTCTTACGCACCACTTTACGGTAATCATCCACCCAGCCCACAAGGCCAAAGGCCAGCATGACAAGGAGCGCGAGCCATAAGGCCGGCTGGCGCAAATCTCCCCACAAAAGGCAGCTCGATGTTATCGCAAAAAGAATGAGGGTGCCGCCCATTGTTGGGGTACCGGCTTTTGAAAGGTGGGTTTGCGGGCCATCATCGCGCACCATCTGCCCAATCTGCAGCCCCCGAAGCCATCGAATCATGGCCGGCCCAAAAAACAGTCCGACAATCAGCGCCGTCAGCGCGGCCAGAATGGAACGAAAGGTAAGGTACTGAAACACGCGCAGCGCGTGGTATTGTTCCTGCAAAAGCTGTGTCAGCCAATAGAGCATGGTTCAGCTCCTCCCCTTGTTATCGCCCACGGCACATGTATACGCATCCTAAAGATACCCCGGGTACATAAAAAACTGGCAAGCATAACACGCCTGATGGCCTTCAGCCCATCAGTTCCCGCACAATTTTTTCCATCCCCGCCGCACGCGACCCCTTGACCAGTACCGTAGTCTGCGCATCAAGACAGGGCAGCAGGGCCTCTACAAGGGATGACTGGCTGGTAAAATGCGCTCCGCCCGTTCCAAAAGCGCGTGCCGCAAAGGCGCTGAACTCGCCACAGGTCATGAGCCGGTCTATACCGCGGCTCCTTGCCGCTTCCCCCGCCTGTTCGTGATGCGACTGCGCCCACGCGCCGAGCTCGCCCATGTCACCAAGTACCAGAATGCGCTGCCCTGCACGCGCTGCCAGCACATCGATGGCGGCAAGTACAGAGCTGAGATTCGCATTATACGTATCATCTATTATGGTGGACTGCCCTTTCCCGCCAAACGTGGCAAGACGCCCGGAAACTCCCTGAAAGCGACTGAGTCCGCTGACTATCGCTTGAAGACCAATGTCAGCAGCCAGACAGCAGGTGGCGGCGGCAAGCGCGTTACGCACCGAATGCGCCCCCGGAACCTGAAGGGTTACGGGTAACGCCTCTGTGCCAGACACAAGAGTAAACGCTGCACAGCCGTTTGCATCAAAATGGATGTTCTCTGCATACACATCGGCCTTGTGCGCGGCGGAAAAGCGCCATACACGGCGTGCGCCCAACATGGCGTCCCAGTGGTGGGCGAATGCGTCATCATCGTTTACTACGGCAGCACCTTCTGAGGGGAGGGCTGCGTAAATTTCGCCTTTGGCGTTTGCAACACCCTCAATGCTGCCAAATCCCTCGATATGAGCGGGCGCTATGGAATTAATGAGTGAGACTTGCGGGCGCACAATGTGTGCGGTAAAGGCGATTTCACCGGGGTGGTTGGCGCCGAGCTCAAAAACGGCATACCGATGCTCTGGTGTCAGTTTGAGAACAGAAAGCGGTACGCCCAGATGATTGTTCAGGTTGCCACGGGTCGCCATGGACGGCTCTGGCAGAATACCGGCTATCATTTCCTTGACAGTGGTTTTACCATTGCTGCCGGTAACTGCAATGACTTTGCAGTCAACGGTTTCACGGTGCGCGCGCGCCAGTTCTGCCAGTGCTTTCTCAGCATCAGGCACCACAAACACGGGAACGGACACGTTTTCAGGCGCGCGTTCGCAGACAATGGCCGCGGCACCACGCGCGATGGCGTCCGCGATGTATTGATGCCCGTCATAACGCTCGCCACGCAGGGCGACAAAAAGCGAATCAGGCTCGAGCGTGCGGCTGTCAGTGCTGACACCGCCGGACAGCCTGCTGTCACGGGAGCAGGTGCCCCCGAGTACTGCCGCAACAAACGCGAGATTCATGGTTTTTCCCGATGCTTAAAAATCCAGTCTACTGATTCCCGCACAAACCCGCCAGCGGGGCAGCCATCATGCCACCCGCGAATCGGTTTCCACGCTGCCAATCTGACGGTGCAGGCGATTGATGGTCTCATCAGTCAGCACACGGCGTGAGGCATCCAGTAAATCGGCATCAAGACCGTCTGCAAGGTGGCGTGCCGTGTCGAGCATGACGTTAAGGCGTTCTTCATCAATGCCGCTGTTACCGCTTTGTTCCATAAAAAGACAAAGACCCCGCACACCAAACGCACCGATGTTCTGCAAATCAAAAACACCGCTGGCCGTAGCAGCTGCAAGGCTGCAAAGGACGGCGCCGGTGCCGTTGGGGTTTTGATAGCGGTGGAAAATTTGTCCTTCACCAAAGCGAAGACCGGCTGCCAGCACGGTTTGCAACAGTTCGTAGCCTGCAAACTGGCGATTTTCACGCGCACGCAAAAAAAGCATGATGGTGCCGCCGGAGGGCGCGGTATCCCGTGCCTCGCTCGCCGGTGCGCTGTAGGCAGGAGGCGTTTCCACGACAACACGGGTCGCCTCGCGGGTGGAGAGCGTCGGCAAAACATCCGCCTCTTCTTCCTCACCGGAAATGCGGCGCACCGAGAGAATTTCATCGAAAGCCGTATCGAGTCGTGGTGTGCCTGCCACACGCGCCTGTGGCGCGAAGTTCTGGCGTCGCACCTTCATCAGACAGCCTATGGCAATCACTACCCCGATGAGTAAAACGACATTTAAAACCAGACTCCAGTTCGCCTGCATGTTCTCTCCCGCGCCAAGTGCCCGACTCATGCCTCGCAAAAAGTCAGGGCCTGTTCAACATCCACTGCAACCACGCGCGAAACACCTGGCTCACGCATGGTTACCCCTATCAAATTTTCTGCCAGTTCCATTGTTACCCGGTTATGGGTAATAAAGAGGAACTGTACGAATTGTGACATTTCCCGCACCAAATCACAAAACCTTCCCACGTTGACATCATCAAGCGGTGCATCCACTTCATCCAGCATGCAAAACGGTGACGGATTTAACTGAAAAATCGCAAAAATCAGCGCGACTGCAGTCATCGCCTTCTCGCCTCCCGACAACAGGTGAATGGTACTGTTGCGTTTTCCGGGCGGCTGAGCGAGGACCATGACACCCGCTTCCAACAGGTTATCACACGTTAACGATAAAGTGGCACGTCCACCGCCAAAGAGGCGCGGAAAAAGTGCCTGAAAGGCGGTATTGACCGCGTCAAAGGTTTCCTGAAAGCGCACTTTTGTTTCGGCATCAAGCTTTGCAATCGCTTCTTCAAGGGTTGCCAGCGCACTGGAAAGGTCTTCGTGCTGCGCATTCAGCGCATCACGGCGTACGCGCTCCGTCTCATATTCTTCGATGGCAGCAAGGTTAATCGCGCCAAGACGGCGAATCGCGTCTGCAAGGACCAAAAGCTCCTCTTCACACGCGGCTTCCGTTGCAGGTGCCTCTGTCTCTTGAGAAAATTCAGGCGCTTCAGGACCGAATTGTGCAAGCGATTCCGCAAGGGTCTGCAGGCGCACGGCAAGCGTCTGCTCCTGCAGCTGCAGCTCGACCTGTTGTGCCGCGGACTTTTTAATTTTTTCGTCTTCAAGCCGGGCTTCAGCCTCCAGGGTCGTAAACTGCTCACGCAGCGTGTCAAGTTCCGTGTTGGCTGACTCACGCAATGCTTCATATTCTGCGTGCCGGCTGATTTTCTCCTGCAGCGCCTCGTGCATATCCACACCCGGCGACTCGGCAGAGGCCAGCGCTTCGGCAATGTCTTCAAGGCTGTTTTCAAGCGACGTACGGGTCTGCGCTTCCCGCTCCATGGTACGGCGCGCCTCAGAGGCCTCTGCCTGCAGACGGTCAAACCGACGCCCGCTCTCGTGCACCTCTTCCCGCAGTTCCTCGAGTGCAATCAGTACCGCGCGATGCGCGCCCTCCGCCGCTCGCCGCTCTTCTTCAATCGACTCAACTGTCAGCAGATATTCCGCTTCCAGTTCGCGTGCCTCAAGGCTGATGGCCGCGGCGTCTTTCATCTGCAGAGTAAGTTCCTCTCGCGCCGCATTCCACTCATCGCGTTCAGCTACAAGGCGCGCACGCTCCGTCTTGAGGGCTTCACGCTGCTGCTCGAAACGCGACAGCGCGCTCTGCGCATCAAATACGGCCCTGACCGCTTCTGACTGCAGGCGTGCAGCCTCTCGTTCTTCCTGCTCCGCGGTTTGCAGACACTCACGCCACGTTGCGTCCTCTGTCTGAAGACGCATGAGCGTGTTTTCTTTTTCGCTGACCACAACGGCAAGGAGGTCGATACGCGCCTGACGGGCAAGCACGCCCTCTTCCATGGTGCGCGCCCTGCCCGGAACCTGTATCCAGCCATTCCCAAGCCAGGCACCATCCGGGGTAATGACAGACTCATGAGGAAACAGTTCAGGCTGCATCCGGCGCGCCTCCTCCAGCGAGTCAACGGTATATATGTATTCTGGTGCATGGAGCCAGCACGGCACAGCGCCGTGCATTTTTTGAAGCAGTGAAGGAAAACGCGGGGTACGGTCCGCCGGCACGCGCACTTCCAGCAGCGCAAGCGGCGTATCGCTCTCAACCGTCACACTCCCGACATCCTGAACCACATACGCATGAAGGGCGTCTGCAAACACATGCTCACAGGCCGTCTGCCAGGCATCTTCTACCTTCAGAGACGCCATGAGCTGAGGCAGATGGGCAACGCTTTCAGGAGGACTGATGGACGCAGCGCTTCCGGCTGATTGTTGCACGGCACGCAGTGACACGAGTTGCGCATTATCTTCTGCAAACGCTTTTTGGGCCTGTGCCTTTTCATGGCCGAGGCGCATCAACGCCTCGCGCGCCTCCTGCACACGGGCTAAAGCCCGCGCGTGTTGAGCCGCTGCCGCTTCTTCATCCTGAATCTTTGCATCACGCTCACCGAGGAGCGCCAAAAAGGCCGCGTCAGAGTCGCTCTCGGCCAGGCCGTCGAGTGCTGCCTGATTTTTGGCAAGACGACGTTCTCCGTCTTCAAGGCGGGCTTTAAGATTTTCCGCACGCACAAGGCTCAGCTGATGCTGCTGACGCGCATTCGAGAGGTTTGAGCGCGCACTTTCAAGGCGCGCCTCAGTATCTTCCAGTGCCTGTCGGCGGGCATCAAGCGTTGTGCGTGCGTCATCAAGGCGAGCGCGCAGCGTTTCAAGCTCCGCTGCCAGTACCTGCGACTGCGCTTCGCGGGTTGTAAGGGTTTCTCCGGCGAGCATATACCGGTCATGCGCCTGCTGCCAGACTTCTTTAAGGCGCAGCTGTTCCTCTAGAAGCTGTTCACGGGCTCGCAGCGCCTGAGCACGCTGTTCCTCAAGGCGGGCAATTTCCGTACCGAGTCGGTAGCACTGCTCCTGCAGCTCCGTGACGGTGCGGGCCCTGGATTCCATCCTGTAGCGACAGGCCAGTGCTTCCGCCGTAAGGCGTGCGTGAAGCGCTTCTTGGGTACTGCGGGTATCTTCCAGCGATCGAAGGGTCCGGTGGAGACCGTCACGCTGCGCTGACAGCGTATCGCGGCGCACGAGAAGCAGTCCTGTTTTACAGACGCGCTCACGTGCTTTCAGGGTGCGAAACCGTTCCGCAGTTTTTGCCTGACGCTCGAGACGCGCGAGCTGTTTATCCAGTTCTTCACGAAGAAGTGCCACCCGTTCGAGGTTTTCTCGGGCCTGCTCCATGCGCTGCACCGTTTCCCGGCGCCGGTCGCGGTAGCGAGATACCCCGGCAGCTTCCTCAAGGTATGCGCGCAGTTCTTCCGGGCGCGCCTCGACAATTTTCGAGACCGTCCCCTGCCCGATAATCGAATACCCGCGTGCGCCAGCACCCGTACCTAGAAATAAATCCGTGATATCACGCCGCCGACACCGTGTGCCATTCAGAAAATAACCCGACTCTCCATCACGCGTTACCACGCGGCGCACCGAAATTTCGCGATAAGCGCCAAAAGGCCCCGGGAGCGTTGCGCCACTATTATCAAACACAAGCTCCACTGACGCCTGTCCCGATGCCCGACGGTTGGTGGAGCCGTTGAAAATAACATCCGCCATCGACTCGCCGCGCAGGTTTTTGGCAGAGCTTTCTCCAAGAACCCAGCGCACGGCATCAATGACGTTGGATTTTCCGCAGCCGTTTGGACCCAGTACGCCAACAAGCTGGCCGGGAAAAGGAATAACCGTGGTGTCCACAAACGATTTAAAACCTGTAAGCTTAATCTGCTGTAAACGCATTCCCTGGCCTAAAACGCGGTAAAAGGAAAATTATAACGCAATTGCGCCTCAACACCGAGAGCTTCTTGCCCGTATGTCCCACAAGGGTCTACACTGGTTAAAATCCTCGTATCGGGACAACGGATGACCCAGCACGACGAACTTGCCACCCTGCTGCATCAGATTGCAGAAGAAAGCCTGCGCCTGCTCGCGCATTTTCAAAAAAATCCAGCGATGCTCGCAGAGAGTCTTGATCCATGGATGACGTTTGGTAATAACCTGCAAACCCTCTCCGGCATGCTGGCCATGAACCCGGCTGATATCCTGAGCCGCCAGGCCGCTTTCTGGAGTGATGCCACAACACTCTGGCAAAAACAGTGCGAACTCTGGATGCAGGGTCAGTCTCTGCCGCTGGATGACCCGCGTTTCAGTTCAGAAGAGTGGCAGGAAAATCCTTTTTTCAGCGTGCTGGCACAGTTTTATCTGCTGGCGAGCGAGCACGCGGTTCGGCTCGTAGAAAAGCTGCCGATACAGGATGTGAAAATGGCGCATAAACTGCGGTTTTTTGTGCGCCAGTATCTCGATGCCCTCTCGCCTGCGAACTTTCCTGCGACCAACCCGAAGCTGTTCGCAGAAACCGTGCACAGCCGCGGTTTAAATCTGCTGCGCGGATTGCAAAATTTTCTTGAGGATATAGACCGCGATTCCGCAAGCCTTGTGATGCGCATGACCGACATGCGCGCCTTTACGGTGGGTAAGAATATTGCCGCAACGGAGGGTGAGGTTATTTATCGCAATGAACTGATGGAAATCATTCAGTACACGGCAAAAACCCCGCGCACCCGCACCATTCCGCTCCTGATTGTTCCGCCATGGATAAACAAATACTATGTGCTCGATTTAAGCGCTCATAATTCGTTTATCGGCTGGCTGGTCAGTAAAGGGATAACGGTATTCACCATTTCATGGGTCAATCCAGGGTCTGAACTGGCCAATACCGCCATGTGTGATTATCTGCAAAACGGTTCACTGCGCGCCATTGAGGTGGTGCGTGAACAGATGGGATGCGAAACCGTTAATACGCTGGGTTTTTGCATCGGCGGCACGCTGCTCGCCATGACGCTTGCCTGGCTTGCAGCAGGCGATACGGCTCCCGTCGCATCAGCAACCTTTCTTGCCACTCTGATAGATTTTAGCGAGCCTGGTGACATCGGTGTTTACATTGATGATGCACTGCTTGAAAAACTGGAAGCCGACATGCAGTCCAAAGGCTTTCTGGACGGGCGCCTCATGGCGCAGGCATTCAACTCGCTGCGCGCGAACGACCTCGTCTGGTCGTTTTTTATTAAAAACTACCTTCAGGGTCGTGCACAGGTGCCCTTTGATATCCTATACTGGAATGCCGATTCCACCAACATGCCGGCGAAAATGCATTCGCAGTACCTGCGCTGGATGTACCTGCATAACGACCTCGTAAAACCCGGAAAAATCCGCTGTAACGGGCGAGCGCTAAACATCGGCGCCATCACCATACCTGCGTTTTTTGTCGCAACGGAAAAAGACCACATCGCGCCATGGCGCTCCGTTTGGAAAGGCTTTCAAAAAATCGGTGGCGACAAACAGTTTTTACTGGGGGGCTCAGGCCATATTGCCGGCATTATCAATCCGCCGGCGAGCAACAAATACCACTACTGCGTCAACCCGAATATCCCCAAAGCTGCCGATAAATGGCTGGATGCAGCTGAGCGTTTTGAAGGTTCCTGGTGGCCTGAATGGCTTAAATGGCTTAAAGCCCACTCTGGCAGCAGCAAAAAAGCGCCCGTTTTCGATGCATTACCGCTAAAAAGCCTCGGCAGCGCACCAGGAACCTGCGTTCTAAAAAAATCCGGCCTGTCTTAGACTCTGGCCACAACCTATAACAACAGTCTCTATGCGTAATGGGAGAAATGCCATGTTACGGCTGATGCAAAGGCAAACAGTACCGTTCCCCACGCCCAGTCAAAAAAGGCCATGCCTACGGGAAAATCCTTGAAAATGGCAAGGCAGGTGAAGTCATATACGCCATAAACAATAGCTCCGAGAAGCGCACCATATCCAACTGCGGCCAGCACGGAGGAACCGGCAAGAGGAAGAATGAAAAACACCATTGCCAGTGCAAAGAGCACATAGATGAACAGTGCCGCCCACCATATCGGCTGAAGATTGTCGCCTGAGAGGCGAAGCCATGGACGATAATGCGAAATGTAGAGATTTTTGGCAATCCAGACAAGCCAAATCATGTCCGTTACGATAAAGACGGTAAAGGCGATAAAAAACGCCTTAACAGAGATTCCAGTCATCACGCCTCCTGTATGCGGTTTACAATAACAGCATCTCCCGGATGCGAAACAAAAACAAGCCCTCTTGATCAGATTTATTGCATGTGCGAGGATGAAGTCCCACTTCCAACGGATGGTATCATGTATAAAAAAATCCTGTTCAGCCTGACACTCACACTGGCGCATTCCGCCATGGCTGCGAGCCTTCAGGAGCTTTACCAGACACCGCTTAGTGCACTCGATGGCTTCAACCTCGTGAAGCTTTCACCAAAAGCCTCTGTTACGCCTTCCAGTACAGGAGAAAACACCCTGCAGGAAGTCGGGCAAACCCGGCTGGATGGCGCGCTTATTCGCCGCTATCAGCAATATTTCCGAGGCATTCCCGTTGTGGGCGCGCAGGTTGCCGTTAGAGAGGCAGCAAACGCGCGTGCCGCTGTTGCAAACGGGCTTCTTGTTAACGCGATTTCACTTGAGACGCGCGCTTCTGTCTCACAATCTCGTGCGAAGACACTTGCCAAAGCCGCCTGGTTTGCCGGGGAGACACCTCGAAACACCCGTGCAGAAGCGGCAAGCCTGCAAATCCGCATGACTGATGATAACACTCCGCGCCTGACGTGGCTTGTCACCTTTGAAACCACAGACACGAGCGGTCTGCGTGCCATCGCCAGAGTGGTGATTGACGCACAGAATGGAGAGGTGCTCAATGCCTGGAACAACCTGCAGACCATCGCGGAAAGCGGTCCTGGTGGCAATGAAAAAGTCAAGGGATACTGGTATGGACTGGATGCGAACCCCACTCTTGATGTCCCGAGCAGCGGCGCTCAGTGCACCATGGATAACGCCCTTGTGCGTCTTGTCCGGCTGAATCATGAATGGGATGAAGACGGCAAAATCCTCGGCGCCTTTTCTTACCCCTGCGGACAAAATACTGAAGACCGCGTGAACGGCGCGTTTTCTCCGGGCAATGATGCCTACTATTTTGCCAACACCGTTGTTGACATGTATAAAAACTGGTACGGACTGCATGCGCTGCAAAAACCCGATGGCAGTTTCATGCAGCTCATCACGCGGGTGCACTTCGGCGAAAAATACGATAACGCTTTCTGGGACAGCAAAACCCTGACGTTTGGCGATGGCGATGCGCTCTACCCGCTGACGTCACTTGACATCGTTGGGCATGAGGCTACACACGGATTTACCGAGCAGCACGCCGGTCTTGAATACCACGACCAGCCAGGTGCCTTGAATGAATCCATGTCGGACATGGCCGGCATGGCGGCGCGCGCCTTCCTGCTCCAAACCAATCCTGCGTTTTATAATAAAACCCATGTTACTCCGAACGCACTGACCTGGACCATTGGCGAATCGGTGATGAAAGGCAGTGGTGGTGCCGCACTGCGCTACATGGACAAGCCCTCGAAAGACGGCGATTCAGCAGACTGCGTGGACGCAACACTTGCTAAAAAATCCGGCGAAAGCTGCGGTATCACGTGGTCTCGACTGATGCTGAAAGCCCGTATTTACTACCCGGACTATAACCAGCGCCAGAGTTATATCGTGCACACCGCGAGCGGCATTTTCAACAAGGCATTTTACCTGTTGTCAAAGTCGATGGGCGTGCGGGAAGCCTATAAGCTGATGCTGCGTGCGAACATGGTGTACTGGACCCCGACAAGCAGCTTTGAAAGTGCGGCCTGTGGAGTGCGTCGTGCGGCAAAAGACCTGAACATGAATGCCGCCATGGTCAAACTGGCATTTGACAAAGTAGGCATTCAAACGAGCAAATGCACGCTTTAAACCTTCACCCGCGCCCCCGAAACGTTCAAACGGGGGCGCCATACGCTTAACGCCCACTCCAGCGACGCACCGCAAGCTTCACCACCAGTCCGTGTCCAATCAGCTGCATTTTGAGAGGCACATCCACTCCATTGACGGTCGTGAAATTTTTATATTCTATCGTGTAACCTGCCTGCTGCAGGAAAACAAGGTGATGCGCGGCGTCATAGCGCTTATCATGTACCGCTCCAGGTGCTGGTAATCCCCTGACCCAGTAATAAAGATTTGGCACTGGCAGGCGGACCCCGGTTTCACGCGCCAGAAGGGCATCGGCGTTTTTATCACTGACTTTTTTACGACCATCCTGCAGGGTCACCAGACCACCGGCGCGGGTAATGATAACGGTACCGCCGCCCAGTGGCCCCATCAGCCGAATCTGGTAATCAGCCGGACCGCGCTGCACCCAGTTTACCGAAGCGGACCACCCTTTTTTGCCGTTACGAGCAGCCATTGCGCCATTAATTTCAAAGGCTGACAGTGTTGCGCCATCACGCGCAGGCGCGCGGCTTTGTGCCCCCTCAGGCGCCTCGGCCTCGGAACGTTTTTCCGTTGTTGCATCAAGGGCATTGGGAGTCGTTTCTGAGGTTGGAACGCGCGGGGCGCAGGCTGCAAGCGCTATCGCTATCGCTATCGCTGCCACGAGTGTAAGGGGTCTCGCAATTCGCATGTAAGCTCTCCTGGTGGTTAATGTACAGAGCATGTCCGCATTTCACGTTGATACAAAGCCCTACAATAGGGTAGACTCTGGTTTCATGCAAACGGTGCGCCAGTCCATGAATATTAAAGCCATTTATCCCGGAACCTTCGACCCTGTCACCAACGGCCACCTCGATATCATCCGGCGGGCAGCCAGGCTGTTTCCTGAAGTCGTGGTAGCTATTGCCAGCAACCGCGCAAAAAAACCCTGTCTTGCACTCGACAAACGCATCGCGCTGGTACAGGAGGCCATCGGTCATCTGCCGGGTGTCTCTGTAACTGGTTTTGACTGCCTGCTGATCGACTTCGTGCGCGACCAGAAAGCCAGTGTTATCCTGCGCGGGCTTCGTGCCGTCAGCGACTTTGAGTATGAGTTTCAACTCGCCGGCATGAATCGTAAACTCTGCAAAAGCATTGAAACGCTGTTTCTCACACCCTCGGAAGAGCAAATGTTCATTTCATCAACACTGGTACGCGAAATTGCTGCATTAGACGGGGATGTTTCACCATTTGTGCCGGCGTGCGTGGTAAAAGCGCTTCAGGAGCAGCGCCCCTGAGACGCGCCATGTCAGGCACTCCGTTTATTCGCCAACCAGTTTCAGCATCTCGCCGCGCACACGCTCTACCAGAGCATCGCGCTCGGCAAGCGTGTATTGACTGGCATCAATCGGCTGCCCCACATGCACTTCAGCGGTTTCGCCTACGTTAAACTGCAGGGTACGGGCAGGCAGAATGCGGCTCGCGCCACGTATGCCAATCGGAATAATCGTAGCTCCTGCCTCAATGGCGGTGATAAACGCTCCCTTCTTGAAGGTTCCGAGTCTGCCATCGGGTGAGCGGGTGCCCTCAGGCGCAATCCACACCACAATGCCGCTCTCCATCAGCTTGCGAACAGACTCCAGATCGCGAATTGCCTGATGGCGATTTTTACGGTCAACAAAAGGAAATTCCGCGGCGGTCATGCCCTTCCCAAGCACCGGGATACGCGACAGCTCTTTCTTTGAAAGCATGCGAATGGAGTGCTCAGGAAACACCCGATAGCTTAAAGGGATGTCATAAAGACTCGTATGGTTACACATGATAATCGTTGCCTGGCCCGCCTGCGGTTTGACATTATGCGGATTGACCACCCTGCAGTTGACGTCAACAAGCTCCAGGAGACGGTTTATCCAGGCGCGGATGGCGTTATCCACCCAAACGCGGTTAATGCGTCCTGAAAGGCGCATAAACACCGCGCGAATACTGGTCATCGCGGTCACATATGCCGAGAGCAGAATGATTCTACAGGAACGCAGCCTTGATACCTTCATGCGTAAGCCTCTTCATAAAACGTCGCTTAGCATAACATCATGGTCAATTGACTGCCACAAAACCGTGGCAGCAGAACCCGTACTACTGTACACCAGACATTTTCATGGCTTTCATAGGTTTTCACTGTATCGGTAACGCAAACGGGCACGCAGACGTTCACGTGAAGGTACGCGCTCTCGCGCTAATCCTTTTCATGCTCGATTATGCGTCCCTTTGAACGGGACTTTGGAGTATTCAGGGCTTCAGGCATCAACAGGTTTTTGATAAACACCCCGGCCCAAAGCACGGCTCCTATCAAGACCCCCCAGATAATCACGTTGTAGAAAAAAATCAGCACGGCGATAGCCATGGCAATTCCGACACCCGCTATCATAAAAGGAAAGACACTGTTTAGAATCGCCTGCAGTTTATCGTTCATTTTTGTATTCCTTTGATGAGTCTCTTTGCAAAATTATCGTCCACAACAGCGAATCCTGCAATGTGCTACTCTATAAAGTATGGTATGATATCACTGGCTCTTCCGTCCAAACAGGCGTTTTTGTGCGGTGGAACGGGTTCGCTTCTGCTTGAAATGGACGGTGACCTGGAGCGCCAATCGTATTAACCTGAAGTGGAGTATCCATGATTTTTGGCGTATTAAACCTTTCTTTTTGGGGATATGTGCTTGCAGGCATCATCCTTACCCAGATTACCATTGCTGCGGTGACACTTTACCTCCACCGCTGCCAGTCCCACCGTGCATTGAGTCTGCACCCGATTGTCAGCCATTTCTTTCGCTTCTGGCTCTGGCTGACTACCGGCATGGTTACGGCTGAGTGGGTGGCTATTCACCGTAAACACCATGCCAATACCGATGTCGAGGGAGACCCTCACAGTCCAGTAGTTATGGGCATTCGTAAAGTATTCTGGGAAGGCGCCGAACTCTACCGGGCCGCATCCAAAGACCGTGAAATGGTTGAAAAATATTCTCACGGTACCCCGAATGACTGGATTGAACGCAACCTCTATTCGCGCCATTCCGCAAAAGGCATCCTCCTGATGTTTTTGGCCGATATCATACTTTTTGGACTGCCCGGCATCAGCATCTGGGCCATTCAGATGATCTGGATTCCGCTCTGGGCCGCCGGCGTGGTCAACGGCATTGGTCATTACTGGGGCTATCGCAATTATGAATGCCGCGATACCTCGACCAATATTATCCCCTGGGGTTTCTGGATTGGCGGCGAAGAACTGCACAATAACCATCATACCTTCGCTTCATCCGCCAAATTCTCTGTAAAATGGTGGGAGTTCGATCTTGGCTGGTTTTATATTCGCCTGCTCTCCCTCGTGGGTCTTGCAAAAGTACGAAAACTGCCGCCGAAACTTGCCATCAGCGAAGGCAAACGTCATGTTGACCTCGACACGGTTCGTGCCGTTATCGGCAACCGCTTCCAGGTGATGTCGTATTACTACAAACATGTAGTGCGTCCCATTCTGCGTCAGGAGAAGCGCGTAGCGGCAGAAAATCCTGCTGTGAAAAAACGCTTCCAGCGTGCCGCAGGCCTGCTGCGACGCGAAGACAGCCTGCTCTCGCCAACAGCCCATAATCGGCTCAAGGCTTTACTGGAGTGCTGCGAACAACTGCGCGTTGTCTATGATTATCGTCAGTCGCTGCAAAGCATCTGGTTAAAAACTGCCAGCTCGCAAAAGGAACTGGTGGACGCGCTTCAACAATGGTGTAGACAGGCTGAAGAATCTGGCCTTGAGGTGCTGCGCCAGTTTGCTGAGCGTCTGCGCGCTTTCGTGCCGCAATCGGCCATCGCCTGAACCATCCTATTTCTAAAACCGGGCTTATGCCCGGTTTTTTTTGCATTGACGTAATCATTCACCACGTTCACCGAAAAGCATTCAAAATGTGGTGAATAGATACGCATTGACAAACACCGCTTTTTAACCTCTATTTAATCATGGATGAACAGGAGAAAGTCATGGAACGTGATGTGGTTGTGGTTACCGGAGGCACCGGCGGCATTGGAACCGCCATCTGTCAACGTTTTGCCCCCCACCATCAGGTTATCGCCTGCTATTGTGGAAGCAGCCGCCATGATGCGGCAAAACGCTGGCAGGAAGCACAGCATGAGGCGGGTTTTAATGTAGATATCCTCTACGGTGATGTTACGGTCTTTGAAGACTGCGAGAAACTTTGTAATCTGGTCGCTGAACGTTATGGCCGCCTTGATGTGCTGGTTAACAACGCCGGTATTACCATGGATGCCTCCCTCAAAAAAATGACACCTGAGCAATGGCGTGGCGTGCTGAGTACTAATCTTGACGGTGTGTTCAACATGACCCGCAATGCGCTGCCGTTTATGCTGAAATCGGGCTACGGGCGCATCGTGAGCATTTCCTCGATTAACGGTCGCAAAGGACAGCGCGGGCAGTGTAATTACGCGGCAAGCAAGGCGGCACTGTATGGTTTTACCAAAAGTCTTGCCCAGGAAGTAGCGGCCCAGGGCGTGACCGTTAATACCGTTTCTCCAGGATATATTAAAACCGCCATGCTCGAAGAGGTGCGTGAAGAGGTGATTCGCGATATTGTGGCACATATCCCTGAGGGGCATCTTGGTACACCTGCAGATGTCGCGCATGCCGTAGCGTTTCTGGCATCACGTGAATCGGCCTTTATTACCGGTGCCAATCTTGATGTGAACGGCGGCCAATACATGTAGGACACTATGACCCGAGAGATTCGAAAATACCCAAACCGCAGGCTCTACGACCTGACCAAAAGCCGCTATATCACCATGGATACGCTGCGTGCGTATGTCATTGATGGTCTGGCGTTTACGGTGATTGATGCCAAAACAGGTGAAGACCTGACCAGCAACGTCCTTTTACAGATTCTTATGGAAATGCAGTCAGGCGGCACGCGGCTCCTGCACCCTGAACTGCTGCGCCAGTTGATACGACTTCTACACCATCCGCTGGCGCAGTCCGTGCAGGCCTCTCTCAATCAATCGCTGCAGGCGCTGGAGCCCCTGCTTCACTCAAACAGGACCACTGGATCAACCGCTGATGAATTTACGGAAGCGTGGAAAGCGCCGCTTGCTGAATGGCTTACATTCTGGGAAAGTATTGCAGGTCAAGTTCCTAAAAAATGATGCGCTGCAGCACATTTCATGAAATACAGACATATCCTGACTTGACAATGGATAAAAGTCGAACAATACTGTAATTGTGCATTGCAACATAACTGGAGATAGCCATGAGCAAACCCTATTACGAGCAGTATGAAACCCTGATGAAAAAAATTCATGAACCGTTTCAGGCAATAGCCGAGCTGAACATCAAAACCCTGCAGGGCCTTTCCATGGTCAAGCCACAGGATTTTGCGGGCATCAAGGAGCCGGCTGAGCTGCTGCAAAAAAATCTTGAAGTCGCTCTTGCCAATGGACAGAAGGCTCTGGATTACATGCAACAGACTTTTGATATTCTGGAAAAAACCATGCTCTCAATCAGCAGGGAAGCCGTTAAAAAGCCAGAGACCGGTGCTAAAAAGGCTTAAATGCTGCCGATATAAGACATCTCAGGAGCACCTAAACCCGAGCAGGTGCTTTTTTTCTCTATCCCAAAGCCGCTGACCGCCCTCTCAGAGGGAACAATCTGGGCCCGAGGAGGTGGATACCAAGCCCCCCGAGCACAAGGAACGCGGCAATCCACTTCCAGCGGTACATCGGTTCACCGAGTATTAACACAGAGCTCATCATCCCCACCAGTGGCACAAGCAGGGTAAAGGGCACAACCATGCCCACGGGATATCGGGCGAGCAGGAAGTTCCAGGCGCCATACCCCACCCACGTAGAAACATACACAATGTAAAGCAGCGCGCTGATACCGCTCCAATCAAGCAACGCATAGGTCTCGCTGATGCGCTGAGGCCCCTCGAGTAGGAGAGACAGGCCAAACATGGGCACGCACGCCGCAGCACTGCCCCAGATAACCAGTGCAATCATGTTAACCCGTGCGAGTCCTTTGCCAAGCAGGTTGCCAAGGCCCCAGGTGGCGGCTCCTGCGAGAATGCAGATAAAGCCCAGTGGCGTTACGTGCGCATCAAGATGCAGCGCCACCAGGGCTATGCCGCAAAAAGCGACTATTGCACCGATAATCTGCCAGGGTCCCGGGCGCTCATGAAGAAAGGCGGCGGCAAAAAACAGACTAAAAAACACCTGAACCTGCATTAGTAGAGATGCCATGCCAGACGGCATGCCGACACTCATGCCGATGAAAATCAATGAAAACTGCAGCGCAAACATGACAAGTCCGTACACCACAACCTTGTGCCACGGCGCACTCGGCGGGCGAATAAAAAAGAGCGCCGGAACACTTGCCAGCAGAAAACGCACCGCGCACAAAAAGAGCGGCGGAAAGCTTTCAAGGGCAATACCGACAAACAGAAAGTTGATTCCCCAGACAAGCGCTACAAAAACCGCCAGCAAGGTGTGTGATAGAAGCATGACACGCCAAAATGTTTTAAATTTACGCGGATTATAGCGTAATTTTTCTGAAGGTGCACTTCTTAATTAGGCCGCATGAGAGATAGTGATAATGCTCACCCTTTTAGTAAGCGCTGTAAAAATCTGGCACAAATGTGCATCTATCCCGCATTGATGCGGAGATTCCGGTAACGCAAACGGCCTTAATGTTGGTTTAATATTGTTCCGGTAAACTGCTGTCTACGAATGAGATACATAAAGAGATTAATGATGAAACGTCGTACCTGGATTATTAGAGTCGGAGATCACTGGTTCCTGAGGCACATCCGCGATTTATACGAAACGCTTGCATCAAAGTATACGACTCGCGATCAGCATCGAGGCATTCAATCAATTTTTAGAGCAAATTTAAGGTCGCCGTTTTGGTTTAGAGAGTCTGTACCGCTCCAGAATAATCTCCATACAAGTTATTTCAAAGACAACGAGTCCCGCCGTTCTTTTAGTGAACTCTTAGATACCACCACTGAATTGAAAATCTATATTGCAGGACATTGTGATGCGGGAATGAATTATCTGCGTTCACTTGAAACAACCAATGAACTGGATTTTACAATTACAGCGCATGATATGGCTGCACATCTTAACGACCTTTTTAGACGGGTAGAGGCAAATCCTACCGCTGATAAACCCATTAAAATCAGCATGATTGCCTGCTCGTCCGGACAGAAAACAGCTTTCAGAGAGTCTTTCTCGGTGCAATTGCTTGAAGAATTACACCAGCTTGGACATCAGCATATTTTGATAAAAGCACCGGAGGGAAGCATTTCTGCTCCAATTTTCGGTATAAAAATGGTTGAAGGCAGAAAATTTCATTATTACCTCGGTGAGGGAACCATTTATTCCACAGAAAAAGCAAACGATCTACGAAAAATGGCCCTGAAAGTTTTCAAGGTTTGTCATACCAACACGCATGTCGATGCAAAACGCCAATATCTCGAAGAGCGAATGTCTCAAATTAAGAACCTCGGTTACACCACTACCGTTGAGCAACTGAACCAACTCAAAGACATTATTCAAGTGGCCTCGCAGGCAGCTGAGGTTAAAGAATACCGTTATGGAACCGGTTTTTTCATGCGCTTTTTTGGTATACGTTCACAAACAGAAAAAGCCTTACAGGAATTGTCGCAATCGCTGGCGCATAGAGAAAATACATACAACGAGTACAAAAACATGTAAACAGCATACTCTTTTTTATAACAAACTGCGCATAAACGCTTGCGGGGCTTTGTTAAATCGCTTTACAGTTAATTCAGTCTGCTGGCAATCGGCAGCTGGATATTTCCAGTTAAGATAAAAATTACAGTGCGCAGACCACCGGTAAACATCCCGGCAGGCCCATACACAAAAGTTGCCCTAACCTGGGAGAATTACCATATGTTCAGAGCGAGTGGCGAACGGATTGACGAGGGCGGGCGTCTTACGTTTGAAAAGCCATCAGAGACTAAAACGCTGATTATCCCTGAACAAGGTATAGGAGGTTTAGTAATTAATCGCGAAAGCCCTCATGTGATAACACTCATGGCGGCTCCAGTGATTACCTGCTGCTTGTATATTTTTTCATTCAAAACATTCAGCGGATCCGAAAAAGCCATAATCTGCCACGTTACCTCTACAGGTCTGCCAGAAACCCGGTACCAGTGGATAGCCTCTCAACTCAGAAAAGAAACTGATCTCTCACTGGTCTCCGTTATAATTGCATCGCCCGGAGGAAAGGACAGAACTTCCTCAATTCGAGCAGATATGGCAGTTATTAGCGGAAAATACGCCCCATTACTTCAAAACGTTGGCCTAACTGGTAAAATCACAGTTCTCTTTGGGTGCGATGCCTGCGAGATTAACAGCAGAGGCACGCTTAGTACGTACACCATTACCGAAAGAAAAACATACAGCGCTGATTTAATATGTCAAAGTCTTGAAGGACGTGCAGCTTCCAGTGTTTCTCAGGATATCGAACCATTTGATGCAGATGAGGAAAGTCAAAGCACATGCCTTATCCTGTAAACATCCCTAAGAGATGTATTGACATCTGCGTTTAATGACGGCAGAATACGCTCACACGACGCTTAAGTGTCGTAGTCATCAAAAAATGTAAAAGAATCAACAGCACACTTGGGGTGTCGCCAAGCGGTAAGGCACAGGGTTTTGATCCCTGCATACCTAGGTTCGAATCCTAGCACCCCAGCCAATTTCTTGTTATACGTATAACAAGTAAACAGACGGCAGAAGATAACCGGTAAGGATGCGTTCACCGGATCGCTCAAAAAACAATAATATCTTGCTGGCTGTCTTCTGCCATGTGTTTAGAGTCTGCGAGATGTGAGTGACTCAAAACAGGGAATTCTGCAAGGGATTGTGAGATACTGTTCTATAACCAGCAGCGTTATCTTATCCCAGAGGACCTGATACACATGTCGACAATGATGATCTTCACCGGGAATGCCAATCCTGATCTTGCGCACAAAATAGCCTCCCATTTGCAAATCCCCCTTGGAAAAGCCACTGTTGGCACGTTCAGTGACGGTGAAACCATGGTGGAAATTCTTGAAAACGTTCGCGGAAAGGATGTATTCGTGGTGCAATCCACCTGCGCTCCTTCAAACGACAATCTGATGGAGCTGCTCATCATGTCCGATGCGCTGCGCCGCTCATCAGCGAGTCGCATCACCGCTGTTGTGCCCTATTTTGGCTATGCCCGTCAGGACCGTCGCGTACGCTCCGCACGTGTACCGATAACGGCCAAGGTAATTGCCGATATGATGGCTTCTGTAGGCATTTGCCGCGTGTTAACCGTTGATTTACATGCCGACCAAATCCAGGGATTTTTCTACATGCCCGTGGATAACGTCTATTCGACCCCTATCCTGCTTGAGGATATTCGTGCGCAAAACCTTGACCGTCTGATGGTGGTTTCCCCTGATGTGGGTGGTGTGGTACGTGCACGCGCAATGGCAAAACGTCTTAACGATGCCGAGCTTTCCATTATCGATAAACGTCGCAGCGGTCCAAACAAATCGGAAGTCATGCACATTATTGGTGAGCCGTCCGGGCGCAACTGTATCATCATCGATGATATTGTTGATACCGCAGGCACCCTCTGCTCCGCTGCCTATCAGCTGAAGAAAAATGGGGCTGTCAGTGTGCGTGCCTATATTACACACCCGGTACTCTCAGGACCCGCGGTTCAGAATATTGAAAATTCATCCCTTGACGAGGTGGTTGTTACCGACACCATTCCTCTGTCAGATGCAGCGCGCAACTGCTCTAAAATACGTCTGGTAAGCCTTGCTGACATGCTGGCCCAGGCCATTAAGCGGGTTAACGTGGAGGAGTCCGTCAGCTCCATGTTTGAGGATTAATACCCGGCAAAACCGTATGTCTCTATTGCCGGGTGATGCTACGCTTAGCCCGGCAATAGAAAACCTCATTTATAAATATCATTCATTCGAACCTGTAGCCTGTGCGCTGATGAGCCGAGGAAGGGGTGCATAAAAAGATACCCGATGCCGAGCTTCGCTGTGCTCAACCCAGCCTACAGAAAATTCATTAAATACAATACTTTATTCAAAATATGGTAACTGCCTTCAGTTTTTGGCTCAAGACTGTTGCTACCTATAAGTGGTTGTTTATTTATAAAATACCGCAGCCTGCGCTGATAAGCACGAAATAGGATGCGCGAAAAAAACATCCAGCCTTTGGGGATACCCGATGCCGGGCTTCGCTGTGCTCAGCCCAGCCACAGAAAAACCTATTAAATACAATGCGTTATTCGAAATATGTTAACTGCCTTCAATTTTTGGCTCGAGACTGCTTCTACCTATAAGTTTTTGTTTTATCTATAAAATACCGTAGCCTGCGCTGATAAGCGCGGGATAGGATGCGCAAAAAAAACATCCAGCCTTTGGGGATACCCGATGCCGGGCTTCGCTGTGCTCAGCCCAGCCTACAGAAAAACCTATTAAATACAATGCTTTATTTAAGGGCTTTACAGTAGCCTGGGCTGATATGCCCTGGAATGAATGCTTGATATGACATCCGATGCCGGGCGGCACTGTGCTTAGACCAGCCTGCAGTTAAGAACGGCGACAGGAGCAAGGCTCTTACTCAAACAAAAAAGCCCCGAAATTCGGGGCTTATTTGTGTAAAACAATTAATCGCGAGTGCCAACGTATTTGTCATCAAAGTACTGACGCAGTTTGGTGCGCAGCGTACCACGGCTGATACCAAGGATTATGGCAGCTCGGGATTGATTGTACTTGCAGTATTCCATCACTGCGCGAAACAACGGTGTTTCAACTTCTTCGAGCACGAAACGATAGAGATCGACAGGCTCGGCACCCTTGAGCTCGGAAAAATATTTCTGAACGGATTGGGTGACACTATCGGCCAGTGACGTTGCTGTATCAGCGACCTGGCTGCTAATGGTAGACATGCTTTCAACTCCTCCCCAAAAGGATAAATTTTACCGAAATGGACAATTCCTGACAAGCATTGACCACAAAAAATGTTATAAAAATCAGTAAGAGACCGCCAAATTACCCCTTTCATATGCTACGTATTACTTGCAATGGGGGTTAATCTGTGGGCGTGCCTGAGCACGCCCGCTTCCTAATCTCAGAATTGCAGCATGGACGGCGTAAAGGGCTTGCCGTTCACCTGGAACTGTCCTTTTTGCAAAGACAATTCTACAACGAAGTCACTTCCCTGCTGCACAAGAAGGCCACCTTTGACCATACCGGCAACCTGGGCATCGGTCATGGCTTCAACCTGACGCGCAAGATCATCCGCTGTCATCGGCGCCGCTGCCGGTGCCGCCGCTGGCGTTTGCTCAGTAGCTGGTACAGGTGTTGTTGTCGCTGTAGTAGCAGCTGCAGCAACTGATTCAGCGGTATTGGCAGGTGCAGGTGCCGCTTCTTGAGTTTGTGCTTCTCCCGCCGCTTGTTGCGCTTTCATCTGTTTTTGCAGATTGCCAAGACGCAGTACGTCCTTCAAAACAGCAGCCGGTAATTTGAGTCGGCCGTTGCCTGAAATGTTTTGCATCAGCTGCAGCGGATTGATGGTATCTCCCTTTGGCAGCTCAATCAGCAGGTTACCCTCAATAACGCCCTGTGGTACGGTCATGCGCAATTGTGAAAGGTTGAGGGCCGCACCTCGTCCAAGAAGCTTCGGCAACTCTGGCAGAATCGCAAACAGCGCCTGTTGTTTGGCAGCATCATCCCCATTCTGGGCACTTTTAATCTTATCGTTGATGCGTGCCAGCACTTCTGCATCAAGATTCTTCAGAGACAGCTCAAACGCACCAGGACCAAACGTTTTATCGTTTATAGTCAGTTTTTGCAGGGACATGGAGAGGCCCGTGTTAAAGAGGCCACCCTCTGCAACATCTGACGTTGAACGAGAATCAAGCGATTCAAGATCGACAAGCTTCTTATCGCCATCAAGAACATGCAGACTTTCAAAAGATAAATCTGCCTCACCAACATACATGCCATAATCATTCTTGTTCAGCGTGTAATGAGAGGTAACCGAGCCAATTTCAACTTTTTTACTGTCATTGCTGATGTCTGCACCCGCTACGCTAAAGCCACCCTTGAGTGCGCGCCCGTCATCAGTAATTTTCAAATCGGTCTGCATGCCTTTCCAGTCGATGCGGGTAGTCTTGTCAGTCGTGACGAGACTAAATGCAGGAGCATCGCCGTCTACACGTGTCGCACCGGTATATTCAACAAAGAAAACAAGGTTCAGAGACGGTTCAACGGATTCGCTCGTGAACGTTGATTTAAAAGACTCTTTGAGCTGAGTCGGTAACTCCAGCCTGCTTTGCGCATATCCAAGCCCAAAGTGCAGGCCATTGGCAAAAATAACCGGGCCGTGCCAGATAGTCAGTGGCATGGCGGTGTCAAAATCTTTTGCAGGTATGGTAGTGGTTTCGCCATTTTCTGTGGTAATCACCTGCTGCGGCACACGCACTTTCCAATCAAGCTTCGCGTGTGAGCGGAACCATCCGCGCTGGTAATCGCTGAGTTCTGCGTGAACACCTTCCGTGCGGTTGATGGTATCGATGTTTTTACGAAGCGCGCGCTCCGTCATGACGCCCATACCGTAGTATCCGCCGAGGATCAGCGCAGCCAGTACGACCACCAATCCTGTGATTTTTTTCATTATTTTCTCCATGTTAAATAGATCGCCGGCACAACCCCCACCCCGGTATATCTACGAGGGTACCTGTCCGGAGTCTGTCATTAAAGCACGAGTGCCCCAAAGGTGCAAAGACGATTCATGACTTCTCTTCATGAACCGGTGTGCAAAACGTTTCACGCACACAGAATGACAGCAGCAGAGCGACTCCCGAACAGACAGGCAACAGCCAGAGTCCTGCCTGAAAATCGGCAAGCGTAAGCTGTTCAAGGTTCATTGAACGCGCACCGGCGGAGATATCCACAAGATGCCCTACAAGAGGCTGCATCAGTGCACCAACAAAAATTGAAATCATGTTGGTAAAGGCGATAGAAGTGCCTATGACTCCGCGTGGATGAATTTCCGTAGACACGGCATACGCTATGGCCACACCCGTATTGGTCAGACCAAATAAAAGAAATAAGAGATACGCACTCCCTTCACCAAGATTGGGCATAAAGACAAAAAGCGCACTCAGCACCATGCCGCAAAGCGCAGAGGCAATCATCAGTGGGCGACGGCGTCCCAGGCGGTCAGAGAGCCAGCCAGACAGCGGCCCGCCAATGCCCCAGCCGATAAAAATCAACCCGGTAGCAAACGCCGCAGCATGCGCATCTATTCCGTGTCCAAACTGCAGATACGCAGGTCCTATGGATTCACCGATGACGGCGGATGGGACAAACAAAAAGCCGGCATACAAGGCATTTATCCAGGCAAGCCGGCTTGACAAAATCATGCGCAGACTGCCAAGAATCCCCGGTGCTTCATGAACTACAGCCACGGCTCGGGGTCCAGGACGGTCCTGTACAAAGCGATAAATCAGCAGGGCCAGCAGAATGAACAGAGACGCAATAACCAGCATGGAATGCCGCCAGCCAATGGCGCTGACAAGAAACGACACTGGTGCCTCACCAGCAGCAGCACCCAGCATGCCAAGCGCCTGCGTCAGCCCCGAAAGAAGGCCAAGCATTTCCGGTGGAAACCAGGCCGTAGCAAGGCGCAGGGCAGAAACAAACCCAAACGCGGCACTAAAACCGATGATAATACGCCCGAAAGCCGCAATCGTCAGGGTGCTCGCAAGTCCAAACACACAGCAGCCCAGTGCCGTAAAAAGCGACATCACCGTCAGAAGCCTGCGCACACTCATGCGGTCTACGGCAAGCCCTACGGGGATTTGCATCAAGATATATGGGAAATAAAACGATGCTACCAGAATCCCAAACCCGGCCTCATTGATGCCAAAATCTATCTGCAAATAACGGTGCATGACTCCCGGCGCCACACGTGCCAGATAATCAGACAGGTAAAATCCCGCCGCAAGTCCCCAGACTACCCAGGCAAAGGTGCGCTTGTTCATAACATTCTCATTCTGCGCTTTTTAATGAAGGATAGCCATAGTACTCTGAAGGTGTTAAATGTCAACTATTGCAGGTATTGGGTTCACCTTTGCAGCATTGCCCCGCTTCTCTCCACAGTTCCAGGGCGGAACCGCAGGACTTATGGGTGTGGAAATTTTGAAAATCACAGACTAAGAGTTAGAGCGCTTTGTGGATGACTGAGGTGCTCCCGGATTTGGCGAAGAGCCAAAGAACCGAACGAACAACTGAAGCAGGAGTGGTGCCCGGGGCCGGAATCGAACCGGCACGGAGTTTAAGCTCCGAGGGATTTTAAGTCCCTTGCGTCTACCTGTTTCGCCACCCGGGCGTTTACCGAGACAATCTGGAGGCTGAGGCCGGAATCGAACCGGCGTACACGGCTTTGCAGGCCGCTGCATGACCACTCTGCCACACAGCCGAATGAAAAAAAAGCGACATAACGTCGCTTTAATTTGGAGCGGGAAACGAGACTCGAACTCGCGACCCCAACCTTGGCAAGGTTGTGCTCTACCAACTGAGCTATTCCCGCATCACTTCACGGCTGCATTTTACCGAAATGGTAAAGCCTGTCAACAGCTTCCATCACTTTTTTTTGAAAATTCCGGCCAGGCGATAGCGATGTAAATAACCATCGACCAAATCGTCAAAATTGCCGCCACATACAGCGAGACGAAACCCACTTTCCCCCAGAATGAAGACGCGGGATTAAACGCCAGCAACAGCATCAACGCCAGCATTTGCAACGCGGTTTTAACCTTGCCGATATAACTGACGGTAACGCTGGCACGCTTGCCAATTTCAGCCATCCATTCTCGCAGCGCTGAAATAACAATTTCACGCCCCACAATCACAATGGCCGGCAGCGTGATGTAATCCACATCCTTCGCACCAGTCAAGAGTAGCAGGCAGGTCGCCACCAGCAGCTTATCGGCCACAGGGTCAAGAAAGGCACCAAAAGGCGATTGCATTTCAAGCCGGCGGGCAAGATAACCATCAAGCCCGTCGGTGAAGCAGGCCAGCGCGAACAAAATTGCCGCCAGTCCATGCGCAAAAGAGAACGGAAGATAAAACACCAGGATAAAAACAGGAATAATCGCGATACGCGTCAGCGTCAGTAGATTTGGCAAACCGGTCAACATACTCCCCCCAACATCCCATCATTCAGGCAATTGCAGAAATGCGGCCAGCCGGTCATGGCTGTCAAATACCGCAAACGCACCGGCAGCACGCAAATCCGCCTCCTGCAGGTGATAAAAATCCATGCCGATACTGTCCACCCCAAGGCTTGCCGCCATCAGGATATCATTCACGCTGTCACCCACCATCAGGGTTTCGCCCGGGGATACCGCGAATGCATCCATGAGTTCCTGCAGCATGTCGGGAGCGGGCTTCTGAGCCGTAGTGCTCGCGGAACGAACTTCGGTAAAAACACCAGAGAGTCCGGCATTCTGGATGGCACGCATCAACGACTGCTGCCCCTTATTGCTCGCGATGGCAAGAAATACCCCGGTATGCTGCAGACGCGCCAGCAGTTCGCGCGCGCCCGGAAAGAGACACACCTCCGCCCCCCGGGTATTAAGCTGATACTGAACAGCCTCAAGCAGCTGCTCCTGCTGATGGAGGCTTAGACCCGGAAAAACCCGGCGCAGAGCCGCCACAAGGCCAAGACCCGCACACTGGCGCGCATGCGCCATGTCCATATCGCCGAGTCCAAGGCTGCGGGCGACACAGGCCACCGTGTTAAGTGTCTCACCGAGCGTATCGGCAAGCGTGCCTTCCCAGTCAAAGACCACCAGCCGGCGGGAATTACCCATGACGTGCCTCACTCTTCTGGCGCAGTTTTTCCAGCAGCGCGTTAAAGTGTTTGTCCAATTCAGCCTCAAATCTGAGGGTTTTGTCGGAAAGGGTAAATCGAATCGCGCTCGCATGCAAACATAACCGTGTGTAAACTTCTCCACACAGCGGGAAGGCTTCAGGGTCACCATAGCGCGTATCACCAACCAGCGGATGCCCGATATGGGCTGCGTGTACGCGAATCTGGTGGGTGCGCCCGGTAAGCGGGCTCGCCTCAACAAGGCAGGCATCGGCAAAATTTTCAAGCAGACGAAATACCGTGCGGGAAGGTTTGCCGCTTTCAGAAACGCTGACATGCCGCTCACCCTGACAGCGGGTGTTTTTTTCAAGTGCGACATTCACGGTTCGCGTGAGGCTCCCCGTCCAGCGACCGTTTAGCAGCGCCAGATAGGTTTTCTGTACCTCGCGTGCCGCAAGGGATGCCTGCAGTGCGCGAAGAGCACTGCGCCGTTTCGCAATCAGAAGACAGCCGGAGGTCTCTCGGTCCAGCCGGTGAACAAGCTCGAGATAATCTGAGTCTGTACGCATGGCGCGCAGCGCCTCAATCACGCCAAAACTGAGGCCACTGCCCCCATGCACGGCAAGGCCCGCGGGCTTATTCAGCACGATAAGATGGGAATCTTCGTGAATAATCGCGTCATGAAGGCGTCGCGAAAGGCCCTCCCCCACCATGGGCTTCGCGCCTTCCGTTGACGACATGCGCACCGGCGGGATGCGCACGCAGTCGCCGGCCTGCAGCTTTGTAAGCGGTTTCGCGCGTTTGCGGTTAACCCGCACTTCACCGGCGCGAATGATGCGGTAAATGCAGCTCTTTGGAACTCCCTTGAGTAATCGCATTAAATAATTGTCAAGGCGTTGCTGTGCCTCGGCGGGTGTGACTTCAACCAGTCGTACTTCATTCATTAGAAAAATATCCGGGCCTGTTTACGGCACTGCAGTTTTTTTGATAACATGACCTCGTGCGAATTTTAAAAACGCGCACAAACGAATTATAACGCATAATCGACTAAAAGGGTGTGATGTCACGCCCGGAATTAAACAACGAACACGACGCGCTTCCGCCCGAAGCAATGACACAAGGAAGCAACCCGGTACCGGAGTTACGCAGAGACGAACTCAACCCAGATACCTACGCATGCGAGCGCATCATGACGAGGCGCGCCCAGCAAAAGCAGGCACCATGCGTACGGTCTGTATATGGCACCGCGGTACATGCATAAAGATTCCGCCTCCTCGCCCTGCGGGGAATGGATTGCCTTTCACTGTCCTTGACACCAGGTCCGTTGCGCGCCTTTTTATAGGGTAACCATATGGAACGCATGCTTATCAATGCGACACAGCAAGAAGAAATTCGTGTCGCTCTCGTTAAAAATAACAATTATCTTTACGACCTCGACATTGAATACCCGTTTGAAGTCAAGAAAAAAGGTAACATTTATAAAGCGGTTGTCACCCGCTGCGAACCAAGCCTTGATGCTGTTTTTGTCGAATACGGCTCCAAACGTCAGGGATTTCTTCCACTCAAGGAAATTGCACCCGAATACCTGAGCAGTCGCGCAAATATTGACGGCGACGAACATCAGCCTATCAACAAGCTCATCCGCGAAGGCCAGGACCTCCTTATCCAGGTCGAAAAAGAAGAGCGCGGCAATAAAGGCGCGGCGCTGACAACCTTTATTACGCTTGCCGGCTGCTACCTGGTGCTGATGCCCAATAATCCACGTTCCGGGGGGATTTCCCGCCGCATTGAAGGCGATGAACGGGATGAGCTGCGTGAAACGCTCAACGCACTGACTCTGCCAGATGGCATGGGATTGATTATCCGCACCGCCGGTGTGGGCAAAAACCAGGAAGAACTCCAGGCGGACCTCGACATGCTCTGCCATCAGTGGCAATCCATTCAGCAAGCCTGCAACACCCAGCTCGCGCCCTGCCTGATTCACCAGGAAGGTGATGTGATTATGCGCTCCATCCGCGATAACCTGCGCAAATCCATCGGTGAAATCATCATCGATGACCACGTGGCCTATATTCGCGCGAAGCAGTACATTGAGCAGGTCAAGCCTGACTTTCTGCCGCACCTGAAGCTTTACAACAGCTCTATTCCCCTTTTCAACTTTTACCAGATTGAAAGCCAGATTGAAACGGCCTACCAGCGTGAAGTCCCACTGCCTTCCGGTGGCGCACTGGTAATTGACCGCACGGAAGCGCTGGTATCCATCGATATCAACTCGGCGCGCGCAACAGGTGGCTCTGATATTGAATCCACGGCACTCAATACCAACCTTGAGGCTGCTGATGAAATTGCAAGGCAGCTGCGTCTTCGTGACCTCGGTGGTCTCGTGGTAATCGATTTTATCGACATGAGCTCAACCAAAAACAAAAACGATGTTGAAAACCGCCTTAAAGAGGCACTGCAGGCCGACAGAGCCCGCATCCAGGTCGGTCGCATTTCCCGCTTTGGCCTGCTCGAGATGTCACGCCAACGACTGCGTCTGTCGCTTGGAGAGTCCGCTCAGGAAATCTGTCCGCGCTGTGAAGGTCGTGGTACTGTTCGCAACATCCCTTCTCACGGATTGTCCATTATCCGTCTGATTGAAGAAGAAGCCCTGAAGGACAAAACGGCTGAAATTCAGGTGCAGCTGCCGGTGGAAATGGCGACGTTTCTTATCAACGAAAAGCGGGATTTTCTGCGCAACATCGAGAAACGCCACAATGTCCATGTCCTGATTCTGCCAAATCCGCACATGCAGACACCGCAGTATGTGATAACGCGCCTGAAAGAAGATAACGTTGGCAAGAGCAAAAAGCCCAGCTATTCAATGATTCAGGAACCTGAGCTGAATATCGTTCGCGCAGACGCGGAAGTTACGCGGGATGAGCCAGCCGTGAAGGGATTTGCGCCGACCCGCACAGGCGCAGGAGAATCCGTAGGGTTGATTCGTCGCATCTGGAACGCGCTGTTTGCTGAAAGTACATCGAGCGAACCCGTAGAAACAGAAAGCGTACCGCAGAAAACGGCCGCACCCGCTTCTGGCAATCGCAACAATTCCCGTAGTCAGGGAGAGAGGCGCCAGCAGCAGGGTCAGCAGCGGCGTCGCCGTCCGTCTACCGGTAGCGGCGGCGGCCAGCAGAGTGGCGGCAGCAATAACCCTCAGCAGGCCAACCGTCAGCAAGGCGGCGGTCAACAGCAGGGTAACCGTCGTCGCCCTCAAGGCCAGGGCGCAAACGCATCTGCGGCCCAATCCAATCCCCAAAACGCACCGCGCACGGCCAACAACCCGCAGCGCGGTGGTGGCGAGAATACCCGCAAGCGCGAGCCTGTGCAGAAAGATTCTGCAGAGGGTTAATGCGCTTTTGCACGTAACAGGAACAATAGCGGTTTTTACGATGTCACGGCAAAACCGCTATTGATTAAACGTAGCGCCGTAGCGGGACAGGATGCACGAAAATACATCCGTCCTTTGGGGATGCCTGATGCCGGGCTTCGCGCTGCTCAGCCCAGCCTACAAAAAATCAATAAATACAATAGTTTATTTAAAAAAACCGTAGCCTGCGCTGATAAGCGCGGGATAGGATGCGCGAAAAAAACATCCGGTCAACGGCGATATCCGATGCCAGGCTTCGTGGCACTCAGCCCAGCCTAAAAAAACCATGAGTTACAATGTCTTACGCGAATCACCGCTCTTTAAGTCGGGTGGCAACCGGTTGCACACCAATTCCAGGGTTAATGCCACAGGCTTCAAGGAGTTGCAGCAGGTTGTTGCCTTTCTTGCTCAAACGACGAATACAATAGGCTTCGAGGTAACTGTTTAGCACAAACGCATATTCGGGCAACTGGAGGATAGCTAAAATTTTCTCCGCGCGTTCAAGGTGATGCGGGTTGGCACTGTTGCACGACTGGAACAATACCGCACCAAGCATGGTGGCAAGGCTTGCCTTACGCGCTGGCGTTGCGTGGTAAAAACGCTGAATACATTCATCGAGCGCCCTGTCACAATCCCACGCTTCCCAGGCAACATCCAGTTCAAGCACCTGTGCGGTATTGACTGACTCTCCTGCCTGAAGATTTTGCATGGCAAGGGCCGTTGGAAACACCGCGCGCATGTTCGCCCAGGAACAGTTACCGGTTATCTGTGAGGGAATTGGCAACGTTGCGACTTTCTGAAGCCCCAGTATCTGATTAATGCGCTCATGGAAAAAACGGCGCGGTTGCTTTTTAAAAAGAAAAGTCTCGAGAAATTCAACCGTTAACTGCGACTCACGCGTTATCCGATAAATGTTCACACTGCCTTCGAGCAGGCTGTTTTCACCGCGATCGATTTTAGCCCACCAACTCCCCATGCGCACAAAACCCATGGCATGACCACGGCTTGCGGCAGGAAGCACTAGAAGCGGGGCCTCGAGAAACATCTTCAGCTGACGCCTGTGCTCCGGGCGTCGCTCAGGCAGATGCTGCAGTTTTAAGAGCGATGCCGCAAGGGAAAATCCATCCATGACCGCATGTACGCTCGGAAAAAAATCACGCAAATGACGCGTGGCATAACTGCTCGCAAAACGGCGCAGTGAATCGTGAATAATTTCTACGGTAAATTCGAGTATGAATCCCTCGTAATCCACTTCCACAAACTCGCCATCGGCATTAACGATGTCCACATCGCCTTCCAGCTCAAAGCGGTGCCCAAGCAATTTGGCGTTAATAAAATCCATGGCAAAATCAAGGCGTGCACCATGCTGGTATAAAAGCTGTTTAATAGCGGTCTGGCCGCGCAAAATGGGATATACCAGCACACTCATGCCGGCGTATGTGCTTGCGTTAGGGTTGGCACCTGATTTCAAAAGCAGACGACACGTTTTTAAGTCGTTATTATCGACCGCCCAGTGCAGCGCCGTTCGACCGGTAACATCAGGCTTGTTGATGGCAACACCGCGCTCTAAAAGGGCTGCAGTAATCTCTGGGCGGCGCATCAGCACCGACTCAATGAGCGGCGTAAAACCAAACTCATCAATATCATCGAGGGTGTTACCCTCCCTCAGCCACAGGTTAAAATCCGGCATGCGTCCATGAATAATATCGCTGGCGATGCTCTTCATGAATTATTGTCCCGGAGGTTTAGGTGCAGTTGAAAATTTTGGCATATTGCCAAGCCTGAGCTGTTTTTCCATTTCCTGCTCCCGGAGCTCATTATCATACTTAAGACGCGCTTCCGTATTGAGCGGAGGCTCAGGATTCACCGAGGGGTCAATGCCATCAAAGCGCTGGCTGTCGAGTGCGGGATGCTGCAAAATGCTATTCTGCAGCTCACCTTCAGGGGCGACATCCGGTCGCTCGGCATGGTCACGTGCATGCACCCGCGAAATGCGCCGAAGCTCGCGCTGCTCAATTTCGCGGTGTTTGCGATACATCTCAGGACTCTCATCCACCAGAAACGATTCGCGGGAAGGGAGCGTATCTGGAGGCTCACCGACGCCAGGAAGGCCTGAGGGTTTACGCTTTTCTACATCCATAGTTCAAAGTATATACATTAATGCGGGGCTTCGGCAACTGTTTGCGCTTCTGCCACCGCATATGCCGTTTGCGGCTTCGATATGTCTAGAGATACTCTCGTATCAGAATTTCAGCAATCTGCACCGCATTGGTGGCAGCACCCTTGCGGATATTGTCAGCAACCACCCAAAGATTCAGTCCGCAGGGGTGCGAGATATCTTCACGGATGCGTCCGACAAAAACGGCGTCCTTACCTGTTGCATGGGTAATGGCCGTGGGATAAAAGCCCTGCTCTGTATCATCCACCACCACGACTCCGGGTGCTTTTGCCAGCAATGCGCGGGCATCCGCTGCAGAGAGGGGCGCACGAAGCTCTACGTGTATGGCTTCCGAGTGCCCATACAGCACCGGCACACGCACGGCAGTTGGATTTACCTGAATGGTATCGTCTTCAAAAATCTTGCGGGTTTCACGTACCATTTTCATTTCTTCGCGCGTGTAACCATTGTCTTCAAACACGTCAATGTGGGGCAATACGTTAAACGCAATCTGCTGAGGATAGACAGATGACTCAACGGGTCTGCCGTTCAGGAGATTGCCCACCTGGTCGACAAGCTCCGTGATGGCGCGCTTGCCGGTACCGGAAACTGACTGGTAAGTCGCCACGTTGATACGCGCGATGCCTGCCGCATCCAAAAGCGGCTTCAGTGCGACCACCATCTGAATGGTCGAGCAGTTAGGGTTCGCAATAATGCCGCGATGCGTAAAATCTGCGATGCGCTCGGGATTCACTTCCGGCACTACCAGTGGAATGTCGGGGTCGTTACGAAAGCAGGACGTATTATCAATGACGACGCTGCCGGCAGCCGCTGCAATGGGCGCGAACTCACGGGAAACCTCACCACCTGCTGAAAAAAGCGATATATCAGCCAGACTGAAATCAAATGTGGCGATATCCAGTACCTCCAGCTCCTTTCCTTTGAAAGTGACCGTTTTATCCGTTGAGCGGTGGCTTGCAAGCGGATAGAGCGTTTCTACCGGGAAATTGCGCTCTTCAAGAACGGCGAGCAGGGTTTCTCCAACAGCACCGGTAGCGCCTGCCACCGCAACAGTGTATTGATTTTTCATCTCGATTGCCTCTCATTGATTCCATGGTGGCACACACATCGGCGCATGCGCCTGAAGATTTTGTGCCTTATGCTGCAGATAACTGTCCATCACCACCAGCGCCATCATGGCTTCTGCAATTGGTACCGCGCGAATGCCAACGCACGGGTCATGCCGCCCTTTAGTAACGACCGTAGTCGCCTCGCCGGACGTATTAATCGTATTCCCAGGCGTCGTAATGCTTGAAGTGGGTTTCAGCGCCATGCTGACTATGAGCGTCTGACCGGTTGAAATGCCGCCAAGAATACCTCCGGCGTGATTTGTGCTAAAGCCTTGTGGCGTGATTTCATCACGGTGTACGCTTCCTCTCTGGCACACTACCTCAAAACCATCTCCAATTTCAACGGCCTTCACCGCATTAATAGACATCATGGCGGCGGCAAGTGCCGCATCGAGCTTACCAAACACCGGGTTACCGATGCCTGTCGGCACCTTGTGCGCAAGGACGTTAACCCGTGCGCCAATCGAATCCCCTTCCCGCCGCAGCAGGTCAATCGCGCTCGCAAGCTCCGCGTGCTGGTGCGTATTCGGGCAGAAGAAGGGATTATTAGCCGATTCCTTAACATCGTCCACCTGAAGCACGATATCGCCCATCTGTGCAAGATAACCGATAATTTCAACGCCAAGGTTTCGCTGAAGCCAGAGGCGTGCAATCGCGCCGGCCGCGACCCGGGCTGCCGTTTCACGAGCCGAGGAACGCCCGCCGCCACGCCAGTCGCGATGCCCGTATTTATAATGATACGTAAAATCGGCATGCCCTGGACGAAACAATGTTTTCAGCGCGTCATAGTCTGAAGAACGTGTATCACCATTTTCAATCAGGAGCGCAATCGGCGCACCGGTAGTTTTACCTTCAAACACCCCCGACAGCATGCGAACACTGTCAGTTTCACGGCGCTGCGTGGTATGACGGGACTGACCTGGCTTTCGTCTGTCAAGGAAAGGCTGAATATCTGCTTCAGACAAAGGCATTCCCGGCGGGCAGCCATCCACGACACACCCAATCGCCTCGCCATGGCTTTCACCAAAGGTGGTGACGGTAAACAGTGTGCCAAAGGTATTGCCGGCCATGCCTCATCCCCCAAACGCATCGATTAGTTGTTCTCGGGTCAGGAGGAAAACCCCCTGCCCCCCGCGCTCGCATTCAAGCCAGGTAAAGGGCAAATGAGGGAAGGCCTCAATAAGAGCCTCTTCGCTGTTGCCGACTTCCACCACAAGAATGCCGTTTGGCGCCAGATAGTCATGCGCGCGTGCAAGCAGCTTTTCTACCACCGCAAGGCCATTATTGGCCGCTTCGAGCGCAAGCACGGGCTCTCGGAGATACTCTTCTGGTAGCGTCTCCATTTCTTCACGCCCTACATATGGCGGATTGCTGATGATAATGTCGTAATGTTTTTGCGGAATATTCGTCCAGCAGTCAGACGCAATCAGACAGAGCTGCTCTTCGCAACCATGACGCTCCTGGTTAATAGCCGCCACGGCCAGTGCATCCTCAGAAATATCGGCCGCATCGACGTGTGCATTGGGAAAAGCATAACAACAGGCGATGGCAAGGCAGGCGCTGCCCGTGCACATGTCAAGTACTTCGTGCACCGCATCTTCATCAACAAAAGGTGAAAACCGGCGCTCAATCCACTCCCCAATAGGCGAGCGGGGGATAAGTACCCGCTCATCCACATAAAAAGGCAGACCACAAAAGAGTGCCTCCCGAACCAGATAGGGGACCGGCACATGATCTTCAATGCGTGCGGCAAGCTGGCGGGAAAGGTGCGTTTTTTCCGCATCCGTGAGCCTGCCCTGCCACAGCAAAGGGTTAGTATCGAGGGGCAGCGACAGACTTTTGAGTATGAGTGTTAGGATATCATCCCAGGCATTGTCAGTACCATGACCGTAATAAAGGTCGCTCGCATTGGCCCTGGAATACCCAAACCGTAAAAAATCAAGTACGGTTTTGAGCGATGTGGATGCAGATGCTACAGATTCCGACATGAGACACTCTCATTTCCCAAAAAATCTCATTATACGTAAAAGTCATGGCGCTGTCTGCGCTATACTTGCAGTATCCCCCTTAAGACCTGTGACCAGTAGTGACTGATAACCGACTGAGTGATGAAGACCGGGCACTGTTCCGAAATTTCCTGAAAAAACCCGGCATTATCCCCTGCAAGGATGGCACGTCAGGAGAGGCTGCTCGACCCGGCGTTTCGCTGGCGCGAGCGGTTACGCTTTTGCTTTCAAGCCATTATCTTGAAACAGTCGGCCCTGAGACGATTCTTATGTGGCATGCGCAAGATTTCCCCAGCCGCCGACTGCGTGAGCTGCGCCAGGGGCTTATTCACTATCAAATGTGCCTTGATTTGCATGGCCTGCAGATGGATGGGGCGCGCCAGAAGCTTTTGGAAACCATTGATGAAGCCTGCCTTAAGGGCGTGCGCTGTCTGCTGGTCGTTCATGGCAAGGGCGGACGCACTGCCGATGCGCCGGTACTTAAAAACCTCGTTAACCACTGGCTGAAGCAAATCCCTCACATACTGGCCTTTCACAGTGCCCCTCCCCGCAGCGGCGGTGCGGGAGCGGTTCTCGTACTCCTGCGAAATACCGCTGACAGTTGAATTTTCGCACACAAACCCGTACCATTCCCCGAAATTAAGCGGAACTTAGAGAGCCATGAATCCCAAAACCATCATCATCGGCATATCCGGGCCGTCTGCCTCCGGTAAAAGTCTGCTGGCCCATACCATCGTCCGCGAACTGGGCTCAGAGCAGGTCGCTGTCATTGCGGAAGATGCTTATTATAAAGACAACAGCCACCTGCCCTTTGCTGACAGGGAAAAAATCAACTATGACCATCCCGATGCGTTTGATCACGAACTCCTTCACGAGCATCTAACCCGCATCCAACAGGGGTTTGCTGTTGATATTCCGACCTATTCACACTCAGAGCATCGGCGTCTTCCTGAGACCCGTCGCGTAGGTCCGCATGCCATCATCGTACTGGAAGGCATCCTCCTTTTTTCAGACCGCGCTCTGCGCGAGCTGATGGACGTGCGTATTTTTATGTCTACACCCCTGGATGTCTGTCTGGTTCGCCGACTCACACGCGATGTGGTCGAGCGCCAGCGCAGCTTTGAGTCCGTATTACACCAGTATGAAACTACTGTGCGTCCAATGTATCTGCAGTTTATTGAGCCATCAAGCCGACATGCAGATCTTATCGTGCCGCGCGGAGGTGAAAATCGGATTGCCATTGATATGATTAAGGCCAAAATGCGCGAAATGCTTGCGCAAATCGACAGGAGTAACTGATATGGGATTTTTAACCGGTAAACGCGCCCTGATTGTCGGGCTTGCCAGTAACCGATCTATTGCCTATGGCATTGCCAAAGCGTTCCACGAGCAGGGTGCGGAACTCGCCTTCACGTGGCAAAATGAAAAACTCCAAAGCCGTGTTGAGACTATGGCTGCAGAATTCGGCTCAAGTCTCACGTTTCGTTGTGATGTTGCCAGTGATGAGGAAATTGCGGCAGTTTTTAGCAGCCTTGGCAAGCATTGGAACACCCTCGATATCCTCGTGCATTCAGTGGCTTTTGCTCCGGCCGATCAGATTGCCGGAGATTATATCGAACACGCTACACGTGAAGGCTTTCGCATGGCCCATGATATCAGTGCCTACAGCCTCGTAGCACTTTCCAAAGCTGCCCTGCCCATGATGATGGATACCCAGGGTTCCGTCCTGACGCTCAGCTATTATGGCGCGGAAAAAGCCGTACCCAACTATAACGTCATGGGCATTGCCAAAGCGAGCCTTGAGGCAAGCGTGCGTTATCTCGCAGCAAGCCTTGGGCCACGTGGCATTCGTATTAACGCAATTTCAGCGGGCCCCATCAAAACGCTGGCTGCCGCCGGTATCAAGGATTTTCGTAAGATTCAAACCGCTTATGCCTCCATGACACCGCTCGGGCGCAATGTGACAGCAGATGAAGTAGGAACAACTGCCGCATTCCTGTGTTCAAACCTTGCTTCAGGTATTACAGGGGAAGTCGTGCACGTGGATGCCGGGTATCACGCCGTTTCCAGCATGAAAATCGAAGAATAACAAGTATTTCTGTGTAACATCCAGCGCTTATATCGGCAGGATGTTACACAGAAGCGACTCAGTATCGCTCTTACATAAACCGCACAATTTTCGCTTTAGCCATTAAACCATTGACATACAAATCGTAATCCATGACACCGTAATTGGCTTCAATCTGCTGCTCAATGCTGTCGCGCTGTTCTTTATCAAGCGCGGCCAGCTTGCCATTGTTTATGTGCTTCAGCTCAACCACGACAAAGTCACCGTTTTCAAGCATACGCCCATCACGTGCTTCGGCACGGGGCAGGCTGAAGGCAAGGTCGTTAATGGCAGCGTCTGCATTTTCACCGTCACGGGTAACGGCTGTAGCCGTTTCCCATTTCAGCTGATTGGCTTCAAGAATTTCGCCTTGTTTCTCGCCATCGGCTTTGGCGGATAAAAAGACGAGTCCCAGCTCGCGCGCCCGAGATCGTGCCTTTTCAAGCGCAAGAATGTCTGCAACCTGTGTGCGCACTTCTGAAAGTGGGCGGATGGTTTCTGGAATATGCTTTTTCACGCGCAACACAATAACAGTGTTGGCATCGAGCTGCACCGGTTCACTGTTGTTGCCCAAATCCAGCACGTCATGACTGAATGCCGCGTTAACGACCTGCCGGTTGGCGACAATTCCCTTACCATTCTTTTCATCGCGCGAGAAAGCCGGCGCGGTCTGGACGGTGAGCTTAAGGGCCTGTGCCGCCGGCTCCAGAGAATCTGGCGACTGGTAGGTTAAATCAGTAAGCTGCTCGAGGGTCTTAGCAAAGCCTGCCTGAGCCATTTCAGCCGTAAGCTGGTCGCGAATCTCTTTTTGAACGGCGCTGAACGCTCGAGTAGACGCAGGTTTATAGGCGACAAGCCTGAAGATTTCGTAACCATTTTTAGTTTTTTGCGGCGCGGATATCTGGCCTGGCTCAACGAGTTTTGCGAGAGCCTTCTCAAAGCCGGTTTGTCCGGCGGTTATCCAGGGAAGTACTCCGCCTTTAGCAATGGAGAGTTTGTCATCGGAGGTGGTTTTCACCCAGTACTCAAACTGCTCTGGATTATTTTTCAGCGCCTGCCAGGCATCTTCGGCTTTCTGGCGCACAGCGGCACGTGTGGCTGCATCGGCATCACTGGGGAACGCGAAAAGAATGTGTGCGACTTTCCAGCGTGCGGGCGTCAGGTAATTGCTGCGGTTTTCTTCGTAGTAGCGTTTGACCTGTTCGTCATCGACATGAATGGCATTACGAATGGCCGGCACGGAAAGTGTGACATACTCGACCTGAACCTGTTCAGGCGCAACAAAGGCCTTTTGGTTTTTCTCATACCACGCAGCAACTTCGGCATCGGTAATGGACGATTTATCAATAAAATGGGCTGCCGGTACGCGCAGGTAGGTATAATCTCGTGTCTGCATGTAGAGCTTCACAAAGCGTTTCAGCTCAGAGGGCAGTGCAAATGACGTTCCCATAAATGCAAAGCGCTGCTGATTCAGCAGCATGCCCTGACGCACCTCGCTCTGAAAGGATTCGGGGGTAAAGAGTGCGCCACTCAGTGCGGTTTGGAAACGTTCGGGAGAAAATTTGCCGTCCTGCTGGAATTGCGGAATATTGACGATAGCTGCATTCGCCTGTTCAGGACTTACCGCAAAGCCTTGAGCTTTCGCGGCCTGAAGGGTCACCATGTTGCTGATGGCATCATTCAGAACCTGTGCCTTGAGCGTCTTTTCAGCAGCGGCGGTCATTTGATCGACATCGCTCTGCTGGCGCGCACGCCGCCAGGCAATCTCGAAGGATTGTTTCGTGAAGGGCTCGCCGTTGACTTCAGCCGCCGCATCCGATACCTGGCGCGATTGCATGTAATAATCTACGCCAAACAGGGTAAACGTTACCGCTATCAGTCCAATTACAATCCAGGCAACCAGCCCCTGAATTCGCTCGTTCAGCTTCTGCAGCATATCTGGAATTCCATGGTTGTGTCAGAGCGTGTCGGCTTATGACATCGCAGTACACGCCCTAAAGTTTGTAAAAATACCGCCTTAACGGGCTTTATGCAGGCAGGCCCTTTAACGGTTGTAGTGGCGCAAACACGCTTGAACTCATCCTGAGGCTCTCAGAAAACATCCCTGTACTCTGATGGTTTGCACCTCATAACCGTTATAGAAACGCAGGCATGCAGGCCTGTTAATTGAGGCGGGAACTCCTGTAAAAAATACCATTCGCAGGTTAAAAAAAACGCGCCCTGCGGCGCGCTTAAAATGGCGGAGTGGACGGGGCTCGAACCCGCGACCCCCGGCGTGACAGGCCGGTATTCTGACCAACTGAACTACCACTCCAAACTTGGTGGGTGCTGCAGGGATCGAACCTGCGACCCTCGCCTTGTAAGGGCGATGCTCTCCCAGCTGAGCTAAGCACCCGAAAATCTTATCCCTGTACTGCGTCTTTCAATACTTTACCAGCTCTGAACTTTGGCACACGGCTCGGTTTGATTTTAATCTCTTCGCCGGTTCGTGGGTTGCGGCCAGTTCGTCCGGCACGGTGACCTACATCAAACGTTCCGAAACCTGGCAGTGACACAGGTGTGCCGCTTTTCAGTGCATGGACAACTTGCTCCATGAATGAATGCAGCGCTTTACCAGCTGCCACCTTGCTGATGCCTGCAGCTTCAGCAATTCCCTCTACCAATTCAGTTTTGTTCATTATGTACCCTCTGCAGTTATTTATCTTAACCCGAATATGATTTAATCAGAGCACCATAATCCAGTCAAGCCGACACATCCCTGAATGTCCCGCCCCTGGCGGGCAACGGAGTGAACTATACTCTGGATTAATGTGCGTGTAAATCCTTATTTTCAGTTTTTTTTACATCTTCTGCAGAAACTCCTGAAACAGCTTCTTTGGCGGCTTTTTCAACCCATGGACTGCGCTGTAAAGCCAGCTCCATGACCTGTTCAATGGTTTTTACGGGGTGCACTTTTATCTTCCTGAGAACGTTGTCTGGTATTTCTTCAAGGTCTTTCTCGTTCTCATCCGGAATAATCACATGCTTGATGCCGCCCCGGTGCGCGGCAAGGAGTTTCTCCTTTAATCCCCCTATCGGCAGAACCTGGCCACGCAGAGTGATTTCTCCAGTCATGGCTACATCAGCGCGCACAGGAATTTGCGTCAGCACCGAGATAAGTGCGGTACACATGCCAATGCCGGCACTTGGACCGTCTTTCGGCGTGGCCCCTTCAGGCACATGAATGTGGAAATCATTTTTATCGTAAAAATCATCCGAGAGCCCCAGTGACTTTGCGCGGCTGCGAACAACGGTCATCGCGGCATGAATGGACTCCTGCATCACTTCGCCAAGCTGCCCTGTATGCGTGACCTTGCCCTTTCCAGGCATCAGTGTCGCCTCGATGGTCAGAAGCTCACCTCCGACGCTGGTCCATGCCAGCCCCGTAACCTGGCCCACCTGGTCAAAGGTTTCAGCAAGCCCGTAGCGGTACTTCTTCACACCAAGGTATTTTTCGATGTTTCCGCTCGTTACCATGCATTTTTTCAAGCGTTTACTGGTCAGAATATCCTTGACCACTTTCCTGCAGATGGCGGAAATTTCCCGGTCAAGGTTTCGAACCCCCGCTTCGCGCGTGTAATGGCGTACAATTTCTCGTACCGCGCTCTCACTGATACTGAGTTCGTCTTTTTTAAGACCATTCTGCGCCTGCTGTTTGGGCACCAGATACGTTTCAGCGATGTTGATTTTTTCATCTTCTGTGTAACCTGCAAGGCGAATCACCTCCATTCGGTCCAAAAGTGGTGCCGGGATTTCAAGCGAGTTTGCCGTAGCGATGAACATCACGTCACTGAGGTCGTAATCAACTTCAAGATAATGATCGTTAAAAGTGTGGTTTTGCTCGGGATCTAGCACTTCAAGCAATGCAGATGCCGGGTCGCCTCGAAAATCCATGGCCATTTTATCCACTTCATCAAGCATGATAAGTGGATTCTTCACTCCGGCCTTGCACAGTTTTTGTATGATTTTTCCGGGCATGGAACCAATATAGGTGCGCCGATGACCGCGAATTTCTGCCTCATCACGCACACCCCCAAGAGCGATACGGATAAAAGTGCGCCCTGTGGCGTTGGCGATGGACTGGCCAAGTGAGGTTTTACCTACCCCCGGTGGTCCAACCAGACATAAAATGGGGCCTTTCAGGCGTTTAACGCGCTGTTGAACCGCAAGGTATTCTAAAATACGCTCTTTAACTTTCTCAAGGCCGTAGTGATCTTTATCAAGCAGCTTTTCTGCTTTCAAGAGGTCAAACTGAATGCGATTTTTCTTTTTCCAGGGAACGCTTAACATCCAGTCGAGATAATTACGGATAACCGTTGCCTCAGCAGACATGGGGGGCATCATTTTAAGTTTTTGCAATTCGCCCCTGGCCTTTTCCATGGCCTCTTTCGACATGCCCGCTTTTTCAATAGAACGTTCCAGCTGCTCAATCTCATTGCCTTCCTCGCCCATTTCACCGAGCTCTTTCTGGATGGCTTTCATCTGTTCGTTGAGGTAATACTCACGCTGGCTTTTTTCCATCTGCCGCTTCACACGCCCGCGCACACGTTTTTCTACGTGCAGAAGGTCGATTTCGTTCTCAACGGCGGCCATCAGACGCTCAAGGCGCGTTCCAACGTCAAGCGTCTCAAGCAGATCCTGCTTGTCATCGACTTTAAGGCTTAAATGTGCAGCGATGGTGTCGGCAAGCCGCCCCGGCTCTTCAATGCCTGAGAGCGCGTTCAGCACTTCTGGCGGTATCTTCTTATTGAGTTTGATGTACTGCTCGAACTGAGACATCAGCGAACGCATGAGAATGTCAATTTCCTGCGTTTTGAGTGCGTCACTGACTTCTTCAAGCGGGGCAGTAACCGCTTCCATGAAACCGGATGCCGTATCAAATGATACCGCTCGCGCACGCTGCTCGCCCTCAACCAGCACTTTAACCGTGCCGTCCGGCAGTTTCAAAAGCTGCAGGACGGTTGAGATGGTTCCCATGGTGAATACATCCGCAGGAGCCGGGTCGTCATTCGCAGATTTTCGCTGGGCTACCAGAAAAATCTGTTTGTTATCGACCATTGCCGCTTCCAACGCCTTGACGGATTTCTCACGCCCTACAAACAAGGGAATAACCATGTGCGGATAAACAACTACATCCCGCAATGGGAGTACCGGCATTACCGTACCTGTTTCCTGTATGTTCGTCATGGTTGTCCTTTTTTGTTACTCTCTAGATTATTCGCCGCCACCTGCTGCCGATTTTTTAGTACCTTCGTCTTTATATACAAGGCGCGGCTTCTCACCATTCTGCACCACTGCTTCATCTACAATAACGTGCGACACGTTTTCCAGCGATGGCAGGTCGTACATGGTGTCGAGGAGAATGTTTTCAAGAATGGCGCGCAGGCCACGTGCACCAAGCTTTCTGTCCATTGCCTTTTTGGCAATAAGTCGCAGGGCCTCATCTTGAAACTCAAGTTCCACCCCTTCCATTGCGAAGAGCGCGTGAAACTGGCGAGTCAGTGCATTGCGCGGTCTTGTAAGAATATCTACGAGCGCATCTTCATCCAGCTCGTGCAGTGTTGTCACTACCGGAAGTCGACCGACAAATTCGGGGATAAGGCCATATTTGACCAAATCTTCCGATTCTACCGTGCTCAAGATTTTTTCTGTCTCGCGGGTATCTTCCCGCTTTTTAAGCTCCGCAGTAAAACCAATGCCGGATTTATCGCTGCGCGCGCGAATCACTTTCTCAAGACCTGCAAATGCACCGCCACAGATAAAGAGGATATTGGAGGTATCGACCTGCAAAAACTCCTGCTGTGGATGCTTGCGCCCGCCCTGCGGTGGCACGGAGGCTACAGTACCTTCAATCAGCTTGAGCAGCGCCTGCTGCACACCCTCGCCCGAAACGTCACGGGTAATGGACGGGTTATCAGATTTTCGGGAAATTTTGTCAATTTCATCAATATAGACAATGCCCTGCTGTGCTTTTTCAACGTCGTAGTCGCATTTTTGCAACAGCTTCTGGATGATATTTTCCACATCCTCACCAACATACCCCGCTTCGGTCAGCGTTGTGGCATCACTCATGGCAAAAGGTACGTTAAGCATGCGCGCAAGCGTCTGAGCGAGGAGAGTTTTACCACTGCCGGTGGGGCCTATGAGAAGAATGTTACTCTTACCAAGCTCAACACCATTCTCGGGTTTATGGCGCAGGCGTTTGTAGTGGTTGTAAACCGCGACTGAAAGGACCTTTTTGGCATGCGGCTGACCAATAACATAGTCATCTAGAAACTCGGCAATTTCTCGCGGAACCGGAAGCCTTGATTCAGCGGCGGCCTGCGGCGCATCCTGTACTTCCTCGCGGATAATATCGTTACACAATTCCACACACTCATCGCAGACAAACACAGAGGGGCCTGCAATAAGCTTTTTGACTTCATGCTGGCTTTTGCCACAAAAAGAACAATACAGAACTTTATCGCCAGTCCCGCTGCCAGATTTACTCATCGAAAACCTCTCTCTAAATCGCTACAATTCATCGGTAATGCTGAAGGACCGGTTAATACCGCCGTGACCCTGTGATTGCAGCTGTTTAAACACCTGCCGGAATCGGTTGACAGTCATTAATAACATCCCCTTGATTGTAGCAAATCATACTTCATTTGTACCGAATCATTTTCAGAAGGGGATTGGGGATTTGCGTGCATGTCAAAAAACGCGTAATCATGCGGCACGCTGTAACTTGGAAAGAGCGCACCGCATAACTTTCAGGTTCAGCCTTCGCGGCCTTCAAACACTTTATCAATAAGACCGTAATCACGGGCCTGGAATGCGCTCATGAAGTTATCACGTTCGGTGTCACGCATGATTTGATCAGGTGTTTTACCGGTATGTTTCGCCATGATGCTGTTGAGACGCTCACGCACGGTCAATGTTTCACGGGCATGAATTTCAATGTCGGTGGCCTGACCCCGGTAGCCGCCCAGAGGCTGGTGAATCATCACCCGCGCATTCGGGAGGCAATAGCGTTTGCCAGGAGCACCGGCACAGAGCAGCAATGCCGCAGCACTGGCCGCCTGACCAATACAGAGCGTACTGACATCTGGCTTGATAAACTGCATCGTGTCGTAAATGGCAAGTCCCGCCGTCACCACTCCACCCGGGGAGTTAATATAAATCGAAATATCCTTATCCGGGTTTTCTGATTCCAGAAAGAGCAGCTGGGCAACCACAAGGTTCGCCATGTGGTCTTCAACCTCACCCAGCAGAAAAATGATACGGTCTTTCAGGAGTCGTGAGTAGATGTCGTAGGAGCGCTCCCCGCGGGAAGTCTGCTCCACTACAATCGGTACAAGACCACTGGCGTTTCGGATGCGCTCCGCGCTTTCGAAAGACATAGTTATTCTCCTGCGTTTTCCGTGCCCTTCTTCGGGTTCATCACGGATTCGTAATCCATTACCTTTTTAACGCAATTGGCATCTTCGAGGATTTTCTCAGCCACAAGCTCCTCCAGAGCCAACGCTTCCACTTCTCCCATGCGCTCTTTGCTGGAGGCATACCATGCGCGCAGCTGCTCAGGGTGCTCATACGCACTGGCCATGGAATCAATTATTGCATCAACCCGGGCCTTGTCTGCAACCAGTTCGTGTTTTTTCACATACTCAGCAAACAACAGGCCAAGATGTACGCGCCGTTTAGCCTGGGCTTCGAAGAGTTCGCGCGGAAAATCCGGAATTTGTTCGTGTTCTGAGTGCTCAGGGCCAAAAAGACGGTGATACATTTCGTGCTTCAGATGGCCGATTTCACGCTCTATCAGCGCGTTTGGCAAATCAAAAGCGTTCTTTTCGAGGAGCTTCGTGAACGTGGTTTCACGGTTCAGTGCTTTCAGGCGGCGGCTTAATTCCCGCTCCATGTTTTCACGGATGTCTTTTTTAAGCGCTTCAATGCCCCCTTCGAGGATATTGAACTGTTCAGCGAATGCATCGTCGAGCTCAGGAAGCTGGCTTTCCATCACTTCATGGACGGTGATGTTAAAGGTTGTTGCCTTGCCGGCAAGGTCCTTATGGCCATAATCAGCCGGGAAGGTGACGCTTATTTCAAACGGCTTGCCGGTTTCCTTGCCGGTGATGCCTTCTTCAAAGCCCGGAATCATGCTGCCGGAACCAAGCACCAGCTCATGCCCCTCGGCACGGCCACCTTCAAAAGGCACGCCATCGAGGAAACCTTCAAAATCTATGCGTACTTTATCGCCATTCTGGCAGGTGCGCGAAACGGCATGCCAGGTTTTGTTCTGCTCACGCAGCTTTTCCATCATGGCATCAAGGTCTTTGTCGCTGACAACTGCTTCAACCACTTCCACGTCTGCTTTATTGAGCTCATGGACCTCAAACTGCGGGAACACTTCGAAGGTTGCGGAGTATTCGAAGTCCTTGCCTTTTTCAAGCGTGCCAATCTCAACCTGAGGATAATCGGCAGGATTCAGGTCTTTATCCTTCAGCGCTTCAAACAGTGTCGACTGCATCATGTCCCGTGCCACTTCTTCACGCACGCCATCAGCATAACGCTGAACCACGATGTTCATGGGCGCCTTGCCGGGGCGAAAGCCTTGTACTTTGGCGTTGCGGGCAAGATTCTTGAGACGAAGGGATACCTCTTCCTCAATCTTGTCTGTGGGTACGCTAATCGTTACCTTGCGTTCCAGCCCCTTCAGGGTCTCGAAAGAAACTTGCATCTGGTCACCTCTGTGAAAAAAAATTCATTCTGTAATGGTGCGAAAGGAGAGACTCGAACTCTCACGGGTTTCCCCACTGGAACCTAAATCCAGCGCGTCTGCCATTCCGCCACTTTCGCGAACAGGGGGGAATTATCCGGGAGTACCGGCCTCTTGTAAAGCCTTCATGATGGCTAAGATGCCTGGGTACTGCACGGAAGGGAAAGATGGGGTGAACGATGGGACTCGAACCCACGACAACCGGGATCACAACCCGGGGCTCTACCAACTGAGCTACGCTCACCATAACACGATGTGGCCGGGGAGGCCTGCCAGAAATACTGGCACGCCCGGCAGGATTCGAACCTGCTACCCTCGGCTTAGAAGGCCGATGCTCTATCCAGATGAGCTACGGACGCAAAAAACTGGTCGGGGTGGAGGGATTCGAACCCCCGACATCCTGCTCCCAAAGCAGGCGCGCTACCAGGCTGCGCTACACCCCGCCTACCCCAATGTGGGGCAGCGGGGTGATAATACGCTGCTGTCTATCCAAGGTCAAGTAAAAAACGCTTTTTGTGTCGCGAGACAAGTCGGTTATACCCATACCTGGATAGGGTCCCGCATTCAAACTATGAAACAGAGCCTCACAAGAAGAAACACCCGCTACCGTGTTCCTCTTTATAATCAGCCTTCTCGTTCGTTGAGAGTGTATGGTATTCCTGTAGCAACCCCAGAAATTTTGCCATGTCTGTCCGTTGAATGTATGTATAACGCTCACATGCCAGTGCGGGATCAAACGGATTTTCGCCTCTGCGCATGGCCTCGGAGATCCACTCCAGATATTCATATCGCACCGCGGCCGGGGAAGCATATATCACTCGAGGATCTTTACGTACCATAAACTCAATCATGTCTTTAATCTGAGCCTTGCGTGCTATCCGCAATGATGCATCCCCATTCACTGCTTCGCTGCTGCTGGAACTGCTGAACTGCTGGAACTGCTGGAACTGACAGTATGGCTGCAACTGCAAATGGCTTCCAGACGTGCACACTCTGCATCAAGTTCCTCTTGCGACCACAACAAACTGCATTCCGGCCGTGGATATGCAGGTATAACTATTGGGGTTGTATCGGCTTTCGCCAAGTCTTTCAAAGCATCAAGGTATGCTGAAAGTATGCCGCATGCTTGCGATACGGAGCCATCCTCATTGACAACGCTCCAAAAGTACCTTTCAGGCTGTGAGAAAAAAGGAACTGAGGAATTGGAGGCTCCTGGTTCCATGGAGCCTGCACTACCCGAAAACTTAATACCAATCTGATGACAATAGCGATACATCAACAGCAGGCGGTCGTGTGCCCTGGTAGAAATCCATATGTCAATCTGGGCGTTCGTTCCCCAAAATTGACCAGCATCCTCGAAAGATGCGAGGTTTTCATCGGAAATAAACCGCACTCCGCCTTCAACCCCTCCGATAATCTTCAGCCCGAATAGAGCATCGCGGGCCGCTATGCGGACTGATGAGGCTTTGCCCAGAAAACGGAAAGTGACAAATTTGTCATTCGCTGAAAAACCAAAATCCACTCCGGGGATGGTCTGCACGACTTTATCAGGCATTTAAACTCCGTATCTGTCATATGCTCCAACACGCTCACTATTCTGCCATGGAGCATGAATACCTGCTACTGCTGTACTGTAGAATAGAGTGGATTATATTGAGAACATTCTGATACCTGATTTGATTTAGGGCCTGTTGACATTTGGTGGCGCGAAGCGAAAAACACGTCAATTTAGGCCAAATTTTATCTTGAGTGAGGAGAATAGCTGGCTCTATTTAACGAACTCAAGGTTAAATTTGGACAAATTGACGTGGTTTGCAGCCGTGTTATCAATTGTCAACAGGCCTTAGTATCAGAGCGAGCAAAAAACGCTGCCGCTTGATTTTGTGCAAAAAACACATCAAAATGATTATAACGAGGTCAGCGAGTCAATGTCATGCCCGAAAATGATGATTACATGACAATATACATCGAGCTGAGTACGGAAGAGTACATGGATCTTCTGAAGAAGAAGCCTCGTGATCAGAAAACCGACATTGTCACTATCTTGAATACTCGTTACATGATTGAGGATAGAAATTCACCTTCTCGCAAAAAGGACTTTTATCCCGACGATACATTTCAGATAATCAGCGTTCAAGTGCCAAAAAATAAGGCAGTTAGAACAAGTACGATACTTGAAGTATATGCCTTGAGTCAAAAGGTTAGCGCTGAAGAAATTGCATATGATTCGCTGCCGCCAGTCAACGACTACGTTCTTGTCAAGTTATCTCAACAGCAGGCAGTGAAAACCAGAACTGGTGGTGAATCGCTGCCGTCAGTCAGCGATTCAGCTTTTGTCAAGTCGCCTCAACAGCTGGCAGCGAAAACTGGGACTGGTGCCGATACGCCTTCTGGAACCGCTTCATTTTTCAGTCGTAATGCAATGACAGTGGCGACAACACTCGCGGGCATTGTTGGTTTTGGGATGCTTGCAGTTGGTATATTGTTTCTGATTGCCAATCCAGCAGGACTGGTTGCAGCAGGAATTATTGTCGGTGCCAGTGTAGCCGGCGGTATCATTGGTTTTTTTACTGGACGTTCAATTGATGATATTCGTGAAAAAGACATGCCCAAATCCCATACAAGCACAACGACTATGTTTGGTACATTGATGCCTGAAGGTGATTCTGATAAAAAGCCTGGCCACGACGCCACTCTCTCACCCAGGGACTCTACTGAGGTATCCCCCTCCAGGAGCACTACTGGCGCATCCCTCCCGAGGAGCGCTCCTGATGCATCCCCTTTCAGCAGCACTTCTGATGATCCCCCTTCCAGCAGCCTTTCCAAAAAATCTCCATAACATCAACACATGCCAGAGCGCTCACCCTTGCCGTTGACCGTTCACCACGCTACCATCAACGGAATGCTCGCTATCCCCGGAATCACGCGTGAAAACATGCCCTCTCCCCCTCTTTGACAGCCTCCAGCACCTTAACCGAAACCATGAATACGCGCGCCTTCCGAGTGAGGACTTTCGTGATGATTTTTATCATGCGCTGCAGTTTCTTAAAAGTTACACCGGAAGCCTTGGAACGTTTAACAGTTATCGGCGCGAAGTCGAGCGGCTTTTGCAGTGGGCGTGGAATGTGCGCCAGAAATCGCTTGCCAGCCTTAAACGCGATGACATAGAGCAGTTTGTGCATTTTTGCCAGAATCCCCCCGAAAGCTGGATAAGCACAAAAAAGGTACCCCGCTTTATTGAGGAAGTGGGGCTCAGAGTGCCAAACCCGGCATGGCGGCCGTTTGTTTCAGGCGTCTCCAAGGCCGCCCGTAAAATCGGCGCTACCCCGGATATCGGGCGATTTCAACTGTCCCAAGGAGCAATCGCTGAGATTTTTGCCATTCTTGGCACGTTTTTCAATTTTCTCATGGCTGAGGAATATCTCGTTGCCAATCCAGTTGCTCTTATTCGTCAGAAAAGCCGTTTTTTACGTAAAAGCCAGGCACATGCGCCAGTTCGTCGCCTAAGCCTCATGCAATGGGAACATGTTTTAAGTGCCGCTGAAACACTGGCCGAGAATAATCCGCTGCTTCATGAGCGAACCTGCTTTATCCTGAACCTGCTTTTTGGGATGTATCTGCGTATCTCAGAACTTGCCGCAAGCGGACGCTGGACGCCATCCATGAATGATTTTGCGAAAGACAGCCAGGGACGGTGGTGGTTTACAACGGTTGGCAAGGGAAATAAAGAACGCCAGATTGCCGTCAGTGATGCCTTACTGGATAGCCTGCGCCGCTGGCGCACGTTCCTCGGACTCCCCCCGCTGCCAACTGCCGCAGATAACTCGCCGCTCATCCCCAAAATGCGCGGCAACGGCCCCATGCGCGACACCGCCCCCATTCGACGCATCGTACAACGCTGCTTTGATGAGGCCTGTGTGAGCCTGCGCGCGAAAGGTGAAGCGGAAGAAGCCGATGCGCTGATGGTCGCAACTGTCCACTGGCTGCGCCACACCGGTATTTCCGAGGATGTCAAAATCCGCCCGCGCGAGCACGTGCGCGATGATGCCGGTCACAGCTCGAGTGCGACGACCGACAGGTACATCGATGTAGAACGCGAAGCACGCCACCGCTCGGCCAGGCGAAAGGCCATCGTGCCTGAAAATGCCTGAAATCAGGCTCTGTTGACAAGGACTCAGGTCACAAACGGCAAGAGCCACAAGAGCAGTGTGGCAAAGAGAAACAAAAACGCATGCAGTCGAGCTGGATGGTCAAGGCCATAAAAGCGCGTACGGCGAAGCCATATATCAATGAGCAAGACTGGCAGCAGTGCCGTGAGCGTCAGAAGTGCCGTAAGACCTGCCAGTCTTGCATTCTCTCCATACTGAGACTGAAGCCAGTTAACTGGCCAGAAATAGACTGCCTGTATATGAACAAGGCTGATATAGGCATACACCTCCCACGCATACAACGCTGCGGAAACTGTCAGTAATGGACCAAAAAGCAATACGCCCGGAATTTTCGCAAGACGTTTGAAAATTTTCGCAATATCCTGAATAAAAACTATAACTAATGCGCCAGCAAGCACCACGAGTGTCAGCGTATATAAATTCATCCCTGTCGAGCCTCAAGCGTTTCCCAACGTTCAAACAAGCCCTCAAGCTCCGCCTGCGCCGAAGACAACGCCTGATGACAGGCACTGACTGCGGCCGTATCCTGCTGATAAAAGCCCGGAGCTGCCATCTCTGCATTGAGTGCGCCAATGCGGGCCTCCAGTGCCTCAATGGCGGCAGGCAGTCCCTTAAGTTCACGCTGTTCATTATAACTGAGGCGACTGCCCTGAGCCGCTTTGGGTTTTGCTGCTTTGGCAGCAGTAGCCTGTACGCGCTTTTCTGCATGCGCTTTCCACTCATCAAAACCGCCGAGGTGGGCTGCGAAATGCCCATCGCCCTCATACACGAGCACACTCGTCACAACGCGATTGATGAAGGTACGGTCATGGCTGATTAAGAGCAGCGTACCCTTGTACTCAACCAGTAACTGTTCCAGAAGTTCAAGCGTTTCCATGTCAAGATCGTTCGTAGGCTCGTCCATAACCAGAAGGTTCACCGGTTTTGCCAGCACACGTGCGAGCATCAAACGATTACGCTCTCCTCCGGAAAGGCTCCCGGCAGGCTGATTAAAACAGGCAGGCTGAAATAAAAAATCCTTCAGGTAACTTGCGACATGCTTCTGTTTCCCACCAATTACGACATGCTCTGCACCATCGGCAACGTTATCAAGTACCGTGGCATTTAAATCAAGCTGCGAGCGCATCTGGTCAAAAAACGCCACCTCAAGCCCCGTACCGTGACGAAGTGTACCGCTCTCAGGCGTCAGCTCGCCAAGCAGCAGGCGCACCAGCGTGGTTTTTCCACAGCCATTAGGCCCTAAAATTCCGATTTTTTCACCGCGAAGCACCAGCAATGATAAATCGCGCACGAGGGTTCGCCCGCCAATGCCGCCGGTAAGGTGTTTCGCCTCCAGCACAATTTCGCCGGAACGTGAACCATGCGGTGTAGAGGCCTGTACCCGCCCCATTTCGAGGCGCCGCTCGCGGTATTGCTCGCGCATGGCTTTTAAGGCGCGCACGCGTCCCTCATTACGGGTACGCCGTGCCTTGATACCGGTGCGAATCCAGGTTTCTTCGTCCTGAAGGCGTTTATCAAAAAGCGCGTTATGTTTCTGTTCGGTAAGCAGTCGCTCTTCACGTCGGTCAAGCCAGGTCTGATAATCACAAGCGTAACTGTGCAGGTGCCCACGGTCAACTTCGACAATGCGGGTCGCGACCCGCTCCAAAAAGGCACGGTCGTGTGACACAAACACCACGGCACTGCTGCAGGACGCAAGATAGCTCTCAAGCCATTCGATGGATTCAACATCGAGGTGGTTGGTCGGCTCATCGAGTAAAAGAAGTCCTGGGTTTGCGATGAGAGCGGCAGCAAGCAGTGTCCGGCGCTTCATGCCCCCTGAGAGCGTCTGCATTTCGGCATCAGGGTCAATGCCAAGGCGGCTTGCCATGGTTTCCACCCGCGGCAAAACCTCCCAGGCGTTCAGATTATCGAGGCGCTGCTGGCAGCGGGAGAGTGCCTCCATGTCCTCCCCCTGCAAAAGCCTGCGGTATTCAGCCAGTACCTCGCCCGTCTCTCCAAGGCTTTTAACAAGAAAATGATACACACTCTCCCCGTCACTGACGGGCACTTCCTGATCAAGTCCTGCGACACTGATGCCTGACTGGCGGTGTATCTGCCCCGAATCGACAGCTACCGTACCCGCAATAATGCGCATCAGGGTGGTTTTACCGGCCCCGTTACGACCGGTTAACGCAATACGCTCCCCCTGCTCAACCTGTAAATCGGCATGTTTGAGGAGGTAGTGTCCACCAATTTGAAAGGACACATTCAGCAACGCTAAAATACTCATAAGTCTTCTGTTGCCTCAACCGTCGGCAAGAACCATTATCCCGTCCGCTTCTACCATCGCCCCCCGCGGCAGTGCGGAAATGCCAATGGCGGCGCGCGCCGGCCAGGGTTCGGAAAAATGGCGGGACATGGCCGCGTTTACTTTGGGGAAATGCACGAGGTCTGTCAGGTAGATAGTCAGTTTTACCACTTGCGAAAGACTGCCGCCTGCAGCTCGACATACGGCAGCAAGGTTCAGAAAAACCTGCTCAATCTGTGCGTCAATATCATCGCTGCACAACTCACCACTTTTAGGACAAAGCGGAATCTGGCCGGAAAGGTATACGGTATTGCCTGCGCGCACAGCCTGGCTGTAGGTGCCAATCGCCGCCGGCGCATCGGTAGTATGAATGGGAATCATGGATTACTCCCCTGTCGGTTTCGGTAAAGACGCGTGACTATTTTATAGGCTCGCAACCGGCGCATCACACGCGCCAGATGCTTGCGATCACGCACGCTGATGGAGAAGGTCACGGCATTGTAGCAGCCATCCCCCGGGTCAACACTGATGTTACCAATGTTAGACTCGGAATCGGATATCGCACTCGCAAGGGTTGCCAGCACACCGCGCTGGTTTGCGACTTCCACAGTGATATCAACCCAGTATTCGCCCCGCACATTCTCATCCCAGCGCAGCGGAATGCACTGTTCGGGATTACTGCGGGCAGGATTAAGGCGTGGACAGTCACTGGTGTGAACCACAATCCCCCGCCCCTGCTGAAAACGACCGACTATGCTGTCGCCGGGCAACGGCTGACAGCAGTCGGCAAATTGCACCACCATGCCTTCCGTGCCCTTAATAGCAAGCGGCGGACAGGTGTCTTTCTCCGGCGACTTTTCATCCTTCGAGCGCTCTTCGTCAGCAACAAGACGCCTTGCAATCACCATTGGCATCTGGTTCCCCATGCCGAGCGCATGCAGCAGTTCATCGGTGGTTTTATAGTTTAAATCTTTCATAACCGCCTGCATGGACTCTGGTGGCACGCGGGCATAGTCACAGTCAAGGCTTTCAAGCGCCTGTTCAAGCAGGCGTTTGCCAAGCTGTACCGACTCACTGTGCTGGCGGGTTTTAAGAAAGTGACGAATGTTGCTGCGCGCCTTTCCTGTGACCACAAAGTTGAGCCAGGCAGGATTGGGATTGGCGTCAGAGGCCGTAATAATTTCGACGGTCTGACCATTAACGAGCGGCATGCTGAGGGGCACCAGTCGCCGGTTAACCTTCGCCGCAACACAGGTGTTGCCTACGTCAGAATGAACGGTATAGGCAAAATCAACCGGTGTGGCACCTTTTGGCAACTCCATGATATGCCCCTTCGGCGTAAAGACATAAATTTCATCCGGGAACAAATCAATTTTGACGTTTTCAATAAATTCGAGCGAATTCCCACTGCCACGCTGCAGCTCCAGCAACCGCTGCACCCATTCGCGCGCGCGCAGCTGTGCTTCATTAATTTCCCGTCCGCTGGATTTGTAAATCCAATGCGCGGCAACACCGTTTTCAGCAACGCTGTCCATGTCACGGGTTCGAATCTGCACCTCAAGCGGCACACCAAAAGGGCCAAACAGTGTGGTGTGCAGCGACTGATAGCCATTGGCCTTTGGAATACCGATATAATCTTTAAAACGCTGTGGCACGGGTTTGTAGGTACAATGCAGTGCACCCATAACACGGTAACAGGCATCAATATCGGCAGTAATCACTCGAAATGCAAAAACATCGGTAATTTCAGCGAAAGATGCGCGTTTCTGGCGCATTTTACGATAAATACCATACAAATGTTTCTGGCGGCCAAAAACGTGCTGGAAAGGAATGCCAAGCGTTTCCATGGTGCGCTGTAAATCGTGCTCTATCTGCTGGGTCAGTTCGCGCCGATTGCCGCGTGCCTTGTCAAACGCCGATTTAATCGCTCGATAGCGCATGGGGTAGAGCGCCTGAAACCCAAGGTCTTCGAGCCCGACATAGAGCGTGTGCATACCGAGACGATTAGCGATAGGGGCATAGATTTCGAGTGTTTCGATGGCAATTCGCCGACGCTTGACTGCGGGCATGGCGCCAAGCGTACGCATATTATGGAGCCGGTCAGCGAGCTTTACGATGATAACGCGGATATCCTTCACCATCGCAAGCACCATCTTGCGAAAGTTCTCCGCCTGCGCCTCGGCACGGGATTCAAATTTTATTTTAGTAAGCTTGGTGACACCATCGACAAGCGCTGTCACCTCGTCACCAAATTGACGCTGCAGCGTTTCCTTGCTGACGCCGGTGTCTTCGACCACATCATGGAGCAGTGTCGCCATGATGGTCTGGTAATCAAGGCGCATGCGCGCAAGAATGAGCGCCGCTGCCACCGGATGCGTAATATAGGGCTCGCCTGAACGGCGCATCTGTCCCTGATGCGCTTTTTCTGCCAAAAGATAGGCCTTGCGGCACTTTTCAATCAGCTCCGGCTCGAGGTAATGCTCCAGCTCTTCGTGTAACTCCCCAAAGTAGCTCACTACCCACTCCCTGCAGGTTTTTTTAGTCTTCTTCCAGAATTTTCGGGCTAATCAACCCTTCTGCAATTTCACGCAGCGCAACCACGGTGGGCTTGTCATTTTCCCACTCCACCAGCGGCTGCTCACCACGCACTGCAATCTGGCGTGCGCGCTTTGTAGCGACCATAACCAGTTCAAAACGGTTTTCCACATGCTCAAGGCAATCTTCAACGGTTACACGTGCCATGCAACGGCCCCTCCCAAACGTAAAAACAATGGCTGATGATTTTCACAGCCCAAGGAATAAATTGTAGCGCAATTTGCGCGATAAACACACCCTGCTGAAACGTTATGAAAGCAGGGTCGAGAGCAGTTTACGATGACTCATCGCCTGACGTGCCACGCGGTGACGCTCAGACATTACAATTGCCTTAAGCGCTTCACTGGCTTCCTCAAAGACATCGTTAACAATGAGGTAGTCAAATTCGCTGAAATGCTGCATTTCAGCCCGGGCCTGCTCCATGCGGCTGTCAATCACGGCCTCGTTGTCCCGCCCGCGCTTTTCAAGCCGTTCTCGAAGGACTGTGAGTGATGGGGGAATGACAAATACGGTGACAGCACCTGGAAAAAGCCTGCGAATCTGCGCCGCTCCCTGCCAGTCAATGTCAAGCACGACATCCAGCCCATTGGCCAGACGCTCGCGAATCTCAGCAACAGAGGTCCCGTAATAATGTCCAAAAACCCGTGCATGCTCAACAAAGGCCTCTTCGGCCACCATTGCTTCAAAAGCCGGCTCATCGATAAAAAAATAATCGACGCCGTCAACTTCACCTGGACGCTGTTCACGGGTGGTATGGGATGTAGATACCACAATATCCGCAATGTCACGCACCAGCGCCTTGACCAGACTGGTCTTGCCTCCGCCGGAAGGTGCCGCCACGACAAATACACTGCCCCGCATGCGCATGCCCCACTTACTCTAACCACAAATCTCAGAATGCGCGACTATACCGTAAACGCGCAAATAATGCACGTATTTACGCACTGCAAGAGGAGCCTGCATGAAACCGGAAACGGTTGTCCTGCGTTCAGCCTCAGGCCTGCACACACAAGGCTGTCTTTTCGCTCAACAGAACCACGGCGTGTCCTCATTTCATGATGTGAAGCGAAAATGTGGCGCTTTGGTCTTATATCGTGAAACAGGGACACACCTTGATAGATTATCCAGGCTGCATGCCGTTAACACCTGACGCTCTTTCCAGCATTTCGCTATCCATCGAAGACGCTGCAGACACTGTCGGGGCGTTTAAGTCCAGTTGTAATAAGAGTCTTGACATCAAGGAGCCTTCTTTTTCACGAAGGTTTTCCCTGTTTGTTCTCATCACATCATCCAGGAGCACTTGTACCGCCGGCCGCGTCATTGCGTTATCGCCAGGCATCAGTTCAATCAAATCGCGCCCCCGAAAGACATTGATTAAATCGATGATGTCCGAATCAACCAAATTGTTCATGCTGCTTACATCGATTCGTAATGACCGAAGATTCTCTGGCAGCGCCCGCATAATCTCGAGAAGCTCAGCTTGAGAATACTTGCCGGGTACATTATCGCTCAAAACAAAACTGAGGGTATCAGGTGGCAGATGTTTTATTGTATCAAGCATGTTTTGGTGGGTTTTGTCTTCCAAAAAAAATCGCATGCTCTGTCTCCTTGATTTCGTGTCGTTCAACCACTGCTCAGATGTTTAACACATTGTGCATATTTTAATTCCGAGTATTTACAACTTAACATAGAGGCGCACTTGTTTCATAGCCCTGAACTGGCTGCGTTGCCTGTAACCTGATGCAAGGGTTGCTGCCGCAGCTTCATCTGCGAACCGTCCTGTAATAACAGGCCTTCGTATAACATCGAGCCTGAGAGACAAGTCGCATTCCAGTCTTCATGAGGGTATACTTGCCTTTTTTTCGTTGAGGATATTTGCATGCGTCCAAGCAACCGTGAGACCAATCAGCTGCGTGACATCCGCATCACCCGTAATTACACCCGGCATGCCGAGGGTTCCGTGCTGGTGGAATTTGGACAGACGCGGGTACTGTGCACCGCATCAGTGGTGGATGGTGTTCCACGCTTTCTGAAAGGTAAGAATCAGGGCTGGATTACTGCGGAATATGGCATGTTGCCCCGAGCCACTCACAGCCGGACTGAGCGCGAAGCGAGCCGCGGTCGTCAGGGGGGACGCACCCTTGAAATTCAGCGCCTTATCGGCCGCTCGCTGCGTGCCTGTGCAGACCTGAAAACCATCGGCGAAAATACCATAGCCATTGACTGCGATGTGCTTCAGGCCGATGGCGGAACCCGTACTGCCTCAATTACCGGTGCATGTGTAGCATTACACGATGCGCTGAACTGGATGGTTACGCGGGAAAAAATCCGCAAAATGCCGGCGTTTACCTGGGTGGGTGCCGTATCCGTAGGTATTTATCGCGGTCAACCGGTGCTTGATCTTGACTATGCGGAAGATGTGCTCGCCGAAACGGACATGAACGTTGTCATGAACGATAAACAGCAGTTTATAGAAGTCCAGGGAACGGCTGAAGATAAAAGCTTCTCCCGCGCCGAACTCGATGCCATGCTGTCGCTCGCGGAAAGCGGTATCAACACGTTGATTGACCTGCAGCGCAACGCCTGACGCGCGCACAAGGATGCGCACATGACCATCGCCATGCGTGTTCAGGCAGTCCTTCAAAGGCTTCGTGCAGCTGAAAAGGAGGCCAATCGCTCCGAGGGTGCTGTCAGTCTCCTTGCCGTCAGCAAGGGGCAGACGGTGGGTGCCATTCGTGAAGCTTTTGCGGCAGGGTTAAGCGCTTTTGGCGAAAACCGCTGTCAGGAGGCGCTTGTTAAAATGCAGGCGCTTCAGGACCTGCCCATCACATGGCATTTTATCGGACCGCTGCAGAGTAATAAGCTCAAACGTATTGCTCAGTCATTTGACTGGGTGCACAGTGTCGCAAGCCTTGAGGCGGCGGAAAAGCTCGCGGACAATCGACCGACTGCCTTACCGCCACTTAATATCTGCCTGCAGATAAACCTTGATGCAGAAGCGCAAAAAGCCGGCATTTCTCCGAGTGAAGCCCACGCGCTCGCTGAGGCGGTCTCAAAGCCTGCGGGCCTTTGTCTGCGCGGTCTGATGTGCATCCCGACAGCCAATACGAGCCCCGAGCGTCAATATGCTGCTTTCAAGCGCCTTGCAGACCTTATGGAATCGCTGAACCGTGACACCTCTCTCGCACTCGATACACTGTCAATGGGCATGAGTGCCGATATGGTGCCGGCGGTCATTGCAGGAAGCACCATTGTACGCATCGGACGCGCACTTTTTGGAGAAGAGGAGATTCCAGCATCATGAAAATCACCTTTGCAGGCTATGGCAGCATGGCAAAAGCACTTGCCAGAGGACTCTCAGCGGCAGGATTCACGGACTTACACGCTTTCGCGCCCTCACTGACGAGGGCCGTTGATGGGCATGGCGTTATAACCACCAGCCATCCTTCTGAGGCACTCTGCAATGCGGAAGTGGTCATACTCGCGGTCAAACCGCAGCAGATGCAGGAGGTGATGGCGGCAATTTCGGCATATATTCCCGCAAGCTGCCTGCTGATTTCGGTGGCGGCGGGCCTTTCATGCGCTTTTTTTGCAGAAACCGCGAATGAGGCGCATGCACTGGTGCGCGCCATGCCAAACCTCGCCGCCGCATTCAACGAAGGCGCAACGGCCCTTTTTGCGAATGCATGGACAACGCCCGCGCAAAAAAACACCGCAGAGGTGTTGTTTGCTGCCGTGGGACGCGTTGCCTGGCTTAAGCATGAGGAGGATATGGACGCCTTTACCGCTCTGGCAGGAAGCGGGCCTGCGTATGTTTTTCTCTTTCTCGAAGCACTCGAAAAAGGCGCCATCGCGCTTGGGCTCGATGAAGAAACTTCGCGCGTTTTTGCGCTGCAGACGCTTAAAGGTGCTGTCGCTGTCTGCACGCACAGTAACGAAACGTTTGCGACACTGCGGGATAAAGTCACATCTCCTGCTGGCACAACTGCCGCGGCTCTGGCTATACTGAAGACTCGAGGCTTTGAAGACGTGATTGCAGACGCCCTGCGGGCAGCGGCGGCGCGATCGCGCGAGCTTCTGGCGCACGGGCGTCAGAAGCAGTAACCCATTTGAGGAAACACCATGTCCGGAATTTTAAGCGTAGCATTTTTTCTGGTGTCACTTTTTTTTGCGCTTGTGCTTTTTTTACTTTGGGCGCGCATCCTGCTCCGTTTTTTTGGAGCGACACCCCGACAGGCCGGCAATGCCGCCATTATTCGTTTGACGAATGCTTTTGTGAAGCCCTTCCAGCGCATCTTTGGCACACATGCAAATGCGAAATCACCCTACGACATACCGGCGCTTGCGTCAGTAGTTACGCTGGTGATTATCAAGCTGGTGCTCTATGGACTGTTCCTGACCGGTGGATTTATCGGGTTTGGTTATCTTCTGGTCTATCTCGCCGGAGACCTGATTGTGCGCCCCTGTAACGCGCTTTTCTACTGCGTGCTGCTGACCCTTCTTATCAGCTGGATACGCCCGGACTGGAAGCATCCGGTGGCTGAAGCACTCTGGTACCTGAGTGAGCCGGTACTGAAGTTTACCCGCCGTTTCGTGCGCCCGATAGCCGAACTTGACCTGGCTCCCCTGGTAGCGATGGTCGCGCTGAAAGCCATTGTTATCTTTATCGAGGCCACGCTCTCCGGCATGCCTCTGCAAAACACCTGGGTGTAAAATAGTATATACTTTACACACACAGGAATGTTGAAGGGCAAAATCATGCGTGGATGCCGTGGTGTTGTAATAACAGCTGCACTGGTACTGTCAGCACAGGCTTCAGCGGACGATAATTATTACTGCTCGCAAAACAGCGCCTGGATAAGTGTCGGCATGGCACAAAGCCAGGTGCTGGCCGCCTGCGGCACGCCTCTCAGCAAACAGACCTCTCAGCTGCCGGCCACACAGAAAGTGCCGGTGCAGCAGCTTATCTACAATAACATGGGCACAAGCAGCGCTTTTTATGGCGTGTGGAACATTCCGACCGGCTCCGGCGGGGTGCAGCTTGAGGTGGATGTCAGCAATAACAAGGTAGTAGCCGTGCGCATTAATGGCTCTGGCACCAATGCTTTTTCCGTATGCCAGGGTGCGAACATCGCGGTAGGTGACCCCTCGTTTAAAGTCTATAATGCCTGCGGCAGTCCCACCATTGTTAACAATACCTTCATCAACCAGATGATTCCTGGTGCTCCAAAACCAGAAATCTGGACGTACCAGGCCAGTCAGTATCAACCCCCGGTTTCCTTGACTTTTGTGAACGGCAATTTACAATCCATCGATTAACCCTTTGCCGGAACGTGTTTCATGAGTGATTCCATTGACAGTCTTACCATCTCCTACCAGGACAACGGCACGGAAACCGTGCGCGAGCTGGACAAACAGGTCCTGACCCGCGGCGCATGGACGACCATCATTTTTCGCTATCAGGACTGGGAGCCAGCCAAAAACGCCTGGAGCCCGGTGCGTTTTTCCATTCGCCGTTATCAGAAACGCAATGATCAATACTGGCAAAAATCGAAATTTAATATCTCAAGCACTGAACAGGCTCGAAAAATCATTGATGTATTAAATCAATGGCTTGAGCAGGAAGTTCCCGAATAATTTGAAATACCGCGCTCAGCAGACGGAGGCACACATGCCTGTTGCACGATTAAAAGCTCTTGTGGCGGATGACGTTGAAGCCGTTGACCGACTCATTGTTGACCGAATTCAATCTCAGGTTGGCCTCATTGACGATTTATCGAACCATATCGTTCAAAGCGGTGGAAAGCGCCTGCGACCGCTGCTGGTATTGCTCGCGAGCCGCGCCTGTGGGTATCAGGGAGATGACCACATCACCCTCGCGGCAATGGTAGAGTTTTTCCACACGGCTACACTGCTGCATGATGATGTGGTGGATGAATCCACCCTGAGGCGCGGTCGAGAAACGGCCAACACCATCTGGGGCAGCAAGGCAAGTATTCTCGTGGGGGATTATCTCTTTACGCAATCCGTGCAGCTTATGGTCAGTACGCAGCATCTAAAAATTTTGAAAATGATGGCAGACACGTCACATGAAATCAGCTGTGGGGAAGTGCGCCAGCTCTCCAACCGTCACAACCATGCCCTGACACTCGCTGAATATTTTGATGTTATCCGCTCTAAAACGGCACTGCTCTTTGCGGCCTGCACCAGCATCGGCGCATTGCTTGCAGAAATGGACGACAAGAATGTGCAGTCTTTGTATCAGTATGGCCTGCACCTTGGCAATGCCTTCCAGCTCATTGACGATGCGCTTGATTACTGCTCTTCAAGCGAAACGCTTGGCAAAAACGTTGGCGATGACCTCGCCGATGGCAAGGCCACCCTGCCGCTTTTGCATGCGCTGCGCGAAGGCAGTGAAGCCCAGCGGGCGTGTATCCGCAAAAGTCTCGAGGAGGGCAGCCTTGAATATCTGCCACAGATTTTAGAGGCCCTGCGCGATACCCGCGCCATTGAATACACCCGCGAAATTGCAGCCAGTGAAGTGGATAAATCACTTTCAGCATTGCAATCACTCCCTGATTCAGTGTATAAAGAGGCCCTTGCAGACCTGGCGCGCTTCGCACTTGAAAGAAGCCATTAGCCACTGCAAATCATGTGTGTCGGAGTGTAGCTCAGCCTGGTAGAGCACTGCCTTCGGGAGGCAGGGGTCGCAAGTTCGATTCTTGTCACTCCGACCAATTAAATCAACATATTACAAGTCCCAAATTTCTGACCCTTCCCATTTTTAACCCAGACATGCCCTATTCAGATGTTTTGACCTGTGTACGGGACATTTTTTCCGCGCCGGGGGATTTACGTGTATTTTTGTACCGTGACCAGGATGAATCGTTCCATGCGTTGGCTCCATGCCACATCCCGAATGGGTCCCCGCCTGCGCGGGGAAGACAGTGTGGGAGAGATTTTGGCCTCCGCACACACCCCGAATCCGGTCATTCCGCGCAGGCAGGGAACCCATCCATGTGCCGGCATGGGGCTAACTCCAGCATGAGCTCTGGGAAGACAACGATTTTTTGTCCCGTATACAGATTAAACTGTTAAAATTAAAACAGCCAAATAATCATGATTTTTCTTATCACATACTACAAACCATCAGTCATAAAAAATACGCTGATACTGACATTAAAAGCTGGGCAACATGGGTAAAAAAGCGCAAATGTGGTGGCATTATAGAACGAAGGCATGCCTATGGATAATACATTCCCTCACCAGCTCAAAAATTCAGTGATCCATTGACCGAATTATTAAGGAATGAAGCTCTCCATATGATCACTGTTGGGGATTCTTCCAAAGAAGCCCTGAAGGTATTGTTCTGCTGCTGACGAGTGGGGAATCTAATAATCTATTTCCCCATCGCCAGCATTATCCCATCAGCGAGCAGCGGGCTTCGGCTGATCTTCTCCATGTGCATTGTTTTCCTGTTTTCTGTCAAAGAACGATGGTCTGAGATGGCGAAGCTCTTTCCTGATAACCGCTTTTCTTTCCTCACTGACCGTTGATGCCTTGACTGGCCCCTGGCGCAGCTTTTCTACCCGTTCCCTTGCTGCTGCAAGCCTTGTTTTGACATCGGGGGGCAGAATCAGTTCTGCTGGAACCACCGGTTTTGCCGCATTTTGTGAGGGCAGGGCTGCCGTGTGTAAGGCCAGTTTGCGTGCCTGTTGCCTGGTAAAATACAACTCGTTACGCAGCATGACGGCATTATAGCGCTTATTTTCTTCATCATATTGCACAAAAACAGGATCTGAAATAATTGTGCTGTCGAGGCCTTCAGCAGACAGATCAAGCCCTGTTTTTTGATAGATGATATAAATAGGTCGCCCCAGCATCTTTGTCAGAGCAACTATTTTAAGGTAGTCAGCCGGTGCATTTTCTTTAGTGGTTACCAATGGATTGGCTGTTATAAAAGCCTCTGTCAGCCCGGCCAGGCTTTCTGCCGATTGATCCACATAATGTGCAACCGCCTCAAACAAACCGTTGCCCGGCCCCTGGTGGGGGATGATTTCCGCGCTGTCATCATAGAGACGCTGAGAATACAGAGCCCAGGCATGGAGCGAATTCAAATCAGGATGCTGAATGGAAACATTGCGTATCTGATATTTGAGATCAGCATACATAGCGCCTGCTTTTTGGCAGGCAGACAATTTATCTTCCTTGCCAGAAGCCTTGTCCAGCATTGCGGTAATCTCTGCAAACTGTCTTTTGAGATTGGCAAGGATGAGTTCTATCCGCTTTTGTTCAACACCGGATGCGGCCTGATAAACGGCATACAAGGTGCGAATCGCAAACCAGATATTTTGTATGACAGGTAATTTTTCATACACGGTTTGAGCAGCCTGAAAATATTTCCCTCGTTGTAATACCTCCATAACGCCATGCAAAATGGTGTCTTCATGCATATAGAACAATTGCTGCCATTTACCGCCATAAAAATGCTCCATCAGCAATTTATAAAAAATATAGAGGCGATCCTCTCCAACCGGTCTGCTATCGCTGGTCATCATATGGTCTATGAACTGATGGATATAAGGGAGGTTGAAAAAAGCGGAGCTTACCTTGCGGGCCAGGCTGAACACATCCGTCGTTTCTGCTGCAAAAAGATAAAGCGATAACAGCATTTGCACCCCGGTAAAACTGTCGGTTGCATGATGGACTACGTTATTGACCCGGTGCAGTCCTTTGGCAAAAGGCGCCTGTTCCAGCCAGGCCTCCATCGACAGTTTGGTGTTTGCTTTTTTGTAGCAGTGTTCCAGATAAAAATCGGTCAGGGTCGACAGGAGTTTTGCGCCTATGACTACGTTGTTAAATCGATTCAGATAGCTGTGGGCGGCATGCACAAAATCGTCATTGCTGCCTGTTTGCAGCAGATTAACGAATGCGTCAGCATGATCAGGGCTAAAGCCAGCCGTTTCCCGTAGATATTTGCCTGGATCGTAATCTTTTAACAGATTTTCGCTTATCTTCATGTTAACCAGGGACGTAATATGGGCAAGGCATTGGGAAATCCGTTTACGCTGCTTTTTGCTTAAATCAAGACGGGTTTTGATTTGTTTATCCAGGGCGGTAAGAAGGAAATCTGCTGCCAGATGGCCGTAGCCAAGCAGCTCAAGGTTACGTCGAGTGCCCTCTGTCTGTTTGTTGTAAATCTGGCTGGCGATTCGTTTCGCATCATGGCTTTGCAGCAGATCATGCATAATCAGCTGCTTATCAATCAAGTCCAGCCGCTGCGGGTTCACTTTCTCCGCAAGCGCTTTCTTTTTCTCCGGGTCGCTTTCCGCATCCATCTGTTGTTGAAAGGCCTTCAACAGCGCTTGCTCTTCCTGCAGGCCGACTATCTGCAGGCTGCGTTCTATATGAAGATTCAGCCATTTATCGGTTTGCAGCTGGTCGTTGCCGCCGGGCAGTGCGAGGAGAATGGCAACCTGAGTATACTGATTGGCACGTTCTTCCATCAGGAGGAGCCAATCGCGCAGATAGTAAATTCTTTGTTCGGGGTTGGCCAGTGATTGCAGATCGGCATAAGAAGCCTGTAGGTCTGCTGTATCACTACCTGACCTGGCTTCAAAATAACGAGCTATGCACTGCGCGTCTTTCAGCAGCACGCTGGCTTCCTGATTCTGCGGATCGCGTGCCAGCAGGGCCGTCATGCTTTGAACCGCGAGGTCAGGGCAGGATTCACCCAGAACGGTTTGCGCAAGTGCTATCATAATTTTGCCATATTTGTCCGGGTCCTGAACCAACTCGGCCAAATCCGCCGCCTTGCCATGCAGGGTGCCGAGCTCATCCTTCGTTGTATCGGAATGGATGCCGTCCAGAATATAAGCGATGACTTGCGCCAGCATGTCATCACGATGGGGGACGCTGGTGCCAACCCCCTTCATCTTCTCATGTAATTCCTGACCGCACTGTGGGTTACCCATGATGGCTGTTGCTACAGGCAGAATCTCTCCATTAAAATCCCCGGCCAATTGTTCAAACTGTCGCTGAAATTCATCGCTATCGACCAGCTTTTCCTTAAACTGCATGGACAATTCGATAAATGCTTCATGAAAAAGGGCGTTTTTCGTATTGTACGTGCTGATGTCTCTGACCAGACTGACTTTGTTATCCACCTGGGCCCGCCCCTGTTGCCCGGCCGCAATCTGAGCCTCTACATGCGGGCGATTTTCATCATCCTCCGCCATGCAGGCCAGCAGATTCTGGTGAGTCTGAATACTCTCATCCAGTGATTTTTTATAGTCATTCGCTAATAACAGCAGATCATCCAGCGGCAATTGCTTGCTCTGATACTTTTGCAGGGCCTCATCAAAGGCATCGGTTGCTTTGTTAACATACCCAACGCTTCGATTGGTTGCGACCAGTGTACAGGTGTATTTGTATAGGTCTTTTGCTGAATGTTGTTTTTTTTCGTTGTCAGCAATCAGATTTTCATAATATTTTTTGTCTTTATGATCGTCGGGTAAGTCATTATAAAGCTCTTTGTACTTGTCCTTTGTACGGGACAAAAAACTTGAAGTAGCTCATTGATTAATAGACAATCCCTGCGTTTCTGTTCAAGGAAAAGGCATGGAGTCATGGAAATCAACGAGCTGAGCGGTATATTAAACGGATATTTTAGTTGGAACAAGGCAAGAATGACCTGTTTCGCCTGTATGCTGGTATCATTGTTCAAAGTAAGAACGGTCAATTTAAGCGAACTGGCCTGTGGCTTTGAAAGCGAGGCAACAATAGAATCGCGCTACAAGCGTATCAAGCGATTTTTCAGGGAATTCACAATATGCTTCACCGCTCTGGCCGGATGGGTGATGACTTTTTTTGATTTTGACCAGACGCCGTTGTATCTCAGCATAGACAGAACAAATTGGCAGTGGGGCAAGCAGGATATCAATATATTAATGCTGTCTATTGCCTACAAAGGGATAGCCATCCCTCTCATGTGGGATTTGCTGCCCAAGCGCGGGAACAGTAATACCACAGAGCGTATAGCCTTACTTAAGCGTTTTATAGAGCAGTTTGGCAAAGAAAGAGTTGCCTGTCTGCTGGCTGACCGAGAGTTTGTTGGAAACGAATGGTTCTCATGGTTGCGTAGTGAAGGGATCTCATTTTGCATTCGAATCAAAAGCAACACTCAAACCAGCAACAGCTTGGGGCTTGACGTTAATGTGGATGCTCTTTTCTACGATCTGAAGCCTGGTGAACAACGAAAACTGAGGGGTGAGCGCAGGCTTTGGAAGCAAAAAGTCTGGTTGAGCGCGCTCCGGCTTACAGATGGTGAATTACTTATTGTTGCAACAGATAAAGAAGTTGATTCACCTATCGAATTGTATGGCCGGCGCTGGGAAATAGAAACCCTGTTTTCCTGCCTGAAATCGCGCGGCTTTAACTTTGAGGACACGCATATTACAAAGCCGGAGCGTATTTCGAAGCTGATAGCACTTTTAAGCATCGGCTTTTGTTGGGCTTATAAAGTAGGTGAATGGCGCAACGAGCAAAAAGCGATCAAAATGAAAAAACATGGTAGAAAAGAGGTCAGTATTTTTCGTTATGGTCTTGATTTTCTACGTGATGCGGCTCTCAATGCAAAGCAGAATATCTTGAGTTTAATTGGTCAGGTGATGGCCTTCTTGAGCATCGAGGCACCGACCGAGGCGTTGATATGATTTTTTGTCCCGTACAGAGGTACTTGTCAATGATTTCCTGAAGCTTTTTAATATACTGGTTTGTTACATGGCACAGGTCTTTGCTGTGAATTTTACCATTGAGATAATCGTCATGCTTTTGGTTTAATTGCCCGGCAATCTCCTGCAGCTCCTGATACGCTTCATAGAGGCCGAGTTGCGCGAGCATCGCGTCAACGCCTTCATCCATGTTGTGTAAGTCAGGAAGAAATTTTTTGATATATTCCCTTGTTTGCTTACGCGGGGCATGCTCACTGTGTGACGTTTGATGGATGACGGAGCCTTTACCATCGCCATGATCAACAAATTTGTCATGATGATTCTCAATAAAATCAGCCAGTTTTTCTCTGATGTGCGGCGGTAGCGGCGCATTGCTGGCCAACAGCTTTTCCAGGTCCTCCAGTGACAGGCTTGTGGTTTTGGCTACGTCGAGTTTGACATGCCTGTCATAGGCAAGACTGATGTATTTTTTTAGCATCATGTCGCTGTGATGATCCGCCCGGGCGAGCGCCTGCTGCGCATTTTTAAGCAGGGTAGTTATGTTGGGTGCATTTTCAGGGGCATCCAGCAAAGCCTGCAGTGCGTCGCAGGCTTCATTAAAAATCTGCTGGGTCTCCTGCATTTCTTCGCCGACAAAGCGGCACTGCTTTTTAATGCGCTTCATTTGTTTCTTAAAGCGCTTGCGCTGATAATACCAGCTCACGCCCAATACCAGGCCGCCTAAAACAGCCGCACCGCCCAACAGAGCGAGACTGCTTAATTTAAATCCGGTAACCGTCACGCCTCCAACAACACTGAAACCTTCCTGATTCCCCCTGATATCAAAGTGAAAGCGGGCGCCGCTGGCTGGATTTTTGGGTGTTGGCAAGATGGCCTGCTGTTGTTCTTTCAGCGTGCTTTTGGGATTGCAGCTTTTACGAATTTTATCGCGTAATTCGCTGACATATTTTAAATCATACTGCGGTTGTGAAGATGTCAGGCTGCCTGATGCGGTCATTGTGTCCATGGAGGAAGATGAGGTCGGTATGGACGTTTGCGGTGCCGGGGGACGCAGCGTTTCGCTGATAATATCCCGCTTTGGATTCGGTTGTCTGCTCGTACCGGGCAGACGTAAATCCTGGCTCAGTTTTTTGAGGTTGCTGAGCGCCTGCCAGGCTGTACGCGGGCTTTCTGTGCCCAAGGGTTGCCCGGGTAACTTTGCTTCACCATACAGGGTATCCTGCCAGGACTGCACCCAATCAGCTATTCCTTTAGCGCCTTTTATCCAGAACCATGCTTCATTGCCTTCATGGACAAGCAAGAGTGCGCCCGGCCCCATGTCTCTGAGTTTATCTGCCTTTATCCCGGCACAAGGCCCCCATGGGTTGCCATGGTGAATCAGATTGTATTCAGCCTGTTCTTTGGTCGGTTGGTTAAAATCGCCTGGTTCCAGTTCGCGTCTGGCGGCTTCACATTTGTCAGGAACGCTGGCGATGGCATCAATACCAGCACTTAACGCCTTGGCTCCTGATATCCAGAAAGCGGCTTCCTGATACTCCGGGTTGAGCAGCATCGCACTCGCTCCGAGCCCGGCCAGTATTTCAGGCTTGAGTTTCCAGGGGCTGCCATGATGAGCCAAATGATGATCGGCTTCGGACGGTGTCATCGGGACGAAATCATCCGGTGTTAAAAGAGCCCATGTTTCTTCATGGCTTTTATCCATACTCAGCAGGCATTTTGCTGTCACATCAATTCCGGCGGTGATCGTGTCCATGATAAAATTCACGCCAGTACCCACCGCTCTTAATCCCTTTTCAAGCAGCCACGATTCAGCAAAATCATGATGAAACAATAAAGCCTGAGGTCCCATTTGCTGCAATATTTCTTCTTTTATCCCGTGACAAGGTCCCCATGGATTGCGAAAATGAATCAGATTTTCATCAGCCTCTCCTGGCGTGGGATGATTAAAGTCTTCTGGTCTGAGCTTGTCCCAGGCGGTTTTGAAAGTCGCTTCCTGATCGGGTGTGTAGGCAAAAAGGGACGCTGCTGCCAAAAGCGTGGCTGCTGCCGGGTTGATTGAATAAAGCCGTGACCACGCAGACAGATGTGCAGAAACCGTTGTAAACGCAATAGCCGCGGCGGCACTGTTATGAAAAAGCCAGCCATGTTCTTTCAGGTACTCATGGCGATGGCGGGCATGAAGCCAGGCCGTAGTGCTGGCAACAAATTTAAGCGTTTTCTCGCAAAAATTAAAAATCTGTCTGCTGGTAAATGGAAATGGGCGACGCTGCGCCTGAGATTGTTGGGCGAAATCCTGAGTAAGAGGAACTGTTTCAGGTCGGACTGAACTGGTCTGTGCTGTGGCTGTTGTAGTTCTGCCACGATTCAAAAGCTTCTCTCGAACCGAAGCCGCTGATTTTGGTACGGCAAATAAATCCGGTTTGCGTTTGGTGGCTACTGGGAGCAGGACAGCTTGTTTTATGCTGATTTCAGCTTGTACGTACTTCCGCAATGCCTGGGAAAAGGCCGGTGCGATTTCTTCGCACAAGGTCTCAGAACAGGCAAGGGCCTGTAACCCGTGTGCAACACGCTCGGCGCAAAAGCGTTCAGCCTGATATCCCGCCGGTGATTTAAAAAGGATTCTGGCAATCTCTTTTCTTGGTTTGTCGTAGGCTGCCCGATTTTTCGTATGATTATGATAATCCCGACAATACCCTTCACGCATGGATTTTGCGTCTGCAGCATTCCTGGTAAACAGTTCGGAAGATTTATCCGGTGCATGGCCCAATTCCAGACAGGCATGTGCAACCTCATGTACCATCGATGAAACATTGCAGTTTTTTAAAGTACCAAGATGTATTTCCATCGTTCCGTCCGCCTTGGGAATACATAGGCCGCTAAGGCCTGGTGCAACGTGTTGCCTGTCAAAGGCAATAATAGTTATGGTGCCAGACTGATTAAGCCGTTTTCCATACTGCATCATCTTGTGAACAGTCGAGGAGTTCCAGTTTATCGCTTCACCCTGCACCAAGGCTTCGCGCATTTTTGCGAGGGCGACTTCATTTTCTGCATAAATTCTGTAGCCTTCTATTTCAACCAGCAGAAATTTGGAAACATCAGTCTGCATTAATATAAATGGATTGTTTGTATCGGGCATAGTAGGGTTGCCTTTAAAAATAATTGTTTTGCGCGATTGTCAGAAGTGTTACCGTATTCAGGTTTACAGCTTCATCTGCAACTCATCAGGTTCCTGGTCGTAAAGCGTCACCGTTCCTTCCTGCGTCATGGTTTTTAACATGGCTTTCCAGGTTTTTCCTGCGGGTAAATTCAGAGCAACATAATGATTATTGCCTTCATAACCGACGAAAACTGGCGGATTAGTATCGGACAGGTATTTGTCGCCCTGGAGGATGACCTGCTTTGTGTTGGCATGAACGATAGCGCAACAGATTTTTTGTGTTTCACAGAATGCCTGGATGTGAATGTCATCCACGTAACAGCGATCCATAGAGATTAGAGCGCAGAATTCTTCATATCCTTTGTAAGAGTAAACGTCATCCCCTATGTCCATTGTTCCTTCTTCAGGATATTCTCCACAGAAAGCGGGTGAATAGATGCCGTCGTTATTAATTAGCTCCAGCGCAATTTCATTGCGCAGGTTTTCTACGGTCCATGCCTTGGCAGGAGATTGGGCTATGACCGCGTCAAAAAAACAGTTTCCAGCGGTAAAAGGCACTTTTCTGTCCTGCAAACCGAAAGCATATTTAAAAAGCGTAGCCTGGTCGGGTTTTCTGGAAAAAAATCCATGGGTTTGAGCTGTAGTGGCTTCCGCAGGATTTTTAGATGTTTTTTGGTAATCTTCCGTGGCTTTTTTATAATAGGCAACGATCTGGTTATAATCATCGCTCAGTGTTTTATAAAGTTTGACAGCAAAGGCTTTTACAGCTGGGTTATTCGACTTTTGCATGCTGGACACGAAGCCGAGGGTATTATGCAGTTTCAGAATTTTTTCATGTTGTTTTGTCAGGTTCTCATATAGACAGAACACACTGTTTTCATCATGTTCACCGAGCAATTCCAGGGTTTTCTCGTAGAGCAGAAGATAATCGACCTTGAGTCTGGTAAATTTGTTTTTGAAGCTGATGAGCTGCAATTTGAGCAGCTTGTTCTCTTCGCTTAACAGGGTCACCTCATTTTGTGCCTGGGTAAGCCTGCCATCCATTTCCTGCATTTTTGCGATTGCTTTGTCGCACGCGAGGATGAAGGCATCATGCCCATAACATCGTGCAACTCTGCGAAAATAACCGTCCCCGGTTTGGGCTCCCTGCATAATAAGGTACACGGCGACATCCGATGCACCATATTCTGCCGCATAGTCCAGCATCGTCCAGTTTTTTCTGCTGCGAATATGGCTGTCGCTTTCATTCGACGTCGTCACCATCTTGTATCCACCGGCAATCGTCGTGAAAATAGCCAGCGGAGGCATAAGGATCACGCCTACTATCGAGGCGCCCCCCCAGCCCAGCGTTTTTCCAATACCAGCAGATACATGGTAAAACGTTTGAGAATCATCAAAGGGATTGGGTGCATTGAGAATATCTGGGTGCTTTAGTAACTTCCTGCAAACGTAAGCAAGATTGTTGTTTGCAGCTTCCCAATAATATTTTAATTTTACAGCCATGTGATGAGTGCTCCGGTTTGAACTAGAAAAAGTGGTTTAAAAAAATCGCGATTGTATATTTAATACCCATGCCGGTCAATATAATGTTTGCAGTGTGGCTGCAAATTAGAAATGTACCCGTTGGACAAAATAGAAGTTATTGTAAATTCTGGTGTATGAACAAAATATCATCAGGATATGCCGTTACTTATTATTTGACGAACGCTTACAAAGCGCCTGGCAATATTTCCAAAGCTTATGAGCACATGAGCAAAGCCGTGCGCCTATCGCCGGCTTCATTTGCTGTAGCCCGTGATAAGTTGAAAACACTGCTTGATAAGACCAATTGCAGGGCAAAAGCATGAGCGCTCACAAAATATCATTTAGTAACTTTTGCGCACAATCAGGTTGCTGATAAGCGTAAAACCCCAGCTATCCCAGTATCGGTATAGCGAGGCTACGCTCAAAGATGGTTTTAATAGAGTGGAGAATATTCCAACCCTGTTTCCTTACGGTGCTGATAAACCCACGAATACGAGCGAATGTTTCAGCGCCTGTTAACGTTTTAAAGCCGCAGCCATCTTGCAGCCGCCTCCGCGGTATCCTCTGGTCTGGTATTGAAAGCAATTGCGGCCGCAGGGGCTGCTTGATGTACGAGGTTGATGATTTTTTCAAATAACAAGAGGCCCTTTGGCGGCAGTCGAATACCTGCACCAATCACCACGCAATCATACTGCGCCGATGTCAATTGCTTCTCCAACAGGGATAATCCGCTGTCATCAGGTGTTATCATACAGTCTTCAGCCTGCCATCCAGAAGCGGTCAATCCGGCAATGCCGGCAGCAATCCCGCGATGGACTTTCTCAGCGGTTAATCCCATTGGCAGAGACGGGTCAGAAAAATCGACTGTTTCCGGTTTTTGGCCGACAAATAATACACGCTTCAATGAAGTCACTCCTTTGAGATGCTATCGTCACTATATTGTTCACGCATTTTGCAATTATGGCACATTTTAGCGAGGTGCCGCGAGATGGCGCCCTTTCTCAGTCCTGATAAAAATAGCGTTTGAGTTTATGGTCAATCCGTTGCAAAATCTAAAATGGGCTCTTAATAAACTGATACATGGAAAAGTATGGTTCAGACAGCCGCGCATGTTCATCACTTTTTTACCGCATTCGTTCGTATACTTCTGAGTTTGCTGTTCACACTATGCGCAACAGAGGGACTGGCAGAGACAATGCGCGTAACCACGCCCTCTAAAGCCATTATGAATACCAGCCTGACAGCCCCTTATCGGGAAGAAAATCAGGCGCTTAACATTGTTAACACTGTCATTGAGACCCCTTTTTTACAACCTAAAACGCAGTTTAACAACACGATTACGTTTATCTCTGCACATTTTCGTGAAAAGGTTGGCTTTAATCTTGCCGTCTTCATGAAAGAATTCACCATTAACAATGTCACTTTTGATAAAATCTTTAATGCAGGATGGGCAATTTTTAACGGAAAAATCAGCATATTTGATGCGCGATTCAAGGATAGCGTCAGTTTTTTCTACTGCATTTTTGCGCAACCTGAAAAATTCTTCCATATTGCCGCTGAAAAAGAAGCGACCTTTCAGCGTTCGATATTTAACGCCGCCTTCGAGCTTTCGCATTCCACCTTTCTTGGAGATACCTCGTTTTACGGTGTCCATTTCGAGCACAGAGCACTCTTTCGTCTGGATGAGTTTGCTAAAGGCGTTGATTTTTCCTATGCCCGATTTGACAATGGCGTTGCATTTTTAGACAGCATCTTCAGCGGCGTCACTAATTTTTCCAACGCCGTGTTTCATGGCAAGGTTTCTTTCAACCGCAGCCTTATATCGGGAGTGGTTGATTTTTCAGACGTAACGATTGCCGATGGTGAGATTGATTTAACGCAGCTTGAAAAGAAAAATGACCAGCAGCTCATTAAAATTAATCTGGCGGGCGCTGCAATTGATAAAATCAACTTTTATTACACGGATTTTGAGCTGTATTTTCCAGACAATATCCCAGCGACTGAACGCCTGCTCGTCTATAAGTCCCTGCTGAATAATTTTCAACGCCGAGGTTATACGTCAAGCTATGAACGGTTGTACCCTGAATATGTAGCATACAGCTATCAGGCAAAGGGGCAGAATTTTTTTAACATCGTTCAGAAATACTGGTGGAATTATGGGGTCAATAAAGAAAGGGTCTTTCACTGGGTGGCTTTTTTTCTGGTGCTTTTTACCCTTATCAATGCTCTGTTCTTTTCGTCTCTCCTTAAAAAATACTGCTCAGTTCCTTTTCTGGATAAGGCCGTCAGAGACTACAGCGTCATTTCAAATCCTGTAACACGCTACATTTATTACTTACCAGGCGCATTTGTGTTTACCGTAATTTTGTTTTTTGGCGGCTTCCTGCGCATGGGCATTTCCATCAAGGATTTTACCAGTAACAACATGCTGGTTAATTTGTATTTGATGCTGATTATCTCCATAGGCACTATTTGCATACTGTTTATCTTCAAATACCTTATGAATTAACAGCAATTAAGTGCATTTTAAATGTTTTGGGGGAAAGTGAGATTGGGGTGCCGGCTTTGCGACAAATTCGTGCACAACGCCTTAAATCTTGCTTTTCGGTGAAAAGTGGTGAATGGTTACATCAATTAGAGCGATAATTATGACACAGACATGGGTAGCCAAAACACGGTATAAGAAATTTTTAGTAAAAACCATTTATCTCTGGATTGCACTTTTTTTAGCGTCCATTCTCATGCTTATTGCCCTTTTTATTGCATACAATTCGCTTCAAAAAGAAAGAGACTCCTTCCAAAGAGAAGCAACTCTTTTTAAGCTGGTTTCTGATTTTCAGACGCAATTTAACCTTTCAACCGTGCACATACGCAGTTTTTTAATCACGGGGCAGCCGCTTTTTTTCGCAGATTATCTGCGGGCGGTAAATGCTTTAAAATCACTGAACAATGCCTTTGCACTCTTCGAAGACTTACACGCAAAATCCGAAGAAATGGCGCTTTTAAACCGCGCAAAACGCAAAGCCGAAAACATACGTGTTATCGAAACACATGCATTGAAACTGCTGGCAACGGCGTATACGGTGAATGCACGTTTATTAACAGACGAAGTTAATTCCTACAGCCTGAGTGCAGAGGATATGGCGCGCACGCCCGAAGACAAGCTGCGCATCGCACAGGATTTAGTGTTTGGCGCCGATTATCTGCGCGCAAACGCTGGCGTTATCTCGCTGCTTAACGCATTCCAAAGCACTCTGTACAACCGAATAAACACCCAGACGATTATCGAGACAAACATCACAGACAGGGCGCTCTTGCTGTTAACGTGCCTGCTAATTGCGCAAATTTTTGTTATCGCTTCCATCATCTGGTTACGTGCCATATCCATGCGAAAATACATCAACCGTTTAGAATAGGGCATGTGTGAGGGTAAAACAGAAGACACTCGCATCATGGAGGGGGTTGCCGTGGTACAGTCTCACCGGGAAATGGCACACGTGCTTGGCCTTCGTGACCATCCATCCTTTTTTGCTCCCTCGAACGAAGGCTATCTGACGCGGCTGGCCTGCAGAAGCAGCAGACGCCGCTTTGCTCGGCTAACCGATGGAGGGACACTTCGTATTCGCGCGGTTGACGATGTATCGAGCCATGCCATTGTTGAAGCTCTGCAAGCATTAACGCATGGCGACTACGCATCTTACATAGCCGACTGGTGCCACTTGAGCCCCTTCTCCCGCGAAAACTTTGGCACTGGACACTGCATCACGTTTCATATGGTACGTGATAATCATCAGGTGCATTTTGTGTATGTTAACCGTGGTGAACCTGCCGACAGCCTCGCCTGTTTTGAAGAACAGCGCCGCGTGCGCGTGTATACGGTAGACATTAAAAAAGCAGACGCTTTTGCAAAAATCATGGCTCGCGCCTTCCAGTCAGGCTTTAAGGCGATTGGGCGTTTTTTAGTTAACAATCACCATGAGATAAACGAAGAGGCAACTTTTTCACTGGCCAAGTCGCCGCAAAAAGTGGGCAACTGCAGCTTTGCCAATACCAACATCAGCTGGCACATTGCACTGGCATCAACGCTCATGAAAAATAATCCTCAAAAGCACTTTGTCGAAGCGATGCTCGAGAGCCGTCCCCAATACCATGCCTTGAGGATGCTCGATCGCGTGCATGCCATTGCCTGGATGCTCGAGCATCCGGCGCACTTCGCCTCGTCTCGTTTTTTTAGGTACAACTATTTTCAGGCCCTGCAGCACATTGGCCATAAAAAACCGGTGTCTGCAGACGCGCATATCCACGCGCTCATTGACCATACCGAGCGGCGCGGGCTTTTGCAGGCGCTGACACGCCCTTTACTGCACGCTGATGTGTTTAAACGCCTGCAGTCCTCTATGCGCATGACTTCCAAGGCCAGTCACCAATCGCTTAAAGAAACGTTTTTGACCGTACTCAGCACGATTGACGCTCTTTTAGCATCCGCCCTGCCAAAGCTTTCTCTGATAGAGCAAACGTGGCTTGCAAGCCATGATCCGCGCCTTTTACATTATATGGATGCGGCCGTCCAACAGCACCTGACTCAAATAGATGTGCGCTTCAGGTTCTACACCATTGCCCTTATACCCGTTTTCCCGCTCGCAGCCACGCCGAGTTACCGGATGGAAGCCACACCTGCAACGAGAATTCGAGATTATCTCTGGGCGCTCAGAACGCTCGCTGTTGCTGAAAGGCATCAGGAGTTCCATGATACCCTCACGCGTCTTTGTTTCTTTTGCGCCGACAGACATACTGGACTCTTTGGCAGGCGTTATATCCTTAATCGCCGAAACGTTACACTGCTCCTCCATGCCCTTTTCGACCCTGCCGAAGACTATCAGCCTGTTATCGCACAGCTTCAGTTCACCCATCCAAAGGAGTTAGTGGCGTATATTCACGCAACCCTGGCACGTGAAAATCCCGAAAGGCGTCGCTCAGCATACAATCGTGCATGCGTTGCGGCATTTTGAGCGCGTATTGATCATAATTCTGTCAAATGATACAATTCCTTGATTTTTTGGGGGACAGGTATGCCTGATTTACAAAATAATCGACCCGCCGCGCGGAAGTTTCCGGCTCAAATTATTCATGAAACCCTGGCCTTAAAAACGAGGCTCTCAACACTCACCGAATCCACAGAACGCTTTTACGGCGAGCTGACGCGTAAGCTGGTCGCCCTGGCTGCAGCATTTGATAATAATTGCGGATATCCTACTTTTCTACATCCGCTTGCAATGGAGTTTGTGGCGCTGAATCAACGGTTACAGATGCTCTCAGACATCACGGATGAAAAAATGCAGTTGCTACAGGATACACGCTCGAGACGTACCTTTATCCGCACGGGTCACATGAAGCGATGGATTGAATCCGAGGTTCCTGAGCACGCCATCCAGATGCTGCTGCGACAGCTCGGATTGCAGTTCAAATTCATGTCAAATACGCTGCAAAATGTTTTAGACAACCTGCGTTACTCACCAGGCCATGATGGAGTAGGCGGCACCTATCAGGCTTTTACGCTCACTCGCCCCATCGCCCTCCCGCTGCTTACCCCGCTGATTGATGCTCAGGCGGTAACTGAATCGGTACCAGAAATGGCGACAAGCGATTTACCCGAATCCATAAAACGCCATCAAGCGCGCTTTCTGGAAAATTTTTCCTTCTTCAAAAGAGAAGCAGAAAGCCTTGCGGCAGTAGACAAAGACCTTTCACGAAAACTGCTTGCTGATATACGCCGTGAACGCGCGGAGCCACAGAGCCACAGCATTTAAGTCGGTTGTGGTTTTCTAGTAAATTATTGTTTTTAAAAGACTTTAATAGGCTGGATTGAGTGCCGCGAAGCCCGGCATCGGTTATCGTCATTGGCCGGACGTTTTATCAAACATCCTGTCCCGCGCTTATCAGCGCAGGCTACATCATTTTACTTTTAAAACAATAACTTACGGGTAGGCTGGGTTGAGCGTAGCGAAGCCTGGCATGCGATATCACCGTTGGCCGGATGTTTTATCAAGCATCCTGTCCCGCGCTTATCAGCGCAGGCTACGGGATTTTATTGATAAAACAACTACTTACAGGTAGGCTGGGTTGAGCGTAGCGAAGCCTGGCATGCGATATCACCGTTGACCGGACGTTTTATCAAACATCCTGTCCCGCGCTTATCAGCGCAGGCTGAGGCATTTTACTTTTAAAACAATAAATTACGGGTAGGCTGGGTTGAGCGCAGCGAAGCCTGGCATTGGGTGTGACTGTTGGCTGGATGTTTGTTCAGGCATCTGTCCCGCGCTTATCAGCGCAGGCTATATATGGACCCATTTGTTTTATCAAGACAGTATCATAAGGAGGCTCACGGCTTTACCAATTCCAGAATGCGCCGGCTTGCCGAGAAACGCCCGCCAAAGCGGCGAAGACCGTCTTCCCGCATGGCGGCGGCATTTTCCTTGAAATAATGCTCAAGGCTGTCACGGTTTTGCAGACGATAGTGAACCGTAAAGGCATGCTGAGGCGCGTTAAGAGCGACCTCCTCTTTAAAGACTTCCGCCGACTGAAACCCCGGAAATTGCAGCATGAGCCGCACGTGCTCCTGCAACCACGCCACATATTCCTCAAGAATGTCGGCATCTACCGAAAGATTGACCTCATAAATAATCGTCATATCCGTTTACGGCGCAATAGCCCGTCCCTCTGCAGCCCCCTCAGGCAATCCACTGACACCGCCTGGGCAGAAGGTCACCTGATAGCTGGTGTAAAGATTCACGTCACCATCCTTTGTGCAGGAAAAGGAGCTTGAAGGGTCGTCATAGGTATAGGCATAAGCTGTCGGACAGGCATTTTTAATCCAGGCAACGGCCTGCTCCGGCGTATAACTGCCTGCAGGCGCTGGAATGGTTGTTCCAGTGCTTCCGGTCCAGTCGGTGTTCATGCCGTCGCATACACGCGCCGGCTGCGTATTACTCCAGTTAACACACCCACAGCATTTCGCAACATCATTATTGACCGGAGTCTGGTAACAGGAGTTCAGAGCACCCGTGCTGCTGACAGCGGGACAGCCAATCAGCGCATACCAGGAAAGATAGGTATTGCCTGGGAAAATGACCTGATTCGGTATGGTGCCATAGTTTGAAGCGGCACTTTGACCCGGAATCTGAATATTCAAGCCGTATTTTGTGAACTCATTCACACTGCCCCAGGTGGCATTATTAGTTCCAAGAACCGTGTAAGCGGCATAGACATCGAGCGTATTAAAGCCAAGAAATGCGCCAAGACGTCGGTTGATGGGAGTTTTGCCGGTGAAGTCTGTCGATGTAGGCCCCTGGTTCCACGCCATGCCACAAAGTGACGGAAGCGAAGAAGACGAGCAGCCATCATCGGCCCCGGGCGTTACCCAGTAAAAATCATTTACACTGCCGGCAGCTGGAAGCGTGCTTGAAGGGTCGTAATTCCAGGAACAGTTTCCAAGACTACTGTTAGAAGCCGGTTGCATCAAAGCCCCTGCTGCAGAACAGTTGTATACCGTGGACGCGGTATTACCGGTCAAAGGCCCAAATCCCTTCACTTCTACGGGCACGGTCATACCGTTGATGGCCGACACATCGTAGATTCCATCGGTACCGGGGGCTGGATTCAGATTAGCCTCGAACTTCGTGAAAGGCGACTGTGGCTGCACCAGTGAGCCGGTTGAATTACAGGTGCCGGAGTTGGTAAGTGTCGTGCAGGTTCCGGTGGCGCAGTTTAACTGCCCGTCTTGCAGTACGCAGCCCGTACGCGGCCAGAAAGCGCCATTCTGATAACTCGCCACACTCAAATCAATGACAGACGGCGGCTGACCCGTTACCTGAGCCGGTAAATGATAGGCAGAAGGCGTCGCGCCACTGCTTGGGTCGGGACTCAGGCAATTCGGGCCCGGGCAGTTGGCGCCGGTTCCGTTGGCTATCCCGTACCAGACATCAAATTTACACTGATTCACAAAAAGAATATGGTGCGTGGGTTGCTGGTTACTGGCCACAGTGGCACTGGTTGTACCCGTCGTTTCTACTCCGCCAGCAGGCGTGACACGGGCCGTTACCGTCATGGGCCCCACGGCATTGGGAATTACAGACGCCATAACCGTACAGGTCTCTCCGGGCGAAAGCGTCTGGTTTGAACACTTGTCATACGTACCGTTGATGGTGGTTACGGTCGCGGCCGGTGTCGTGTTTGAAGTCACGCTCACCACTCCAAGGCCTACGTTGTCGCTGGCACAGGTGTTGGTGATGCCAAACTGTACAACGTTATCTGCATACCGGTAGGTATTAACCGGCAGTGGCAGTAGCGTCTGTACAGAGACAGTGGTGCACTGGCCACCGGATGATTCAATGCTAAAGGTCTTCGAGGGCGTCGTCGCCTGCGCCTGCTCACAGCTCACCTGTGCATTCAGCGTCACGTTGGGCGTTGGTTTTAAGCTGGTCAGTTGCGCATAGAGAAAACAGTGCTCGCCTGGAGCGAGTGTAACGGGGTTTGCCGTGCTGCCGCAGGTATCAGGCTGTGGCACGTTATTCACGACCGTAGCCGCCGATGCCGGCGTCAGGCTAAAAACCTCCGCACCGGCACTGTTACCGCCCTTACAACCCGTCAGAGGCGTATTACCGGTGTTGACAAAATCAGCAACAACCTGTGGCGACTGATTGTCAAAGAAGGTGGAGGGAAAGGGGTTCGGTGCAGAAATCACCCCCGAAAGCCCCACCTGTGGCTCTTCACCAGCAGCACGCGCCACAAGCTCTGGCAGAGGAATGCGGTTATTATGGTACCCATAGGTCAGTTGAAAGCGTGCTTCACCGGCTTTAACAGGATTAAAACGCACCAGAACGCGGCATTGCTGTCCGGGATTTAGCGTTACCCCATTACAGCCATCCTGCACCAGAAGTGCATCACTATTTTTACGGATTTGCGTCAGCATAACCGCCGCCCCCGGTAAATGGCTGACCAGGGTATAGGTCACGATGGACTGGCCATCAACAGGCGTTGTCGGAAAACCACTGGACGGCGTCAGTGACCACGATACCGGATCGCTCGCGGCAAAACCGTTGAAAGACGAGAGCATGGCGCAGACGGCCAGGCAGTTTCTGATGTGCTTGTGCATCGCTGACCCCTGTTTAATCGATGAGGCGGGTTATGCCAAATAAAATGGTGTTTGTAGAAAGCGTTCCGGCACGCAGCGATTCACCCGACCAGGTGGACTGCCCTTTCCCGGACGCAAAATCACCGAAGGATTCATACTCGTAACCGGCGGATACGAGCCAGTTCGCGTGCTCGAAAAAATCAAGGCCCGCACCGGCATGCCATGCGAACTGCGTGGCGTTTCTGTCGGCAAAGGCCGGAGAAATGCGTGGGGTAACGCCGGCATTCGCGGTTTCACGAAAAGACGCGGCACGGTTAAACGACGCACCAAGACCGCCACTGGCGTAGGGGGAAATCCCATGGGTTCCCATAAAGTTGAGTTTGGCATCGGCAGTCAGTGCGAGTGCGGAAAGCTTCCAGCGGTAGTGGTAATTTTCAAACTGCGAAAGACTGTACTGAGTAATGGTGCCACCGATATCGGCAGGGAAGACATACTGCAGCCGCCCGCCGAGGGAATAGTCACGAATCCAGCGATGCGTGGTGGCAAAACGCCGCCCCGCAGCAAGCCCTACCGAGCCAGTGGTGTTTGAACGGGTGGAATAGGTATCGACGTTTTGCGGGAAGGGATACTCAGAACCGTTCTGCACGCGCAGGCTGTCGAGCCCGGAGGGAAAATTAGCGCCCCCGAAAACCTGTATAAAAAAAGGATTTTGCGGTGACGATAGAGCCTCTTTATGCGATTCTGCAACGGCAGGCGTATGCGGCGTGTGTTTCGCCAAAGGAGCCTGCGAGAGGCCTGCGAGTGTTGCAACCGGCCCGATGGTGACTACAAAAAGCGCGCCCTTCTGGTGGATGCTGGCAGGATACCCCTGCTTTTGCAGAGATGCCTGCATGCGTTTCGCATTCTGGCGGCTGGCATAGGAGCCAATGTGTACGGTATAAGGTGCCGGTGCGCTGGCGCGGGTTTTAGGAATGTTTTCAAGCCCCCAGATGTGGGTTCCTGCAACCCCCTCGCCCGCCATTAACAACCATGCGCTGCCTGCGAGCATTGTCAGTCTGTTCATGATAATCCATATCAAAAATGCGAAAGTCCTCATGCACGCGACTGTCAGGTGACAACTCGCATCCATGGCAAAGGCGAATACTATATACCGGATGTTTCGGTGAATCAATTCGGCAACGGCGCGAGGCCAATATTGATCTTTTTGCTGATTTAATAGACAATGCCCCATTCCTATCTGTACAGGCATCCGTCATGTGGAAAGAAATCCTCGCAAACCTCTCTCAATCCAAAAAGAATATCCCGCTGGCGCTGCTTATGCTGCTGGCAGGTTTTCTGGTGGGCGGCTTTGCGGGGCTGCTGCTTGGACCGGTATTTTCTCTGAACGTTATCTGGCGCCGCTGGCAGCGGGCAACCTCTATTCCTGGTAAACTGTTCTACTCGCTCGGCTTTCTAGCGGCCCCCCTCAGTGGCCTGCTGACAGGGCCTCTGACGGCAATTCCTTATCTCGCACTGACGTTCTCCATCGCAGTCCTGATTAATCCCGGTCACTCTCTTCGTGGGATGTTCAGCGAAGTAATTGAAGCCTTTCGCTCCTGGCGAAAAATCGCCTACTCATCCAGTCAGGATCTCTTCTTTACCCGCACGTTTTTTGCTCTCGGACAATTATTTCGCCATGGCCGCTTTCATGAGCAGGCAGGCTCTCGTGACACCTATCGGTTTCACAAGGATGCACGCATGGAGGAATCTGACAGCGAGCCAGATGCCATTGCCGCGTCTTCCTCCGTGTCAACAGAGACTTCGCACAGAGACTCTGACAGCGAGGCCCAGTCTGAAGAAACATGGGTCGACATTATTGGTGAGTCCTTACCAGCCGTCTCCGTTTCTGCCCCATCAACCCCTCGTCCTAAACCACGCATCCTGGCCAAAGACATTGCCAACGTTGAGCTGCGGCACACGGGTGTCTATTTTAACAGCCTGAGCGCCATACGTGTGGGTCCTAAAACTCACGGATTTATCGCCTCCGGCAATCCTGGAAAAATGCGTGCCTCGGATATGGCAAAAGTTTATGCGGTCGGTCGCTCCGTCATGCATGCCCGCTTTGAGGTTACTGAGCACATCTGTCGGCAGGCAAGACGTTTCTCACGCTTTCCAGAAGCCTTTCAGGAAGCGGTCTTGTCTCTCAGGGGACGGCATTATGATTATGTCGAGCTTTTTTTACGCGATGTTTACACCCGCTATTTTAATGCCACTGACGACACCGTTCTGCTTACACGAGTCGCGCTCTTACAAACCTGCCTCAATGAAGCGAATCTGAATGCCGCAGCGAGCGCCATGCTTGAAGACATTACCAGTACCACCACTCTCAGCAGAGCCATTTCGGCACTGCGTGAAGAGCAGAGCGATTCACTGTCAGAAACACTTCATGCGCTTTGCGATGAACTGCTGGTACACGGCACGACATTGCAGGCCTTTACTCGCAACCTTGTGCGGCATGCCTGTGACCGGCCAATTGACGACACTCTGACGCTTGCCGCAATGGTGAACCTGCCGCAGGAAATCGACAGGCTGCATCAAGCGCTTAACCGCGTAAACGAAGCGATTAACCACATAAGTGAAAGGCTCGACAGTGTTGATTATGAACATCTCGAGGCGTACCGTGCACACCTTGAAGAAGAGCGTGCAAGCCTTGAGGCGCAGATGGCGCATCTTCAAGCGCTCTACGCCCCGCTGCAGACGAACCCCGTATGCGCTCAATTTTTAAAAGACCTGCACGATTATCTTCTGCGTGACCTGCAGACTGAAAACCGATGGGGACGAACACTCTCTTCCTGGAACAGCGCCCCCATGACACAAATGCCGCTTGAAGCGGGCTGCCAGGATAATCGCCGTGATGCGCGCGCGTTTGAGGACAACTGGCTCGGTATCAGTTCACGCCGGTACGCGCATGTCAGCGAAGAAGCGCTTCGCCAGAGTTACCAGCAGACGCGTCTGCACATGTTGTATCTTGAGATGCGGGAAGGTTTTGGAAAATCAGTAACACCTGAAGAAAAAATCCGACACCGTACGGCGTCAAACCGGGAAGCCTTTCACCTTACGGAATACCGCTACACCCCCTCAAACGCCAGTGCCGTTTCTGCAAACTGCAATAAATCCAACGCCACCCTTTTGCAGGCCGCAGCGCTGCTGGATGCCAGAAAACAGGGGCGTGTCGCTAAACGCGTGGTGGGCAGTTCGAGCTTTTCCGTAGGCAGTAATCAGCGTTACAGCCTGTGGAATCCCCTTCGCAAAAACTACCAGTCGGGCGAAAATCACCCGTGGTTTGATACTCTGCTGCAAAATCTCGTGTCAGTGAAAACAACAGCCATCCCTGCACATCTGCAGGCTGATTTGCAGCACATCAGCCTCGTTGAACTGGCCTTCCACAAAGAACGTCTGGAAGCACTTGCCGTTCAAGAGGGACTGCAGGCGCACCTTAATGACCCTGACTACCTGATATATCACATCTTTCAGGTGCCAGCGTCAGACGTTCGCCGGGCGCGTGATGCCATCGAGGGCATGAGCATTCAGCATCAGGCATAAAGAATCCGGTAACATATAGCATATTTTAGACTTTAAGGTTAAAATACGTGCACATTTATCGATGATTTATACGGTATGCCCAAACGTAAACCCTCACACCAAAAGCGTCAGTCATGCACTCCTGCGCCGCGAAAAACCGATTCATCTACCGGTCTGGCAGCAACATCCTCGGCATCAGCAGCGCCACAATCCCCTCATATCGTCTTTTACGATAACCTGGTGGGCGATGCAAAACTTGTCAGGGAATACAGCGAACTGCTCTTGAAAATTGTAAACGGTGAAGAACTGAAAGGCATGCGCTATCGCCTGAAGCAGATGTCGGGACACCGCATTTATACCTTAAGCCTCAAAGGTAAAGACAGAGCCTCCCGCCTGCTGTTTGGGGAGTTGCGCCCGGACAATAAACAGAGGATTCTCGTTCTTTTTCGGCTCATTGAAAAGCATCGCTACGACCGCAGCCCGCTGCGGGATAAACGTCTGGTCAAAGAGTTTTTCATCAATCATGACTCCGACATAAAACACGCCACCGCTCTATCCGGCACCAGCTCCGCCGCTGTATCCGCTCCCAAAACCATGTGGGAAGACATTGATGCGCTCCCGAAGAACGATGCGCTGTCCTGGATGCCCAATACCTCCGGCGTTACCTTGAAGTATTTCAACGGTGAACTGTTCTGGCTGGGCGAAATTGACCGGCAGGCTATTGGTTTTGCCGAGCTGCCAATGACCCTTACAGGCCCATCAGGATCCGGAAAATCCAGCAATGCGCTCTTTATTATGGAACGCGCACTTACCTCGCGCTCCCCGCTTGACCCCGATGCTCCGCGTTTCAGAGAGATAGTTTATCTCACCAAAAATCCACGGCTTGCCGCGCGGCACCGGGAAATGTTTGAAAACGCCACTGTTGATGTTGATAACCCGGACACGCGCGTGTATTTTGAAACCCCCGATGACTGGGTGAGGCGCATGCAGCCTTTAATCGGCGAAAAACCACGAATGGGGGATACGGCATTTTTTGAGTGGTATAAACGCTTTGTGCAAACACTCAATCGACAACAAAAGACCCGACATCATAAAGATGATAAAAAAGCGCCGCATAATGCTCTCACGCCGCAAACCGTACGTGATGAAATATGCATAGCCGCCGGGTATGAAAGAGAGCAATACTGTAATCCCGGAAGACACTGGACTGCTCTGGAGAAGAACGTTGTCGGCGATTCCAAAGAATCACTGCCTCACGTTTATATATGGCGTGTGCTTGAAGCCTGGCGAGAACATCTTGAAACAGCTGGCGCACATGACCCCGCCGTCTGTCCCCATGAATGCCGTACAACTGATTCGACCCTGCTCATCGTTGATGAAGCTCCCGATCTTTCCTGGCTGCAGCTTAAAGAACTGCTGCTGGCAACCCCTGACATGTCGGTGGTGTTTTGCGCAGGCCCTCTGCAAAACCTTGACGGCGATATCTCCTGTATCCCTTATCTCTTAAAGCTCCCGGAGATACTGACAAAGGGCGCAAGACGGATGCATCACATCAATCTGCCCCATACGCACCGCTTACCTCCAAATCTCCTGCCACTGGCAAACCTTTCTATCGCCATTGCCCATCACTTCGGCGGCGCCAGTTTCAGCGGTGAATTTGCAAGCGTGCGCGCTGCTCCCTGTCAAACTACTCGCATCGGTGATTCCTGGTGGCTTGATAATCCCTCTCCAGACACCTGGCAGCGGCTGGTTGAAACCTCTAAAAGTGCTCAGTGCATTGTCGTTACCCAAAAGGAATGGCTCGCTGATGCGCGAGAGCGTTTTAAAGACGCCCTTGTTCTGCTGCCTGAAGAAGCAAAAGGCCTGCAGGCGGACGCCGTAATCCTCTATCGCTTTCTTGAAACAAAACTGACCGCGGCAATGAGTCGCGCACTTCCGGAAGTTTTTCAGGCTCCCTCCGAGAACGCACGCGAAACGGTAAACCGTGCGCACATCGCTGCACGCGACACACGCTTTAACCGCCTGAACAACAGCCTGTTTACCGCCATTACGCGCGCGCGCCAGAATCTCGTGTTTGTCAATCTGAATGCCAATGCCCCGCGCCTGTCTGAACGGCTTAAAGCTGAATGTACGCGATTAACACTGGATGAGCGTGACCTCTGTGACACAACCCCGGCAACAGATGCGGACTGGATTGTGCGCATTCTTGAACTGGCAGACGGTGGCCACCTCTCACGCGCTGAAACCCTTTACACGCAGCGCTTTCGCGAAGCACGCCAGAACTTTAATGAGTTTCTGGCCACACACCGCCCCCTCCCGCCAGAACCTCTGCCGCTGGAGCCCGTATGCAGCAGTAGCAGCAGTGAGGTCGTACATACATCCAGCCTGCGCGAGCACGGCATTGAGAAACTGTTGCTGGATTTCAAAAAACGGCGACACGTTATAGCAAATGCCCTCAGCCGCTTGAGTATGGATAAAAACCCTGCACCCTTAAGGCAGTGGTTAACTGGCCGAGACAACCTGCTGCCATGGCTAAATATTAATCAGCTTTTCAACCAAATTCCCATACGCCAAAAACCGCCTGTATCGCTGTCTTTGTTTGGAGCCTTGTGCACCAGTCTTTCAGAAGATGCGCACGGGCTGCTCAATAAGCTGTTCTCCTGTAACCCGGGAGTAGTGGCGGCACTTGCAGCACAATTGCAGGAGCGCGTCACGAACCCCGACAGTCCGTTCCAGCCCGCGCGAGCGGATTTAATGGACTTATGTCAGCTGGGTTTTACCACTAATGGACACGCGGCTCTTAAACTGCTGACAGAGGCGACAGGAATCGATGCCCCTGCGTTGATGGGTGCGGCACGTTCACACTGGCCATCCGGTTTCGCTGATATTCTGAAGGAATTGCGCCTGCTGCAGCATCACGAATGGAAGACGGTGCTCTCGCAGCATCAAAAAGCAGGGCAAAGCCATTATGAGCATTTGCAGCGCATTGCCAGAAGCATGCGAGAAGCAGACAGGATACCACTGGATATCTGGCTTCAAGTTATTGAAAGAGACCACACAGACTTACGCGAGCGCTCCCTCCACTTTTTAGAGCACATGCAACACCTTGGTCATGCCCGCCTGCAGATGGATGAACGGGAAACGGCCGCCATGCAAAGCGCCTGCAGCCTCATTAAAAAGCTGCCCAATGACTGTGACCGGGGCAGCATGGCAAATGCACTCGCCACCCTGATTGCGAGCTCCACCATGCCGGTAAACGGCTGGACGGCTGCTACCCTGGCATGTCTGCGCGATGTGTTAGGCGATGAACTTCGCTTTATCAAGCAACTGTACCTCACTCCAGGTCCACAATGGAAAAGTGTCCTTGCCGATTGCAGAAACACGGCTCTGGACAAAGACATTCACCTGATTTTAAGGAAGCGTGGAAATGCCCTCAGGCTTATTGGTGACATCAACTCTCACAAAGAGCTGGCTTTGCTGACCGCCCGTGAAATGCTCCTTTGGCTCTTCACAAGGTACGCCGAACTTTACCCGGAAGAGGACCCTCTCCTGACTGAACTGAGAGGCTTACTCAACGCAAGCTCCGAGTCTCTTACGTATCAGGAGGCCATTGAGCTGTTTTACATTTTCCTCGAAGATAACAGACTTGCGTTGTTCAGCAACCTCAGGACTCTGATTTTTGAAGCATCTGAGTTTTGCAGAGCCTGTGAAAACAGCAGCCCGATGTTGTCGCGCATCAGCCGCGATGAGAGTCTGCGCCAAAAACTGCGCCTGTTTGCGCCTGCAGCCTCCTCCAGCAGCCGTTCACCCGTGGAAACATCCAGTCTCATGCGAATGCAGCAGCAGATTGTGCAGAAGATGTTTACCTGCCAACCCGAGAGCGGCGTCGCGAGCTTGCTTAATTCCCTCCATGCTACAGACAGCCTGACACAAGTGCAGCGTCTGATGGAAAAAATTCCTGCTTTTGTACAGTTTTTAAGCTTCCAGCAACTCTGCCAGCAATTAAATAACGCACAATACACCCGCACATCCTTTCTCTACTGGCTTTGCGAAGAGCACAATGCCGAGCGCCACAAGCTTTTCAAAACCCTGCTTGACAGTAATGCGATTCTTTTCAGGGCACTGCAGGATGAAATTCAGAAAGCCTGTGTATTCAAAATATACGAGGCTCAACATACTGATTTCATGTGGATGACACGGCTTGCAACTACGGAGACTGGCAAGGAAATCATGAACCAGTTTGCATCAAGACTGAATATTTCCATCGAAAAGCTGATACTTTTACTCTGGAATTGCCAGGATGAGGAGAGTCTGCATCTCATTCAGCAATGCCATAGAAGTCCGTCATCGAGGTGGCTGATGTTCATCGGCCAGCCTCACGAAGCGGAGTCGATTTCCGCACGCAAATCCATGCTGCTCGCGTTCATGTATGAAAGCAACAAGATCGGGAAACGCATATGGGAGACTGCGGCTGAGTTTCGACGCTCTGATGGAACGGAAGAGGACTTGTTCGACAGGATGCTGGCCTGCCTGATTAAACTTCACGACCTTCCGGGCGGCGTATCGGTTGTGGATATGGCGAAAATACCGAAATGGAAAGTACAACTCTATAAGGCAAGCTGTCGCACCGAGGCCGATTTACGGCAGACGGTACTGGAATGGCTTAACGAACCCCTCGACTGTATGTCACCGCTTGCCGGGTTGTTAAGGTTCGTACGGGATACCCTGACAGAAGCAAACGATTTGGCAATGGACATCATCGCGAGTTCTTCGAGCGCTCTTAGTCCCCCTGGCTGAAGCGACTCCATGTCAGCAGAAGCAGCGAGCAGACGCACAGGGTGGTGACAGACCCGAGCAACGTTCCCGAAAGAAGGGCATCGCTTATCATGGTGCCCAATGTACCGCCAATCCCTGAAAAGGTGGCAATTAGTGCCATATTTGCTCCCTGCAATATGTCGTTTTGTAGAAAACACACGCTTCCTGCGTGTGTTGATTCGGCGCGGTTCAACCGCACCGAAAACGTTTAAGCCTATGCGTGCTCAGCCTGAGCGCGTTTTCTGGTGGCTTTTCCGCGTTGTTTCCATTCTTTGTCTTTAGCAAACACAAAGCTTGCTGCTTCTTCGATAAAGAAACCGATATCATCGATGTTTGCCCACGCGCAATAGGCATTGATTTTTTCCAGCATTTCACTGCTGATTTCCGCTTTGATTTTTTCTTTCTTCTGGAAACGGGTTCCATTAATAATTGGCATTTTTTTCCTCTCGATACGTTAATCGTTAAAGCGCAAACATCGTAGCAAAGAAATTTTGGCTTTGCAAAGTGCTTACGAATTCGCGCGTTTTTCAATCAGCAAAATTGCGTGTTCAATGCGCGGGATAACGCGTTTTTTACCGATTAATGCAAGGGTAACATCAATAGCAGGCGACATGCCGCTGCCGGTGACTGCAACACGCAATGGCTGTGCAATTTTGCCCATATTTATGTCAAATTCGGCACTGATATCGTTAATGCATTCCTGCAGATGTTCAGGCTCCCATTTATCGAGCGTACGCAGGCGCTCAAGTACCGCCGCCAGCGGCGCAAGCACCACCGGGCGCAAATGTTTTTTGACCGCATTATCGTCATATTCGAGCGCATCGGTGTAAAAATACAGGCTTTTTTCACACATTTCTTCAAGCGTTTTACACCGCTCGGCCTGCAGGCTCACAACGTTCTCGAGCGCAGGCCCCTGCTGCACATCCACGCCCCGTTTTTCAAAATGCCACAGCAGTGCGCGCGCTGTGCTTTCGGCGCTGTCGGTGCGCTGATAATGCTGATTCAGCCAATAGAGCTTTTCATGGTTAAACCCGGAAACACCGCGGCTGACGTTCGTGAGATCAAACGCCTCAATCATTTCAGGCAGGCTGAAAATTTCGCGGTCGCCCGATGACCATCCAAGCCGAACGAGATAATTCAGCAGGGCGTGCGGCAATACGCCCGCCTCACGAAAATCAAGCACGCTCACCGCCCCATGGCGTTTAGACAAACGCTTGCCATCTTCGCCAAGAATCATCGGCAAATGCGCGAACTCTGGTACCGGGGCATTAAGAGCGCGAAACAGATTAATCTGACGCGGTGTGTTATTAATGTGATCATCGCCACGAATAACATGCGTTATCTGCATGTCAAAATCATCAATTACAACCGCAAAATTGTAGGTTGGATGGCCATCGGTACGAACGATAATCAGGTCATCCAGTTCACGATTATCCACGTGAATATCGCCATACACATGGTCGGCAAACGACACGATTCCTTCCAGCGGATTTTTAAAGCGCACAACATGCGGACCGACATCCGCTCCAAGCTGCCTGTCGCGGCAATGGCCGTCATAGCGCGGCTTTTCGCGTGCCTCCATCTGTGCGGCACGGAGGGTTTCGAGGCGCTCTTTCGAGCAGGTACAGCGATAGGCAATGCCGGTATCCAGCCAGTTTTGCACAACCTCACGGTAGCGGTCATAGCGCGCGGTCTGAAAAACTGGACCCTCATCCCAGTCAAGGCCAAGCCAGCGCATGCCCTCGAGAATCGCGTCCACGGACTCACGGGTAGACCGCTCTGCGTCCGTGTCTTCAATGCGCAGCACAAACTCACCCTGATGATGGCGCGCGAACAACCAGGAAAACAGCGCAGTGCGAACACCGCCAACGTGCAAAAATCCGGTAGGACTCGGGGCAAAACGCGTTCTCACGCCCATGGGAAACTCCGTTGTGTACAAAAAAGAAAACAGGATATACTAGCTGATTTTGCCCATGGCGAAAAGCCAGTTCAGGATGTGTCTGTGAAAAGCATGGGAATCAAATACCAGCTGCGTGTTACCACCCTCATTCCAGTACTGCTGGTTGCCCTTCTTTTTGCGGTATTTTATAACGGCCAGTACGGGCACGATCTTAAACAGCACATGTCACGCCTTGGGGAGGCTTACATTCGTCAGCTTCTGCCAGCCGCCCAGTTTGCCATGCTGCAAAAAGACGCCCGCACGCTTCAGGGACTTATCAACGCATCTTCCATCAACCCTGAAATCAAAACCATCGCATTTTATAACCGTGAGGGCGAACTGCTCGCCTATCGCGGCGGCAAGCATTCGCTGGTCAAACCCTTCTCACCGCCCCCTTTTACCGGCGACTATATCGAAAGCCGTCATATCGACACCAACACCATCCACTTTGTGGCTCCCGTGACGCTGCCACAATATAACCTCTACGCCCCACGGCCTGCCGTATCGCACAGAGTTCCCCTCGCCTGGCAGCCTGATGACGTGCTTGGCTGGCTCTCTATCGATATCGACACCCAGTCAACCCTCATCAAGCGCTATCAGATGTATATGGTGACCACGTTCATCACGCTGCTTGGCCTGCTCATTGGACTCAGCGTGCATTTTTTCTTCGCACGCCGCATTTATCTGCCAATTACCCGCCTGCGACGCAGCATGAGCCAGATTCTGCGCAACGAGTTTGAAACCCCGGTGCGCACGACCAGTCACGGGGACCTTGGTACCATCGAGCGCGGCTGTGCGTATCTGCAGCGACAATATCTGGATGCCGTTGAAGATTTAAACCAGCACATCGAAACCGCCACCGCCGACCTGCAGCAAAGCCTTGAGCTTTTGGAAGAAAAAAACGTTGAACTGCTGCTCGAAAAGAAAAAAGCGGAGGAAAAAAGCCGCCAGAAATCGGAATTCATTGCCAATATGAGCCATGAAATCCGTACCCCCATGAACGGCGTTATCGGCTTTACCAATGTGCTGCTCGAGGGCAAACTCGACCCCCTGCAGATGGATTATGTTAAAACCATTAAATCTTCGGCGCATGATTTACTGACCATCATCAACGACATCCTTGATTATTCCAAAATGGATGCGGGCAAACTGCACCTTGACTGCATTCCCCTCGATATCCGCGCCTGTATCGATGAGGTCCTGACGCTTTCTGCTCCCAACGCGCACCGCAAGGGACTTGACCTTATCCCGATTACCGATGTTTCGGTGCCGCACATGGTGCTTGGCGACCCGCTGCGCATCAAGCAGATTATCCGAAACCTCGTTGGCAACGCGGTCAAATTTACCGACAGAGGCTTCGTGCTGGTGCGTACCCATATTCAGGCGGAAACCCAGAGAGATTACACCCTCTGCCTCTCAGTGACTGACACCGGCATTGGCATTGCACCAGAAGATCAGACCCGGCTCTTCAATGCGTTTAACCAGGCCGACACCACTATTATCCGCCGTTTTGGCGGTACCGGTCTTGGACTTGTTATCTGCAAAAAACTGACGGAAGAGATGCAGGGTAAAATCAGTCTCGAGAGTACGCCACACAAAGGCTCTACCTTTTCAGTCACCCTGCGGCTGGAAAAACTCACGGCCTATGAAGTCGAAAAAAATCAAAGCCGCCGATTCGCGCACCTTTCCGCACTCTGTTTTGATGAAAATCCACTGCATCTTGAAGCACTTTGCAATGGCCTTGGATACTGGGGCGTCCAGTGTACTCCGACCGGTAACCTCAAAGAACTGGAAGAGATGATGCGCTCGAGTCAAAGCTTTGATATCGCATTTGTGCACGTCAACCAGGGCTGCGAGCGCCAGATAGCTCCCATTCTTAAAATTCGCAACCTCCCGGCTGTCGCCGTTGCCAAACAATTCATACCTGATCATGATACTCTGGGTGCGGCCGCTTTCCTGTTTAAGCCCATCAGCATTCAAAAACTCATGGATACCCTGGAGATGCTGCAGAATACGGCAACCCCGTCTCTCGAGCCCGAGCAGGCGCGTCTGCGTACACGTTTACAATCAGTTTGTCCCGATGTGCTGCTTGCAGAAGACAATGCCGTTAACCGGCTCTTGATGAATTCACTGCTGGCCGGACACGCACGGGTGGTCGCGGTATCGGATGGGGAAGAAGCCGTGGCACTGTGCGATACCAAGCGTTTCCATGCGATTCTTCTTGATTTACAGATGCCGCGCATGGGGGGACTCGAGGCCGCTTCGCGCATCCGTCATGCCTCGCTGTTAAACCGCGATACTCCCATCGCGGTTATCAGCGCGAACAGTACTGACCTGCATGCCGAACAACTGCAAAAAGCCGGGGTGAGCCTGTGCCTGCAAAAGCCTGTGGATGAGAAAGAGCTGTTTGAGTACCTGCTTGATGCCCTGCACCAGGCGCAAAATGCCGTCATTGACTGGCCGGTCTGTCTGCAAAAAGCATCTAATAATGAGGCACTTGCCCGCGAATTTATGGCGCGCTTTGTAGAGGATTTGGTAAAAGAGCGTCCTGAATTCGTCCGTTTTTTTGCCACCAATCAAGTCAAAGCGCTGGAAAATGCCGCGCACAGGCTCCATGGAGCCTGCTGCTTTTGCGGGGTGCCAAAGCTGATGGAGCAGGTGGTGCTCCTTGAAACCAGCGCACGCGGCGCCAGTGACTGCGCATCGCTTGAGGATATTTTCCGTGCATTCCTCGAAAGCCTTGATGCAGTAGCTGCTGCGTGGGCAAACGGCGATTTTGCTGCCAGCGCAGCCTCATCCCTGCCGTCAAAAGCCATAGAATCGTCTCACCCATGAAGGAGAAAACATGACCTTGCGCAATGCTATTTATGCTCAATCCGGTGGCGTTACCGCTGTGATTAATGCCTCAGCCTGCGGAGTTTTGCAGACCGCGCGCCTGCATCCCGATAAAATCGGCAAGGTGTATGCCGCAGAGAATGGCATTCTCGGTGCACTGAACAACAAGCTCATCGACACGTCGCTTGAGAGCGATGCCGATATCGCGAAGCTGATGCACACGCCAGGTGGCGCATTTGGTTCCTGCCGTTACAAACTTAAGAATGATGGCGAAGAATTCGAACGCCTTATCGAGGTGTTTCGTGCACACGATATCGGTTATTTTTTCTACAACGGTGGCGGCGATTCCCAGGATACCGCATGGAAAGTGTCCCAGATTGGCTCCCGCATGGGGTATCCCATCACCTGTGTCGGTATTCCCAAAACCGTAGATAACGACCTGCCCTTCACGGACTGCTGTCCAGGCTTTGGTTCTGTCGCCAAATATGTCGCGGTTTCAACACGTGAGGCGGGGTTTGACGTTGCCTCCATGGCGGCCACCTCGACAAAAGTTTTCATTCTTGAAGTCATGGGACGGCACGCCGGCTGGATTGCCGCAGCAGCAGGCCTTGCCGGCTCGAGTGCCGCCGAGCCGCCGCACCTGATTCTATTTCCAGAAGTCGCTTTTGACGCGTCACGCTTTCTGGAAAAGGTCGATGCCTGCGTACGCGACCATGGCTATTGTGTCGTAGTAGCCTCTGAAGGCATTCGTAACGAGGACGGTAAATTTTTGAGTGATGCCGGCCTTCGTGACGCGTTTGGCCACGCGCAGCTTGGAGGTGTAGCACCGGTACTGGCAAGCCTTGTGAAAGAAAAGCTTGGGTATAAATACCACTGGGCAGTGGCAGACTATCTGCAGCGCGCCGCACGCCATGTGGCATCGAGTGTGGACGTGGAACAGGCGTATGCACTTGGGCGCGCCGCGGTAGAGCTCGCGCTTGCCGGACAGCATGCCGTCATGCCCATTATTCGCCGTGAAAGCGACAGCCCCTACCGCTGGTCAATCGATTCTGTCAGTCTCGAAAAAGTCGCCAACCAGGAAAAAACCCTGCCGGCAGACTATATACGGGATGACGGTTTTGGCATTACCGAGGCCTGCAGGCGCTATCTGCAACCGCTGATTCAGGGAGAAGCCGCACTGCCATGGCGTGACGGTTTACCCGATTATGTGCGCTTGAAAAACATTCGCGTTGAGAGCGCCTGAGTCACCGGCTCAGGATGCATTTAAGTCGCTGACTCGACACATCTGTGGCACATAGCGGTTTTCTTCAGGCGACTTGACCGAGCAGCGCCAGGTCAGGGCGCCTGAGCCTCTGGGAGACTCCACAGGCGTCAGCAGCAGCTCCACGTCCATGGCTACCGGCTGCATGCGAATGGTAATAATCCCGGTTTTTGGGGCAACCGTAATGGTTTTGACATTTTCGGTTGCTCCAGAAAACGTATACCCGATGTTCTCGGCGGTAATGGCTTCAAGACCGCCCGCGGTTTGCGCGGCTTCCACCACAGACGTTTTTGCGGCTGTGGCAAGATTGAGCCCCTCCATCACCCGCGCACGCACAGTGTAATCGCGATAGGCGGGTACAGCGATGGCTGCCAGGATACCGATGATGGCAAGCACTATCATCAGTTCTATGAGTGTGAATCCTTTTTGTTTCATGTTTTTTTTCCGTTTGCGAACCTGCTGTCTCAAGGATAGGCGAAAAACATCCATTGTGCGAGTGGAAAGTGCGAATCGTGCGCGGTATACTCTCCGAAACCACGAAAGAGCCTTCGCATGTCCCGTAAAGACCGCTTATTGTCCACCCTCTCAGAGGCCATCCTCTGCGAGCATCTCAGCATTGATGACGAATCTTCCGGCCATCAGGTACCGGCAGGTGCTGAAACCCACTTTAAGGTGGTTATGGTGTCCGAGGCGTTCACAGGGCTGTCGCGTGTCGCACGCCATCGCCTGATTAACGGATTGTGCGATGCTGAACGGGCTTCAGGTCTGCATGCACTGTCACTGCATCTATACACCCCTGATGAGTGGAAATGTCGCTCACAGCAGGCTCCTGATTCACCCGCCTGTAGCAGGGCACGGCACAAGTCCGGGGATTGACTTCACAAAGTGAGGCATGCAAAATCGACCGTTTAGCAGAATTCGGCGCAAGGCCGCGCATCGGCAGCAGGTGAACATGAAAGAAGGCACGGCCCGACAAATTTCCGTTTTTGCCCTTGTGCTCCTTATCACAGGCGCCATTGACAGCATCCGCAACCTGCCCACAACCGCACTCTTCGGCTCTACCCTTCTCTTTTTTTTCACGTTTTCTGCCATTGTCTTCCTGATACCCGTGGCACTCGTTTCTGCGGAACTCTCATCCACCTTTGCCGATGAAGAAGGCGGGGTTTACAGCTGGGTCAGACGGGCGTTCGGCGAAAATGCCGCGTTCTTTACCATCTGGCTGCAGTGGATTAACACGATGGTCTGGTACCCCACCATCCTGTCTTTTATTGCCGGCACACTCGCCTGGCTGATTAACCCGGCACTCGCCCAAAATAAGCTCTATCTCGTGAGTGTGATTCTCATTGTGTTCTGGTCACTGACCCTCGTGGGGCTCTCCGGCCTGCGTGCGTCAGCCGCATTTGCCAGTTTTTGTGCCATCATCGGCATGATTCTGCCCATGGGCTTTATTATCCTGCTGGCCATTATCTGGGTGATTCAGGGGCAACCTCTGGCGATTGATTTACATCCACAAAACCTTCTGCCACGCTGGGGCGACATGCAGTCCTGGGTGTCACTGACCGCCATCATGACGTCTTTTCTCGGTATGGAGCTAGCAGCGGTACACGTACGCGATGTGCGTGACCCGCAGCGTAATTTCCCGCGTGCCATGCTCTATTCGGTGCTGCTCATTCTCACCACCATGATTCTTGGCTCGCTCGCCATTGCGGTCGTACTGCCGCATGATAAGATTAACCTCGTTGAAGGCGTGATGCAGGCTTTTGGAAACTTCTTTGCTGTCTGGCACCTCGAGTGGCTGCTGCCCCTTATTCCCATACTGTTGCTGATTGGAAGCCTTGGCAGCATGGTGAACTGGATTATTTCCCCGGCCAAGGGTCTGCTGCTGGCTGCTGATAATGGCTTTTTGCCACATTGGCTTTACCGTCGAAACCGCCACGGCATCGCCTCGCGCATCCTGCTGCTGCAGGCCATCCTTGTGACGCTGCTCTGCTCAGGATTTCTGCTCTTTCCAGGTATCAATGCCATTTATTGGCTGTTTACGGATTTGAGTACCGAACTTTATATCATGATGTATGTTATGTTGTTTCTGGCGGCCTTGCGCATTAAAAAACGTTTTCCAGACATCAGGCGCCCTTTTGCAATTCCAGGCGGAAAGCCCGGATTTTACACGGCCTGCCTGCTTGGGCTCGCAGGATGTACGATTACCCTTATTGTCGGCTTTATTCCGCCGGAAAGCAGTGTCGGTGCTGAAGGCACTTCACACTACCCCCTGGTCTTTGGCTGTGGTATTGCACTGATGCTCGCACCGGCGCTGCTGCTTTACTGGCGAAAACGCATCTGCCTGAGCGCCAAATAAAAGCTTGTCAGCGCAATTAACGATCATTAGACTGTCAGGCAAGAGCCAGGGTTTTCTTAAGGTTTGTTCGTTATACTGAAAACCTGCAGTTTGCCATACGGTGGCGAAGGGGGAGTTTTATGACACAGTTCAAAGAAGAGCCCGGTTTTCTCTCAAGATTACTCTCGCGCAACGCATCCCCCGAAGCCCCCCCACCGGCGCCGCCAGAAGACGCTGAACCCGAGGGAGCACGTTTCCTCACAAGGGTTGCAGATTTTTTCTCGTTTAACAGTAGAACTGATACGCCTGCAGCCGTGCTGACTGAAGCATCGGCATCTTCATCAAGCAATGTATCCAGCGCCAGGAGCCCGTCTAAAAGGGTACACGGAAAGTCTCGACACAGAAAACCAGCAGCAATTGCCGAGCACCCACTGGCGTCTGTTATTGATTATCTCGAGAATGGGCTGTGGGCCCTGTATCATAACGAGACAACTGCCAGCTCTTCAGCGACTCCCGCCATGCCGAAACGCATTGAGAAGATGCTCATCGAGGTTACTAAATGGTGGAATCAGGAGCGGGCACGTAACGCTGACACTGACGGACTCAATGAAACCTTATTTCTCAGCAAATGCTTTAGTTTTGCAACGGGCAATCAGCTCGTTACAGACCTGCTGGCCCCCGCGCCAGACAGCAGGAAACCCCCTCTGTACCACGCCTTAAGAGACTCTATCAAAAGACTCTTTCCAAACGCGCCCAAAACCTGGAACGTGTGTGACCTCCATTTGATGTCTGAATTACCTGAAAATTTTGGAAGTTTTAAAAACAGCTACATCTTTATTGGAAGCAATGATCCTAATAAGCTGTATTATGTAGATCCATCCGGGGAGCATAGTGAAGTAAGAATTAATGATTTCTTTCTGTTAAAACATGAAATAAACAGTCTCCGAGAGCGCAATGAGGATAAATTACCTCTCAGTGCTGCGCAAATTACCAGCGTCATAACATCAAATGGAGGCCACACCCCCTGCATGATTGACGCTGAAGCCGCCAGGACCGCTTTAAGGCGTCATTTAGAAGCACTTGTGTATTATGCGGATTATCTTGATACGCTAACTTGTCGACAAGCGATTCTGACACCCTTTACGAATTTATCTACCCACTCCCGCTTACTGCTTGAGGCACTGATTACCGCATATCCAGAGCTCAATGCCAGCGAAGAAGTCTTTGCGAACTGGAAGCCCTATCTGACAAATCTTCAAGAAACCATTGAAAAACTTCCGCAATCCCGGCGAGAGCCCCTCACAGCGTTGTGTGATGCGATTAGCGATCATCTGGACAATGGTCGTGTCTCACAGTTTTTACCAGGGCGTACCCTTTCTCACGAAAAGATTGAACCACTTGTTTCCGCCATCCCCAAATGCGTACCCCAGGATGGCGACCTCACTCGAGAGGCGCTTTCTGAAGCCTGTGCTGTGGCCGAAGCACTGGGACAGCACATGGCTAAATTTACGCAAGCCCTTCAAGAAAGGGCCGCCCGCGATGCAAAGGAAGCTGCAGCAAAGAAAGCGCTTGACGAGGCAGAAGCACTGTTTGCAACCGAGCGACATACGGTCAAAGCGCTGCTTAAAAAAAATAGTACTTTGTTGACGGAGTTGAATAAGGCCATCGTCAAACTCTACGGACTGCCCGAGATCCATCCAGGGCAGGAGACTTTGCAAATGGTCACCGCCGCTTACAGGGAGAAAGAGCGTGCCGAGGCTTTTAGAGATGCCACTTTTACGCCTCAGGCAACAAGCTCCAGTTCCAGCTCCCAAAACGAGCCGCCCGAGGACAGACATGCGTGGCTTAAGCAAATATTGTTGAATAACCAACACATTACGCCCAAATTGGAAGCGTTAATTTCCGCGGCTGGCGAATACATAGAGTTGTTGACGAAAATTTTTAACACGGAATCTGAAAACCAGTTAAGACGTGCAGAGGCTCTTGAAATTGAGCTTGGTGCGCTGGTGGGTAATGATAACAAGGCAATTCAGTCTTTAAGAACTGCAGCGAGCAGGCAAAGACAGATATCAAAGGACCCCATCCATCTTAATGAATTGAGAGTCGATGTTGACCGCTATTGTGCATGCCTGACCTCATTGTTTGTAAAAGAATACTGGCCCAGGGTAAGTGTGGGCTTGAAAGCAAATTGCACAAGAAAGATTAACGAGCTTGATGCCCGCATTATCGAGCCAGTCGCGGTGGATGGGCACCGTGATAATCCTTATACTTCGGCGATAATAAGAGGCAACACCTCCCTTAAGGAGCGTATGGCCGCGCTGCGTGCGCGGCTATCGGAGCTTACATTCGAAAATAGAAAAGAATGGAATCAAGAAATTCGCTGCGGATTGGCAAACGCTGAAAGGCTCCTTGTCGAGCTCGGGCTGACCCGAGAAAAGCGACTGGCCTGGGAACAGGTCCAAGAAAAGATTGTAGTTTTAGAGGGCTACCAGCACCACCTGAGCTTTACTGGAAACACATGCAACCCTTATCACGAGCGTAATTTTTGCCACACATTAGACTTGAGCCAGCTGAGCACGGACCTGGCAAGCCTGATTGGTCGCTTTAGAGGGCTGCAGGAAGCATTGCAAAGCGTATCGACTACACCAGCCATCGTGGGTCAAAGTCATCCTGCCATAACGAACATGCGAACTTGGGAGCGTATGGCAGAAGATCAAGATCTCCAGAGTGATTTTGAGCGATGCACGGCAACCGCTAATCAACGCATTGCCAGCTTTGAAGAGCATGACAAACGTCTTCGCAATCGTAGTCTGGCAGTGGCCGAGGATATTCTGAGAACTGTTGAAACATACAAAAATGGCCTGGTCCAAAATGATCCTCGCCGGCTGTATTTAGACGAGGTGTCGAACGCTATCACTCGTGCAAATTATGAGTTTCTTGATCCCAGAAATCTTCTTAAAAACCGCGGGGTACATCAACGCACGAATCCGGCTGAGGCCTATCGCCAGCAGCTTTCGAGCATTGTCACCGGCCGCCTGCAAAATGACCTCGAGCGTTTTTCAGACGGAGAAAACAGTACCTTTTACCAGTGGGTGCGGCGTTATATTTTCTACCCCCTGCAATGCATTGGCAATCTCTGCTCAAGCAACCGCTTCTTTGTCACCTGGGGGGCAACTGAGCTCGAGCGGAACATGGCGCGTTTGGGGGATACGAATCTGAATCCCGAAACAACACCAAATTGGCGGCCAAATCTAAAAAGAGATGAGGATGACGACTTTTCAGCCTCGGATGATGGAAACCCAGGTCGCGGCTACCAACTCTCGAACGCGCCTGGCACCATATAATTGTCTTGAAAAAGTGACTTTGAATCCGGGCTATCCAAAGCTAACGCGTCTAACACCTCCTGGGTGGCAGGCGCGGGCTTTGGCTTGAAAAAAAACCAAAGACCCACCCCCATGGCGCTCGCACCAAACGCACAGGCACAGGCGCATACGGCAATCGCCGCTGCAGTGGTGGCGCCTGCGAGTGCGGTGAAGAACGCACCGGGCCCCGTCCATGCTCCACACGCCGCCCCCACCAACCCGCCAACGACTCCAGCCAACGCCGCGCAGGCAACCCCAATCAACACCGCGACAAGGGCTTTTACTATTGCTGAGGATACTGATGGGCAGGCACTGCCAATAGCGTGCCTCGAGCTTCGGGTAAAATGTTCAATGCGATAGGGTGTATCCTTCTCGCTCCGCTCAAGGCCATCGAGCAATGCGCACAGGGCATTGGAAACCGCCTGAATCTGCTCAGGCTTACTGCAGGAGAGTGCGTCTTTCAAACTGCCAATAGCCGTTTTGAGCAGTGAATTTTTAAGTCGCGCGCGGTGCGCGTCAAATTCGGCAAGCGCCATGCGCCGCCGGTCTTCTAAAAGCTCCTCCTCCTGCTGCATGCGCACGCGTTCAAGACAGGCCCAGACTCCTTGCAGACTGGCTTTATGGTGAATGTCGGTCTCAAGTGTGGCGTTAAACCGACAGGCTTTGGCGAGCGCCTGCAGCGCTTCTCTCCTGCGTGCACCGTTACTCAGGGCCGCCGTTCCCACCAGCACACACAATGGCTCTCGCACCCGGTTACGCACCTTTTGCAAATCGGCTATGATAACGTCCGGTTCTGGCAGGGATTGTTCGGCAAGATTCACGCAATAAAAAACCACATCCAGTGTGCGCATGTGTTGAATATACCGCGCAACAATGCCCTGAAAACGTTCATCGCCCGAAAGGTCATACCACGTGGTCCCGGGTGTTTCAGTCCGATGCACGCCTTCGCAGGAAGGACGGTACAAACGCTCTGGCGGGTGTCCTTCAAGGGCTTTGAGCAGCGCGGTTTTTCCAGACTTTGGCAGCCCCATCATCATGCAGTGCAACATGAGAAACCCTTTACAGATACAACGGTACTTCATCCTAAGTCAGACCTTGGTTGCATTCAAGCCACATTCTGCAACTATTTTTGACAAAATCACTCGGCACATCTAGCTTTAAACTATGCGTTTTGGAGGTGCCATGATAGCCATTGATATTCATACCCAGCCCAATGACGAAACCTGCGGCCCCACCAGCCTGCATGCCGTATACCGCTATTTTGGCGTGGATATCAGCCTCGAGACTGTGATTGCCGGGGTAGAGCGCAGCATGTCAGGCGGCACACTGGCAGCCCTTTTGGGCGTACATGCCTTAACGCTTGGTTTTGAGGCAACGGTATATGTCACCAACCTTGAAACCTTTGACCTCACCTGGTTTCATCATGGCGGTGTTGATACGGTCAAACTGACTGAAAAGCTCCACCAGCAGCTTCGCCACAAACATACGCCGGGCATTGTTCAGGACAGTGCGGCATTTCTGCGTTTTCTGGCGCTTGGCGGCAACGTGCGCTTCGAAACGTTGAGCATCCAGCTGCTTAAATCGTTTTTTGCTGAAAATCTCCCCGTTATCACGGGATTGAGTGCGACCTACCTCTATCAGTGCCCGCGCGAAGTCTTTACAGACGACGGCCAATCGACTTACGATGACATAAAGGGTACGCCCTGTGGCCATTTTGTCGTACTCTGCGGGTACGATGAGCATCATCGGCACATTGTGGTGGCTGACCCGCATCGGGAGAATCCGCTCTCGCATGATAATTATTACAAGGTGAGCAGCACACGGCTTATGAACGCCATCCATCTTGGCGTACTCACGCACGATGCCAATCTGCTCGTTATCAAACCCCGGGACTCACGCCCGGAATGAGGTTGACATGCACCCCCACTCCCTCTTCTCAGTCGTAGGCATTGAAATCGAATACATGCTGGTCGACTGCGAAACCCTTGCAGTCAAGCCCGTGAGCGACAGGGTGCTCCAGACACTTGGGAACGGTGTGTTGGACAACGAAATAGACCTTGGTGATATTGCTGTCAGTAACGAACTGGTATTGCATGTGCTGGAGCTGAAAAACAGCGCACCCTGCTCTCCCGCCTCCCCGATTGCCAGACATTTTCAGGAGGCACTCGAGGCCTTAAAAGAGCCGCTTGACCGCCTCGGCTGCCGACTGCTACCAGGAGGGGCGCATCCACTGATGAATCCGCTCACCGAGACACGCCGCTGGCCGCACGGTAATCGTGATATTTACCTTCAGTACGATACCATCTTTGACTGCCGCGGGCATGGCTGGTCGAACCTGCAAAGCATGCATGTGAATCTGCCGTATGCCGGTGACGAAGAATTTTGCAGGCTGCACAGTGCCATTCGCCTGATTCTGCCGCTGCTTCCGGCGCTCGCTGCCAGCACACCGTTTCTGGATGGCAAAAATACGGGCTTTCATGACGCGCGTCTTGCAGTTTATGCCACGAACCAGCAGAAAATCCCCTCCATTACTGGCGGCGTTATTCCTGATTTTTCGCCCAATCCTCGGGCCTACACGCGCGACATACTGACGCCAATGTATGCCGACATCAGCCCGTATGACCCTAAAGGTATTTTACAGCACAGCTGGCTTAATTCACGTGGCGTTATCCCAAAATTTGACTGCAATGCCCTGGAAATTCGTATTCTCGATACCCAGGAGTGCGTGGCTGCTGATATTGGCATTGCAGAATTTGTCTTCTGCCTTTTGAAGCATCTGGTGGACACCTGCCCAATGCTCACAGAAAATCCGCCGCAAACCGCGCGCCTGCGTGCCGTTTATGAAGACACCATTCGCGACGGCCTGAACGCTGAAATTCATGACACCTCGCTTTTTGAGCATTGGGGAGTTAACGGGTGCCATCCGGTCAGCGCGCGTGAAGTCTTAAGCCACTGGTTTGATGCCATTGCACCACAGCTAAGCTCCGATGGACGGAACGCCATTGCCCGTATTCTCCAGCACGGCAATCTGGCGGAGCGCCTGCTGCGGGTCTGCGGCCAAACCCCTTCCAGAGAAGCTTTGCATGCGGCATGTGCAACACTTGCTGACTGCCTTGCAGGCAACAGGCCGTTTCTGCCATGACCGCGTTCGCCCATTATTTAAGCTGTGAACATGCCGTCAATACGCTGCCGGGCGAGTTTATGGCGCTTCGCGAACAATTTGGCGAGCGCTTACAGACCCATGAAGCCTATGATATCGGCGCGCAGCTCGTTGCCCGCCACCTTGCCGGCATGCTGCAATGCCCGCTGACTGAAGCCTCTGTCTCGCGCCTTTTGATTGACTGCAATCGCTCGCTGACCCACAGAAACTGCTTTTCTGATGTTTCGCGCAATCTCAGTGCGGCACAAAAAAACACGCTGATTAGCGCGTACTATCATCCCTATCGCGAGAAGGTGACCTCTGATATTGCCGCACTAATACACGCTGAAAAACCTGTGCTGCATCTGTCGATGCACAGTTTTACGCCTGAACTTCATGGTAAAGTGCGCACAAATGCTATAGGACTCCTCTACGACCCCTCACGCCCCTCGGAAAAACACCTCGCAATCACCCTGCAGCGGGCACTTGCCCAAAAACTGCCAGATATTCGTATTCGCCGCAATGTCCCCTATCGCGGTAACAGCGATGGACTGACCCGCAGCCTGCGTCAACGTTTTAAAGATGCGGATTATCTGGGTATTGAAATCGAATTCAATCAAAAGGCGTCAATCGATGAAATGCTGTACTGGTCAAATGCACTCGGGAGTGTCCTCCCTTCCTGCGTCAAAGATGTGTTATAAAAACTATCAATCGCTGTAAAAACTGCCTGACGGCAATAACGATTATCAAGTTCCTTGCAGCAAAAACTCCACGGGGTATTCGGTATCGTACAGAGCGCATCCATAAGGAAGGCACTAAAAGAATGCCGGTGCCAGTTGCGCCGCCATTCACGTAAAAAGCTGTTAACATAGGCAATTTCAAGGTCTTCATTCTGCGCAATCGGGTAATTATCCACAAAGGCTCTGGCGAGACGCTGACCGCTTTCTGTATGGCGAAAAAGACGCGTGCACCAGGTTTCGCCGCCACGCCCGCCAATCCGATGATAAAACCAGTTGGAATAGTTTTGCTGTGCCTGCCGTACGGCTCTAAAAATTGGGCGCCGTGACTCAGCAACATGCGCTTCTTTATCGTTTAAACCCCGAAGTACAGCGTCAAGCTCCTGCCTGAGAGGCGCGCCGTAGTGCGCTACAGGATAGCCAAAAGCCTCGCGCACACGGTTACAGACTGCCGTAAGCGCTTCAATGAGCACCCATTTTTTCAGCATAAAAAGAATACCGCTACCACTATACTTTGCGGCAAGCACGGGACAATCCACCGAGCGGGAAGCCTCATCATTGAGAGCAGAAAAGCGGGCATCATTCGGGTTTGTGAAAGCCTCTTCCATATCCCGAAGCCAGTCTTCTGCGGCAGGATATGCGTCAGCAGGTATTAAAAGCGCTGCGGCTGCCTCTTGAAGTTCGAAAAACTGGCTGTCGGGGATTTGTATCGCAAACGTTGCCGTGTTTTTTTTAAGCGCCGTCCAGCGTTTTTTCACATCATCAGGAGAAAGTGGGAGGAGCGCATTCGGGAAAGGACGCGTCACAGGATACTGAAGCAATTGGGGTGCATTTGACGGCGAAACCTGCTGCCAGCAAAGCGTGCCCTGGGCTGAAATACCCGTGCAGCAGGCAGCGCGGTTAAAGGCATGCTTAGGCATGCGCGCAGTAATACCATGCCACAGTCGGCCCTCTTCCAGCGCAAAAAACCCAAAACTCTCGAGAGTGTCTTGCAGCGGATGAAGCTCCCGCGCCCCAAATTCTGCCAAACGCCATGAGCCACAATAAGCGGGATTATCGGCTCGCCTGTCGGCGCGATATGCACGCGCTGCTCCGTTTTCAGCGATATCAAAGACCCAGTATGTGTTTTCCTGTGCATCCCAGAATAAGCCTGTGCGCATCCAGATACATCCTAAAAAGAACAAAAAAACGCTACCCACCCACCTGACAGGTCGGGCATACCCCATAGATGGTGAGTGCATGATTCGTCATGCGAAAGCCTGCATCCACTGCAATTTTTTGCTGACGCTCTTCAATAATTGCATCAACAAATTCCTCAACCCGGGTACACTCCACGCATACAAGGTGGTCATGATGCGGGCCGAGACGCCGCTCATAAACTGAGTGACCACCTTCGAAATAGTGACGCGTTACAAGACCGGCTTCCTCAAACTGGGTAAGAACCCGGTAAACGGTTGCAAGCCCTACGTCTTCGCCCATTTCCAATAATGCCTTATAGACCCCCTCGGCACTCAGATGGTGCTCGGCAGAGTCTTCGAGAATGCGCAAAACCTTCAGGCGTGGACCTGTGATTTTGAGGCCGGCTGTTTTCAATCGCTGCGATTCGTCCACAAATACTCCAAAATCAAACGGTTGCTTGCCATATGGGCACAAGCCCGGGTAGTGTTATTCCCGACAGTGGCATGTTATTATGGCGAACTTTTTGAAGACAGGCAAAATTCATGCGTATTCTTTCCCTTCTTCTGTCATCTCTTGTGACATTTTCCCTCTCCAGCTGTGCCTCCTACGATTTCGCGCGCCGGGTGGTTCAACAGGGTAACCTTATTCCGCCATCGAAGATAGAGCGGCTCAAAGTTGGCATGAGTAAAGAGGATGCCGCCATTCTCATGGGCACTAGCCTCCTTGACCCTACTTTTGCCACCGATCGCTGGGATTATGCCTTCACCTGGCGTAAGGGCAGCGGGCCAATGCGGCTGCGTCACCTGACACTCTTTTTCAGCAACGGCAGGCTGGCACGCATCGAACACCGTCCCTGATACGGCATTATTTTCCTGAACGGCGCTTTTTAACTGCTCGAAGGCGCCGGCGCTCCATTGGCGCCAGGCAAAGTGCGCGGCAGATTTCCACGCGCATGCCATCTTCCACCAGCGTCTCAGGCGCAATCGCACGGCCAAACGTGCCGAGCGCCATGTCCTTTATCTCTGGAAAACGCGCTGAGAACGATGAACATTGAATCACCGCCCCCACTGTAGTGCCGGCTTCAACCGAAAATGCCTCGTGGTACGCAATGCCCTCTGCGTCTACAAACACCACCTCAACCTGCAACATGTATCGCTGCCGCCCTGTCGCAAAACGCATCCACCATCTTATCCGTTACCTGCTCAAAAACAGGCCCTAAAAGACGGGAGAGAAATCCACCTGCAAATTCAAACTCCAGATCAAACGATACCCGACAGCCCTCATTCTCCGCATCAAACCGCCAGAATCCCTCAAGGTGACTGAATGGCCCGTCTACGAGGCGTATTTCTATCATTTTATTGGGCTGGAGCAGGTTGCGGGTAGTAAAGGACTTGCCAAAACCTGCTGCGCTGATTTCAAGCGTTGCCTGCACTTCGTCTGCATCCCGATGGTGCACTTTGCTTCCAGAGCAGTAAGGAAGAAAGTCGGGGTATGATTCTATGGCGTTGACCAGGTCATACATCTGCTGGCAGGTATAAGGCACTACTCGTGATTTACTGACGACTGTCATGCTGTTTCCTCAATCGTTGCCCTAAGCCAGTGCGCGATATCTGTCACTTCTTCCGGACAGACACCATGCTCTACCGCATACTCCCGCAGACACAAACGGTCATACCCACGCGCTTTCAACATGTCGGCTGACAGGCGCGTCCATGCCGGTAACACCAGCGGGTCATAGCGGCCAAGCCCCAGAAAAATGGGCGTTTCTGTCGAGAGTACGCTGGATTGGGGCGTTGTCTCTGGCAGCCATGAAGACAGCGCAATAACTCCGCCAAGTCGCCCTTCGGTACGAAGGCCTGTAAAGAGCGCCATGGCACCCCCCTGAGAAAATCCTGCAAGAAAAAGGTTTTGCGGGGCAATGCCGCGATTGATTTCTTCCTGCATCACCTCTCGTATCATCGACTCAGACTGCGTCAGGCCCTGCGTATCTTCACGGCTGCCAGGGCCTACATCCATAATGTCAAACCAGGCACGCATGGACTGACCGTTATTAAGCGTTACTGGACGAACTGGAGCGTCAAGGAAAACATGATTAACGGTAAGGCCCTGCGGCAGGGCCGCCGCCAGTCCCTGCATGTCGCTGGCATCAGCACCCAGACCGTGCATCCAGATAATGCAGGTGTCTGATGGGGCGCGTGATTCAGTTCTATAGACATTCAACACGGTAACTCGCTCCTCTTTAGCTCTGTTTTTTCTGGAAGCGTGCAATGCTTTCAAGAATTTCGCGACGTGCTGACTCAGGCCCTTCCCAGCCATCGACCTTGACCCATTTGCCCTCTTCCAAATCTTTATAATGCTCGAAGAAATGCTCAAGGGAATGCACAAGCCCTTCAGGTAAATCAGCAAAGGTTTCAACCGTACGGTAATTGGTACAAAGTTTATTGACCGGAACCGCAAGGAGTTTAGCGTCAGGACCTGCTTCATCCGTCATGCGCAGCATGCCCACTGGACGGGCGCGAATGACTGAACCGCTGATAAGTGGAAAAGGCGTCACGACCAGTACATCGCAGGGGTCACCGTCTTCCGAGAGGGTTGAGGGTATGTAGCCATAGTTAGCAGGATAGAACATGGCTGTTGACATGAAGCGGTCTACGAAAAGCGCACCAGAATCTTTGTCAACTTCATACTTGACCGGTTCTGCGCGCATGGGAATTTCGATGATGACGTTGATTTCGTTCGGTACATCCCGGCCACTGTTGATTTCCAGCAAACCCATGTTGACTCCAGACGGTTATAAAAGACGCGATATTATGCGTAATCTGGAAAGAAAAGGCAAAAATGTCATATAATGTTTGCCTGTCTTTTTTCAGCATGACTGAAACTACTGGAAAACCGTGATGGACTGTCTGTTCTGCCGAATTGCACGCAAAGAAATTCCCGCAACCGTGGTGTTTGAAGACGGAGAGATTCTTGCGTTTCGCGACATTCGGCCACAGGCGCCTGTTCATTTACTGGTTATCCCCAAAAAACACATCGAAACCCTTAACGACGCTGGCAGCGAAGATGAAGCGCTGCTGGGTCGCATGATGCTTGTCGCAAAGGAGCTTGCCGGGAAGGAAGGCATGGCAGACAACGGGTATCGCCTTGTGATGAACATCAACAAAGCCGGCGGTCAGGAAGTCTGGCATATCCATCTGCATGTCCTTGGAGGACGACAGATGACATGGCCACCGGGTTGAGGAACCACCGCAATATGCAGGAATTATTCAAAAAGTTATTGACCAGTATCGGCGAAGACCCAGAGCGTGAGGGGCTTCGAGACACACCGGCACGGGCTGAGGCTGCATGGCAGTTTCTGACTAAAGGCTATCGTGAAAACCTCGATGATATCATTAACAACGCCCTGTTCGAGTCAGACATGAACGAAATGGTGGTTGTGCGTGATATCGAGCTCTATTCGATGTGCGAGCACCATCTGTTGCCCTTCATTGGCAAGTGTCACGTTGGTTATCTTCCGGGCGGTAAGGTCATTGGTCTGTCTAAAATTGCCCGTCTTGTCGACTTTTACGCGCGGCGCCTGCAGATTCAGGAACGCCTTACCAGTGAAATTGCCCAGACGCTTGTGCGTATTACCGGCGCGCGCGGCGTGGCGGTTGTGGTTGAAGCGAAGCACCTGTGCATGATGATGCGCGGCGTTGAAAAACAAAATTCCGTCATGACAACTTCCGTCATGCTGGGCGCCATGCGGGACTCTCCCGAAACACGAGCGGAATTTTTACGACTGATTCGCTGATTGAGTGACTTCGGCACGCCGAGCATGGCCTGCGACGTGCTGAAGGCTGTTGGCTAAATATTTGGTGTGACAGGCCTTTCGGCCGCAGGTGCCGCCATAAGGGCAAACCGCTGCAGCAGCAGATATAAAAACAGTATCAGTAAAGTCCCCCCTGCCACAGGCGGAGCAAGCTCCTTCAAATTTTCCATCCTCAAACCATCCATCACACTGCATATTATCGAATTGGTAGGCGGTGTAGCATTCCGGGTTCGCATGCACTTATCAAAAAAATCTGAATTAGGTGGCATTTTCATACTCCTTGTGAAAAACATTAAAAAAAGCCCACGAGAACCTCCTAATCAGGTTCTCGCGGGCTGATAACTCAACCTCTCAGCCGGACTTATTCTTCTTCTTCAGAAGACAGCAACAAATCAACTGGCTTTTCCAGCGGAGCCGCTTCCTGTTCTGCCGGAGTTGCAACTGGAGCAGCAGCAGGCTTGTCTTTCCACTCAAGCTTGACGCGGCCCTGCTTATCAACACCCGCCACAAACACCTCAATCTCCTCACCTTCTTTCAGAACGCTTTCAACCTTCTGATTGCGGTCAGAGCAGATTTGAGAAATGTGCAGCAGACCGTCTTTACCTGGCAGCAGATTTACAAATGCACCAAAATCAACGATTTTGCTGATTTTGCCGCGATAGGTCTGTCCGGGTTCAACTTCAGCAATGAGCGCACGAATCTGGCGTTGTGCTTCTTCAAGCGCCATGCCATCGGGTGAGAACAGCTGTACCAGTCCGGTATCATCAATATCGATGGACACGCCAGTGGCGTCAATAAGCCCCTTAATGGTGGCGCCACCCTTACCGATAATCGTACGGATTTTATCTTCAGGCACTTTCATCGTTACGATGCGGGGTGCGTGCAGAGACAGTTCTGTGCGTGGCGAGGACAGGGCATTGTTCATCACATCAAGGATGTGCAGACGACCAGCCTTGGCCTGCTCAAGTGCATCTGACATGATTTCGTGGTTAATACCGGTAACTTTGATATCCATCTGCAATGCGGTGATACCTTCGGACGTTCCGGCCACCTTGAAATCCATATCGCCAAGGTGATCTTCATCACCAAGAATATCTGTCAACACGGCAAAGCGGCTGCCTTCAAGAATAAGTCCCATCGCCACACCGGCAACCGGTGCTTTAATCGGTACGCCAGCATCCATCAGCGCAAGGCTGGTACCGCAGACCGTTGCCATTGAGCTTGAACCGTTAGATTCTGTAATTTCAGATACGGTACGGAGCACATAGGGGAATGTGGCCGTGTCCGGCAGTACGGCAATGAGGCTGCGCTTGGCAAGACGGCCATGGCCAATTTCACGGCGCTTCGGACTGCCGACCATGCCGGTTTCACCGACAGAGTACGGAGGGAAGTTGTAGTGCAGCATGAAACGGTCACGGGTTTCGCCGGTCAGGCCGTCAAGAATCTGTGCGTCTCTGTCGTTTCCGAGCGTAGTGGCAACAATAGCCTGTGTTTCACCGCGGGTAAAAAGTACAGAGCCGTGCGCACGCTCAAGCAGACCGGTTCGGATTGTGATGGGGCGTACCGTACGCAGATCGCGCCCGTCAATGCGCGGCTCACCACAAAGCACACGCTCGCGAACAATGCGCTTCTCCAGACGTCCAAAGGCGTCAAGAGCACGTCCGGCATCCAGACCTTCGTGTTTCTCTGAAAGGGTGGCAACCATTTCTTCACGCAGCTCGGCAAGACGCTGGTAACGCTGCTGCTTGTCACGAATCTGGTAGGCGGCATTTACTGAATCAGATGCGTGTGCGGTAATAACGGCCTCAAGCTCTTCATCAAGCTCTGGCGCCTGCCAGTTCCAGCGCGGCTTGCCGGCTTCGCGTGCGAGGTCGTTAATCGCACGGATAACGCCTTTCATCATTTCATGGCCAAACTCGACCGCGCCCAGCATAACCTCTTCGCTGAGCTCGCGCGCCTCAGATTCTACCATCAGAATAGCGTCATTCGTTCCAGCAACCACGAGATCGAGCGCAGAATTTTTAAGTGCTTCACCGCCTGGGTTAAGCAGGTACACACCGTCCTGATAACCCACGCGCGCAGCACCAATGGGTCCGGCAAAGGGAATGCCGGAAATGGCGAGCGCGGCAGACGCTCCAATCATGGCAACGATGTCTGCCGGAACATCCGGGTTCAGGGACATAACAGTCGCCAATACCTGAATTTCATTGCGAAAGCCCTTAGGAAACAGCGGGCGCAGCGGGCGGTCCATCAGGCGTGAAGTCAGTGTTTCAACTTCGCTTGGGCGACCTTCGCGCTTGTTAAATCCACCTGGGATTTTTCCTGCAGCGTAGGTTTTTTCCTGGTAATGAACCGTGAGTGGAAAGAAATCGGCTGTCGGTGAAGCCTCTTTACGACCCACCACTGTAACCAGCACCTGAGTGCCGCTCATGGTGGCAAACACTGCACCATCCGCCTGACGCGCAATTTCACCGGTCTCAAGAACCAGTGTGTGCTCTCCAAATGGGATTTCGCGAGTAATTTTCGTCACGTGTGATACCTCGTTTCTTTTATCGGTGTGGAAATAAAAAAGGCGCAGAAGACTGCGCCTTTACATAAAGGTGATTTGTGTGCGAACGCACGTTTTGTTGGGTGACCCATCAACGCGCAACGCTCTTTCCTAATAGGAATCTCGAAGACCAAGGCTTTGAATCAGCGTCTGGTAACGGCTTTGATCCTTGCGCTTAAGGTACTTGAGCAGCTTGCGGCGTTTGTTCACCAGCGCCTGAAGACCTCGGCGTGAATGAAAATCTTTTTTGTTGACTTTGAAATGATCAGTCAGGTATTTGATACGACCTGTCATAATGGAAACCTGTACCTCAGGTGAACCGGTATCCGGCTCAGAACGACGGTATTGGCTGACGATTTCTGCTTTCTGTGCGCTGTCTAGCGACATTGTTCACTCCCGGATAAATCATAAACATTTTAAACGACGCATGATATCAGATGACCTTCCTGGATACAACCATGCGACTACATTTTGGCAACCTGCCAGCATTCCATTTGCATTACGTGTTCTCTGTCGGCAACAGGCGCCTTGCGTGCAGACGATTATCCTCAAGAATAACGCCAAGTCCGTTAAAGTTTCCTTCTGTGTCTTTAAGACGCACAAGGGTATTCACCGCAAGGACATGCTCAGGCGACAGTGACTGCCCCTGCTGCAGGCGCTTTAGCGATTCTGTATCAAGCTCTATCGCTGGAAAAGCGCCAACAGCGGCTTCTGCAGGGAGCAGAGCCTCGCGTCGCGCCTCAGGCGTCATGGCTTCAAATGCTTCGAGAGTCAGCATGGGACTGTCTGCAAATCCCCCCGTCCAGATACGGCGTAAAGCAGTAACATGGGCACCGACGCCCAGCGCATCGCCAATGTCTTCAACCAGGTTACGAATATAGGTGCCCTTGCTGCAGGTCACGGTCAGTGTAAATGTGTGCCCCTCAAAACGGTCCAGACGCAGCGCATGAATGGTAATGGGGCGTGCAGCACGCTCAACGGTTTTACCGGCGCGTGCCAGTTTGTAGAGCGGCTGCCCTTCATGTTTAAGGGCCGAAAACATGGAAGGTATTTGAAGAATATCGCCGCGAAACTGCTCTAAAACCGCCTGAAGCGCTTCAAGCTTTACGTCAACGGATGCTGCCCGTTCAATGACTTCACCAAGAGCATCCGCCGTACTGGTTTTAATCCCCAGAAGGCCATCTACCACATACTGTTTATCCGCTTCCAGCAGATAATGCCCAAAGCGGGTAGCCGAACCAAAACAAAGCGGCAGCATGCCGGTTGCGAGTGGGTCAAGGCTGCCGGTGTGCCCGGCTTTCTGGGCATTTAAAAGGTTTCTTGCACGCTGAAGCGCATGATTGGAAGTGATTCCGCAAGGCTTATCAAGGAGCAGAATACCGTCAATGGCTTCACGAATCCGACGCGGGTGCTTCATCGTCAACTGCATCCTCCGGCGGATTCACCGAATTGATTAAATCACCAAGGCGCTTGCCATACTCTACTGACTCGTCATAAACAAAGTGCAGTTGAGGGACAATTCGCAGGGTGAGTGTGCGCGCAAGTGCTGCGCGCAGATAGCCTGAAGCCGCATTCAATATACCGGCAACTTCAGCTGGTTCTCCCTGCAGTACGGTGAAATACACCTTGGCATGACTCAAGTCACCGGATACTTTTACCGCTGAAAAGGTCACGAAGTGTGGCATGCGCGGGTCGCGAATTTCCTGAGGAACGAGGCTTGCCAGCTTACGCTGGATTAGCTCTTCAACCCGCCCGATACGTTTTGCAGCATTACTCATAAATCCCGCTTGATTTCAATGGTTTCAAAGACTTCTATCAGGTCGCCCGGCTTGACATCGTTGTAATTTTTTACTCCGATGCCACACTCGAAACCCTGACGCACTTCAAGCACATCGTCCTTGAAACGGCGCAATGACTCAAGCGTACCTTCGTAAATCACGACGTTATCCCTTAAGACACGAATCGGGTTATTACGTTTCAAGGTACCCTCGGTTACCATACATCCGGCAATCGCACCAAGCTTCGGCGAGCGGAATACATCACGTACTTCGGCTATACCAACGATGGATTCTTTAAATTGTGGTGCCAGCATCCCTGAGAGCGCACTGCGTACCTGGTCGACAATGTCATAAATTACGCTGAAGTAGTGCAGCGCCACAGACTCAGACTCAGCGAGGCGCCGTGCACCGGCATCCGCCCGCACGTTAAAACCTATCATCAACGCACTGGACGCAATCGCGAGGTGTACATCAGACTCGGTAATACCGCCTACGCCACTGGCAATTACTTCCACTTTCACTTCATCGTTCGACATCTTAACAAGCGCATCGGCAATGGCTTCAACAGATCCCTGTACATCGGCTTTTAAGACCACGTTCAGCACCTTGGCGCCCGTTGTGGCCATCGAGTCAAAAATGCCTTCAAGTGAGGTTTTTTGTTTACGGGCAAGCTTCACATCGCGGAATTTACCCTGACGGAAAAGTGCCACCTCACGTGCCTTTTTCTCATCAGGCACAACCACCGCCTCATCACCGGCGTGCGGTATGGCAGAAAGACCGAGCACTTCTACCGGAATGGAAGGACCTGCACTCTCAACGAGGTCGCCGTTATCCCCCACAAGCGCACGCACACGTCCAAACTGGAATCCGGCAAGAAGAATATCGCCTTTGTGCAGGGTTCCGCTTTGAACAAGAATGGTAGCGACAGGACCACGTCCCTTATCAAGGCGGGATTCAATCACCACACCCTTGGCCGCGCCATCGGTGTGTGCCTTCAACTCAAGAACTTCAGACTGCAGAAGAATCGATTCGAGGAGACTGTCGATACCAAGGCCCGTCTTCGCCGAAATATTCACAAACATGGTATCACCGCCCCAGGCTTCGGGGATGACATCATAGGCGGAAAGCTCATTCATGACGCGCTCAGGATCAGCGCCTGGCTTGTCCATTTTATTGACCGCAACAATCATGGGTACTTTAGCGGCCTTCGCATGCTGCACCGCTTCTATGGTTTGCGGCTTAACGCCATCATCAGCAGCTACAATCAATACAACGATATCAGTGGCCTGCGCACCACGGGCACGCATTGCGGTAAATGCGGCGTGACCCGGGGTGTCAAGGAAGGTGATATCACCGCGCGGTGTATTCACGTGGTACGCACCAATGTGCTGCGTAATACCACCGGCTTCGCCGATTGCCACGCGGGTTCGGCGGATATAGTCAAGCAGCGAGGTCTTACCGTGGTCAACGTGGCCCATGATGGTTACAACAGGAGCGCGCGTCTCGAGCGTGCTGCCCTTGGAAATGACTTCTCCCAGCGTGTGCTCAATGGCATCGTCCTTCAGGAGATTCGCCTTATGCCCCATTTCTTCGACTACAATGGCCGCAGTATCCTGATCGATAACCTGATTGATGCTCGCCATCGCACCAAGACCCATCAGCGTCTTGATGACCTCAGCCGCCTTGACTGACATGCGCTTGGCAAGCTCCGCCACGGTAATGGTTTCTGGAAGAAGAATTTCGCGGATCATTGGCGCCTGCGGCATGGCAAAACCATGTGTAAGGGCCTCTTCTGCCTCACGGTAGCGATCGGATTTTTCGTTACCTCGGCGTTTTTTACCTTTGTGACGCTTGCCACGATTAACAAGATCGCGCTCATCTTCCTGGCGGGAAGGTGCCTCATGCCGCCCTTTCTTCTTGGCTTTGCGAAAGTTGTCTGAGTCGGATTTTTCGGCTGCAGGCTTTGCGGGGACCGGCGGTGGAGCCACGACAACAGGCTCCAGTACAATGGGTTCTTCTACTGCGGCCTCAATGATCGGCTCTGTTACGACATGCTCTCCTGTTTCGGGAGCAGCTGGCACGGCCTCGCCTTCGACGGAAGCCACAACAGGCTCAATAATCGGTGCTGTTTGCGCATCTTCCACGGCTTCTGGTGCCGTTTCTTCAAGAACATCGGGCGTTTTTTCTTCAAGTACCGCGCGCTTGACATACGTGCGTTTCTTGCGCACCTCGATATTAACGGTTTTGCCGCTGTGCACATCGTGCCCCACCGTAACCTGCGAAAGGCTGCGACGACGCAGTGTGATGCGTTCAGGCGCGGCATGCGCCTCGCGTACACTGCCACTTTTGAGGTGGGCCAGGAGCGTGCGCTTCTGTTCCTCGTTGACCGTCTGCTGTGCATCCGAAAACGACAGCCCGGCTTCCTGCAGCTGACTTAACAAACGCTCGACCGGTATGCCGACAACCTGAGCCAACTGCTTAACTGTCACATCCGCCATAATCTAATCCTCTCCCGGCAATGCAACTGCAATTGCCACTAGTCTGTCTGCCCAAAGCCCGTGTCGAGGCTTCTAAAGGGGGCGTATCTGAATCGTTGTATCCTGTCAGGAGTCAGCACGAAACCAGGGTTCACGCGCTTTCATGATGAGCGCTCCGGCCTTTTCTTCCGTCATGCCTTCGATTTCAAGAAGTTCATCAACGGATTGTTCAGCCAGGTCTTCCATGGTGTGGATACCACGCTTTGCAAGTACTGTCAAAAGCTCTGGGGTGATACCTTCCATGCTCTCCAGTGACTGGCTGTCCGCCCCACCTGAAAGTGCCTGCGCGAGCAGGGTATCATTGGCACGGTTGCGCAGCTCTTCTACGATTTCCTCATCAAACTCACTGATGGCGAGCAATTCTTCGCGCGGCACATAAGCAAGCTCTTCCAGTGAAGAGAAGCCATGCTCAACCAGCAGCGTTGCCAGTTCTTCATCAATGGCCAGTGCAGTGGTAAAAAGCTTAACCATGCGCGCCGACTCTTCGAGACTCTTGTTTGCAAAATCTTCGGTTGTCATGACGTTCAGGGTCCAACCAGTCAGCTGGCTTGCAAGGCGTACGTTTTGCCCGTTACGGCCGATGGCCTGTGAGAGCTGTTCCTTGCTGACGGCCAAATCCATGGTATGGCTGTCTTCATCAACCACAATGGAGCTGATGTCAGCCGGCGCCATGGCGTTTATTACGAACTGCGCAGGATTGTCGTCCCACAAAACGATATCAACCCGCTCCCCGCCAAGTTCGCCGGAGACGGCCTGAACACGTGCACCCCGCATGCCTACACAGGCACCAATCGGGTCAATACGCCCATCGTTGGTTTTAACCGCGATTTTGGCGCGATTGCCGGGCTCTCGGGCTGCTGCACGCACTTCAATAACGCCCTCGCCAATCTCGGGCACTTCAATGCGGAACAGTTCAATGAGCATTTCATTGCGAACGCGGCTGATAAAAAGCTGCGGGCCACGTGCCTGAGGTGAAATTTCATAAAGATAAGCGCGCACTCTGTCGTTCGTGCGGAACATGTCATGAGGCAGCATCTCACTGCGCGGTAAAAAGGCTTCTGCCTTGCCGCCAAGGTCAACGATAATATTGTCCCGGGTCACCTTCTTGACCGTACCATAAACGAGTTGCCCCAGTTTGTTTTTGAACTGATCAACAACCAGCTGGCGCTCGGCTTCCCGCACTTTCTGCAAGATGACCTGACGTGCAGTCTGCGCGGCAATTCGACCAAACTCCACTGACGGCATGGCCTCTTCGATGCGCTGGCCAGGTTCAATATCTGACTGTCGCTCGCGTGCCTGTGTCAGGCCCATCTGGCTGTCGGGTGTTTCAATGGCATCATCTTCAACCACATCCCAGTAACGGAAGGTTTCATACTCGCCGCTGCGAGGATCGAGCCGGACACGCACGCCGATTTCCTGGCCTGAGAGTTTACGGGTCGCTGACTCCAGTGCCGCCTGTATGGCTTGAATAACGACTTCTCTGGACACGCCTTTTTCGTTCGATAACGCTTCAGCAACCAACAATAATTCTTTGCTCATTCTGCACCTCGCAAGACAGTCAAATACGCCTTAACTATGGTTGAAACAGGAAACGCCTGCTCGGTGTCATCTACGGACAACAGCACGGCGTCAGGGTCGGCAGAGCGGATGATGCCGGTAATATTACGCTTTCCACACCAGGGTTTATGCAGTTTCAGCTGCGCTTCCTGCCCGATATAGCGGGAAAAGTGCTTCCAGTTCAGCAATGGTCTTGGGATGCCGGGGGATGAAACTTCAAGTGTATACTCCCCGGTAATCGGGTCTTCCACATCCAGCAACGCCCCGACCTGCCTGCTCACGCGCTCACAGTCGTCAATGGTGATGCCGCCTTCTCTGTCAATGTAAATACGCAGGAGGGAATGCCTGCCCTGAGACAGGTATTCGCATCCCCAGAGTTCGTAACCCATATCTGCGATGGCAGGAGAAATCAGCTGTTCCACCTTGTCTTGTATCATGACGGCCCTGATTGATTGTGCTGTACCCGGTTAGCGGATAACCCATAATAAAAAACCCCATAAATGGGGTTTTTTGATGGTTGGTAGCGGGGGCAGGATTTGAACCTACGACCTTCGGGTTATGAGCCCGACGAGCTACCAGGCTGCTCCACCCCGCATCAACTGAGGGCAAGTATACCAGGCACCTCTGTTATGCGCAAGCTTTTTTTCGTCTTATGGCATGAAAGACGCCTGTTGACTGGAAGATGACGCGCGTGCTGGCCATGAAGACGAAGAACTGGCAGCCGTATGTGAAAAAAAACCGCTGCGCGTCGCTGACAGCTGAGGCCAGTCTTCACTGGAAAGTTGCACCCTCGGCAAATGCGTCTCCCGTGTGCGTGGCTCAAAATCGAGTGCCATCGGATTCATTGAGAATTTCTTTTGCGGGTATAACATGCTGTGATAATGCACGATACGCTCCGGCAGGAGTTTTGCGATGCGCCCGACCTTATACTTATGCCCCTCCGACACCGTTCGCTCTATCCATTGCGCCATAATGTCTTTAATTTCTGTCACAGACCGCATCATCGCCAGTGAAAACAGCGCCAGCAGATTAACGTGGCGGTCTTCCTCTGGACCATCAAGAATCTGCCAGAATGTTGACTCAATGAATGCTTTACGCGACTTATCAAGCGGCTGATTCAAGGGGTTGGGGTCAAAAAGTTTCTGCAAAAGCTCGAGGCGCAGGAAATCTTTGAGGTTTTTAGAGGCGATGTCACGGTTATTAAGAAAGCACTTGCAAAAATTTTTCAAGAACGCAAAAAACTCGATGCGGCTCAGCAGATGACCTGCATTTCGGGCAGCCTGTTCAGTCTCTGCGTCAAATTTCCAGCCGAGCTGGTTTGTCAGACGTATGAGGCGAAAAATCCGCGAAGCATCAATGCCAAAGCTTTCCTCAGGAGGAATAAGTGTTCGTAAGACCTTATTTTTAAAATCTGTAATACTCGCAGGAACTGGCACCAGGAACTCATTATGAGCGTTCACAAGAAACGTGTTAACCGTGAAATCAAGGCCTGCCGTTAATTCCTGCAGCGTTTCCCCGCAACGAGAAGTTATATCCACAACAAGGTCGTTATCGTGGGTGTGACCTCCATTTGATGTTATGACGCTGGTAATTTGCGCAGCACTGAGACGTAATTTATCCTCATTGCGCTCTCGGAGACTGTTTATTTCATGTTTTAACAGATAGAAATCATCAATTCTTACTTCACTATGTTCCCCGGATGGATCTACATAATACAGCTTATTAGGATCATTGCTTCCAATTAAGATGTAGCTGTTTTTAAAACCTCCAAAATTTTCAGGTAATTCAGACATCAAATGGAGGTCACACCCGTTATCACCATCCTTTCTACGGCAAAAAACGCCGGGGTAAGTGGAGTTTTCCAAAAGGCGAGGAAACAGCGTTCTTAAGACCTCAGGCGGGCAATCAGTCAGAATATCGGCATCAAGCAGGGTGAGGCCCTGCAGTGCGTCACGCACATAGCCACCTGTAACAAAGGCTTTGTATCCCGCTTTTTCAATTATCTCAAGCGTTTGCTGCGCGAGCGGCGGATTGCGATACGCCTTGGGCAACGACAGCTCAACTGCCTTTTCGGCTGATAGTTGCTCACTACTCGATGCCGGGCATGAGGATTCCTCGAAAACAACAGGTGTGCTTTCCACTTTTTTCCTGACACCGGATTTGTAGCTCTTTTTTACCTTCACTGTTTTATTAGGTGACTGCATCCTTGCCAGGGTTTTTTGGTTAAACTTTTCGATGGCTTTAAGCCTCAATCGCTCTTCCATCGACATCGGTTTTTCAACTGCCGCCTCTTTGGGCTTGGATATCTCAGAAGTTGCCTTCGGCAGCGAGATCTTTTTGACTACTGGCGTTTGCGTTTTCTTCAGGCTTTCACAGAATCGCTGGTAATGCGTGGTCCATCGCTTGCTAAGAAGCGTTAAGGTCACCGTTGATTTAGTCCCTTTAAATTCTTCCATCCACGCGTTGAAGAGCGCTTTAGCCTCATCGCGTGTGTTCAATATGCCGGCATTGGCAGAAAGTGCGAGCCACGCGTTTTTGAAACGTTCAAGAAGTGTTTTATCCTCGGCTTCACTGCTACCTGGCGGGTCGTATGAACCGCGCACCTCAGGTGGACAAGGATTTTCCATGAAGGCGAGCAGTTGCGGATAGGTATTGACCGCGTTAATAATATTCGTGCATGTGCCAAACAATCCTTGAACCATGGACAGTTCTTCCGGTTTGATAAAAGCCGCGATTTCGTTAAGGCGTGCCTCGGCAGTTTGAATGGAAGCATTTGCACGGGCTATTTCCCCTTCATCGTGCCAGAGCAGTGATTCTCTCAGGGCCAACTGTACAAAGATAAGCGGTTTTTGACTGAAAAACTCATCGCGCTTCATATACTCCATATGTTCAGGAGTCACTAAGAGAACACTGTTAAGCTGTCCGAGAGCCGCCTTTACCCATCCATGTGGCTCATTGGAAACCTGCGCCGCCAACATGCGCGCATACTGGCAAAACGCTTTTTCTCTGAGCCACTCGGCTTTTGGATTGTTCACAAGCTTCAGCAGCAACTGACCAAGCGCCATCACGTCAAACGATTGCCACTTGTCTTTGATTTCCACCCGTAGCGTGATATGAAAGAGCGCACTTCCCAAATCTGCGTCAAACGCATCAAGCGACTTATCAGACTGTCGCGCATTAATACTCATGCTCTTTTTCAACCACTGTTCAAACTTTCTTACCTTTGGCTGAAACTCTTCCTGTACACTCTGACACTCGCTATTTGACGCTCTTTTCAGGTGCCCAACGAGTATGCTGAGCGGTTCTCCCATTAAGAGTTCTGAGATGTTACAGATATTAATCCGTTCAATACACTCCAACAGCAGCTTTTGTAAAATTTCAATAACCTGAATGCGGTATACTCGCCCACCCGAAACGTATTCTGGAAGCTTAGGGATACACTTAAGGAGCATGCTCGCTGTGTCAGTAAGTGTTTTTCCTGCCAAAAATTGTTTGTTAAGTCTGCACCTAAAGTTCCAAATATCCTCAAGATTCGTGCCTTCTTCAGGCAGGGTGTCGTCATGCACCTTATGAGGTTCTGCCAAAGCGGCAATCAACTTTTCTTCCATGGCACTCAATGCCCGAACGAGGTGGAGGGCGGCTGGCGTTTCTGGCTCTGAAAGCAGCTCACTGATAGCCCCAAGGTAGCGATTGATTTTTTCCGCTGTTGTAAAGTCTAATCGTTCATCAACCGATAGACTGGTCCTGCCGCTTGTTTGCGAGAGTGCATGCACAATGTTCAGAAAGGTCTGCAGGGTCTTTAGTGCCCCATCTGTATCGACCTGAGCCGGCTGCACTAATTGATGCAGCAGGCGCCTGTAGCAGACTTTCATGGCAATAGTGATGTATGCGCTAAAATTTTGACGGTATATATTGATGGTTGATTCCGCGAGACCAATGGGCTTTATGCCCTGGCTGATTTCAGCAAAAATGACCGCAAGTGCCCCTGAGATATCACTAAAGCTCTGATAGTATTCCTTGAGTTGAAGTTGAAACCACTTAAAATTTCGATGGTCAATCTTTGCGTTATCCTGCGTTTCGACCAGCCCCATACACGCCACGTGGTACTGCCAGGCGCCGATGGTCAGCTGGTTAATTAAACGCTTATGCACCTCATTTGTGCTTCCAGCAAACATTTTGTAAAAGAACCGCAGGACCTTGTTATAGTCCAGCAGGATGTCATACATACTGCTGTGCTCAACCAAATCATAGGTATAGCAATCATCGGGCCTTCTGTACTTATCTGTCGCTCCTTCCAGCATGGTGTTGGCCATGTGCTCGAGCTTTACTGGCACCATGGCGATGTTGTCCGGATGCGATACCCATTCATAGACGCGCTGGTACCGCTGTTTATCGTCAAACATTTCCGGGTAGTTGCGAACCGCCACCATCAGCTTCAGAAATCCCGTATTGGTCAGCAGCCAGTCTTTTGTTTCTGACTCAGTCGGGAGCGTCAGGGTATCAACTAAAGACAACAAACCCTCGTTAAAGCGTGGAAGCCTCGCTCTCGCCAGTAAAATATTGATAATTTTATCAATAATAATGCCCGTGTTGTGCAATGTCTGATTATATTGCATGATGCTTATGATGAAGTTCGGACTATCTTTTACAGATCTGCTTGACATTTCCCGAACTAGCTGTCGAATATGAAAACAGCGTGACTGAGACTCCAACAGCCCCTGCAGACACTGTTGCCACAAAATTTCCGCCCGCTCCGGGTACCTGCTGACGTCATTTGCGAGTTGTTGACTTAGAAATACCGGTGCGCGCATGTAGGTTTGCGCAAAATTCACTATGACAGGCTGCACGAGCGCGCGAAAATCTGGCGAGAATGCCTCTGGCTTTATGATAAAGTCTGTCAAAAACGCTTTAACTGCCTCGGCATCCTTGTCCATTTCCATATAATATTTCTGCATGTTATGGCCGGCCGCGAAATGCTCTGAGCAACGCAGAAAATCATTGAGCATAAATGCATCTAAAATGTACCAGCGAACCAGCATGCATTCCAGTCTGTGCGCGTCTGTTGCACCGTGCAGCATGGGAGCGTCATGTGTTAAGGCTATCAACTGTTTCAGTTTTTTTGTGGTAGCCTTGTCAAAAAAACGCGCACCTTTAGGCATTAAGGACCCATTTGGCCTTGGAAACGATAATCTAATGATCGATAGGCTTAATTCCAGCTCGGGTGCTGCTTTTTGCTGCGATACAGTACTTGATGAAGCGGCTGCACGGGGAACGGTAATTTTTTGCGCACGAGAACGTCTGGATGATTTTTTGCCCATACCTACAACTTAAATGACAACAGTGCTGCTATTTTAATCAGTTTGATAAATAAATCAAGGTTTGTATTAGACAAAGGTGTCTGGTAAAGGAGATTGATGACTGTGTTTGAAGCATAAAAGGGCAATGGAAAGCGGGACTGGATGCACAAAAAATTATCCGGCCTTTGGGGATACCCGATGCCGGGCTTCGCGGCAATCAGCCCAGCCGAAAAGCCTATGAAATACAGTTAAACGGTTGTTTTATCTGTAAAATGCCGTAGCCTGCGCTGATAAGCGCGGGACAGGATGCTTGATAAAACATCCGGCCTTTGGGGATACCCGATGCCAGGCTTCGCTGCGCTCAACCCAGCCTACAAAAAAACTCATTAAATACAATAAATTATTTGAATAATGGTAACTGCCTTGAGCATCCATGATGAGAGCAGCCCCCATCATGGATGAATAACCAACTGCACATGATACAGTCAGTTACAAGGCGAATGCGTTAATGCAGGCGGTCACCAGCAGAGAGGGGAAAATACCAAAATAAAGGAGGCTCAGGCAGTTCAGGGAATATAACGCCGATTTAGCCTTGCCAATGGTTAAGGCGTCCGTCTCAACAGGGTCGTCAAAATACATGACTTTAACAATACGCAGATAGTAGTAAGCACCAATTACCGCAAAGAGCAGTCCGAGTACCGCAACCCACAGGAGCTGTGCATCTACCAGCGCCTTCAAGACCATCAGTTTGGCAATAAAACCTGCGGTAGGCGGAACGCCCGCCATGGAGAAGAGCACCACCATCATGAGAAAAGCGAGCCATGGATTACGTTGATTGAGCCCCTTAAGACTGTCAACCGTATCTGCCTCGAGCCCTGAGCGCGCCATAAGAACGAGCAGTCCAAACGCTGCAACGGTCATAAGCGCGTACACAAGCAAATAGTAGAGTGCTGCAGAATAACCGGCGGGATTTGCAGTTAACAGACCAAAAAGCGCGTAGCCCATATGCGAAATAGCAGAGTAGGCAAAAAGTCGCTTGATATTAGTCTGAACAACCGCAAAAAGATTACCAAAGGCTGTGGAAAGAAGGGCCATCACAAGAAGCAGGCGCTGCCATTCGCCGGACAGGTCGAAAAGCCCCTGAGTCAGAACCTGTAACAGCACACCAAGAACGGCAATTTTAGGCGCCGCACTGATAAAAAGCGTTACGGGCGTTGGAGCCCCCTCATACACATCTGGAGCCCACATGTGAAAGGGAATGGCTGCCAGCTTAAAGGCAAGACCTGATACAATGAATACAAGCGCAAAGGATAGAAGCGTACTTTCCTGCTGCCAGTTTGCTGTTACAGCATTTGCGATATCCATTAGACCGAGCTTGCCGGTGGCTCCATAAATGAGTGAAATACCGTAGAGCACCATGGCAGAGGCTATGCCTCCCATGACAAAATACTTCATGGCCGCTTCAGAACTGTCACCGGCACTGCGGCGCATCGCCGTCATCGCATATAGCGGCAGCGACACCAGTTCAAGTCCGAGATAGACAGTAAGTAAGGAGTGCGCAGATACCATTACCATCATACCGAGCGTGCAGAACGTGCCCAGCGTATAAAAATCAGCAGCCGGCATTTTGTGCGTTTCAAGGTAATCACGAGAGTAGATAAAACCCGCAAACACACAAAGGCACATGAATAGTTTCATCAAGTGTGTAGTATCGTCGCTGACAAAAAGCCCACCGAGAATAACCGTCTTGAAGTCGCCAATAAACAGCATGCTGCAGAGTGCTGCCAGCAGAAGGCCGATGCAGGCAATCGTGAGGCTTCCGCTCTTCCAGCGTTTCGCCAAAAACAAATCCGCGAGCAGCGAAAGGCAGCCGCTTGCCAGAACAATCATTTCCGGCATTGCATGGTGAAGATTATTGAGTGCTACAGTCATGAAAGGAAACCCCGCCGTATTAAAGTTTGGTTTTGTCCGCCTGAGCCAGGGTGTGACTCACACTCTGGTGCACCAGATTCAGCACCGGTTTGGGGTAGACGCCCATACCAACCACCATCAGTGCCAGCAGCACAAATGCGCTGACTTCAAAGCCTGAAATATCCTTAAGCGCCGCTACCTTATCATTGGCAATCGGTCCAAAAATAACGCGCTTGTAGAGCCAAAGGGTATACGCCGCACCAATAATCAGTGTTGTTGCCGCCCAGAATGCCACCCAGAAACCGGCTTTGATACTGCCAAGGATCACCATGAACTCACCCACGAAGCCCGAGGTTCCGGGAAGACCTGCGTTGGCCATGGCAAAAAGCATGAAAAAGGTCGCAAATACCGGCATAGTGTGCACAAGGCCACCAAAATCACTGATTTTACGGGTGTGCATGCGGTCATAAATGAAACCGACACCGGCAAACAGCGCACTCGATACAAATGCGTGCGAAATCATAATAACAATTGCACCTTCAAGCACGAGGCCTGCACTTCTGAGCCCTGCTCTCTCGGCGATGGCATAGATAGCAAAGCAGCCGAGTGTCACAAAACCCATGTGTGAAATAGAAGAATAGGCAATCAGGCGTTTCATGTCCCGCTGGATAATAGCTACAAGCCCAATATAAACCACCGCTACAAGAGAGAGTGTTACCATGAGCGGTGCATAATGCCTGCAGGCATCGGGCACGATGGGTAGCGCGAAGCGGATGAAACCGTATGCTCCAAGTTTGAGGAGAATCGCCGCCAGTACAATGGAGCCGCCAGCAGGTGCTTCTGTGTGAGCATCAGGCAACCAGGTATGTACGGGAAACATCGGTATTTTGATAGCGAAACCGAGAAAAAAGGCAAAGAAAATAAGGGATTGGGCCAGCATGCTAAGCTTAATGGCATACATGGTTTCAATTTTGAACGAGCCGGCAATGTAGCCAATGTATAAAAACGAACCAAGCATCAGCACGGAACCGAGGAAGGTATAAAGGAAAAACTTGATAGCAGCATATACCCGGTTATCAGATCCCCAGACACCGATTATCAGGTACATGGGAATCAGTGTTGCTTCCCAGAAAATATAGAAAACAATGGCATCCATGGCAGAGAAAACACCAACCAGAAGCCCCTGCATAATGAGAAATGCGGCCATGTATTGTGCCACACGCTGGCGCACGCTGTTCCAGGTGGCAAGGATGACGATAAGATTCGTAAAAATACTGAGTACAATCAGAAGGAGGGAAAGTCCATCGATACCGAGACTGTAACTTATCCCCAGTGACGAAATCCATGGCAGTTCTTCTACATACTGCATACTGTAAGTACCGGCATCAAAACCTGCCATCAGCGGCACGCAGAGCATGAGCGTCAGGACCACAGTAAAAAGAGAGACATAGCGTGAAACATTTGGGTTGTTATCATCACCGGTCAAAAATACAAAAATGCCGCCAACAATTGGCAACCATATTAAAATGTTGAGCAAATGATGCATACCCACCCCTTCATCAATTCTTTTTGTTCAGGCCAGATTGACTGGCCGACCTCACATCAGTGCAATCTTTCAGGCCAGGAGCACCCAGCAGAGGAAAGCGAGCAATCCTGTCACCATAACCGCCGCATACTGAAACAGGTAGCCGCTCTGGAAGGTGCGACCTTTAGTAGCCATCCAGCGAATGGTTCTGCCAGTGCCGTTAACAACAAGTCCGTCGACCAGCTTCTGATCCCCAACCCTGTAAAACAGACGTCCAAGACCCAGTGAACCACCAACAATCACTTTCTGGTTAAAGGCATCAAAGCCATATTTATCAACCAGGATACGGTAAACCCATGAGAAACGCCCGGCAAGCCAGCCTGGCAGCGCTGGAAACTGCATATACCCGATATAAGCCAGTGCAATACCGGAAAGCGTCAGCCAGAATACCGGCGAAAACGGAGCGTGCAGCGCTGACTGGAATGGCGAGACTACCTCAGCACGCAGATGAGCAAGCACATCGTGCGCCGGCAGTACGAAAATTGCGTTGCCAAACACGGTAGGCGTGTCAAAAAGCATCGGGAAATAAAGAACGTACCCCAGCATAACGGAAGGAATTGCAAGCAGCACAAGCGGCCACCAGACAACGCGTGGTGATTCATGCACGTGATCGAAAGCATGTGCATCCATTCGCGGTTTGCCATGAAACGTCATAAAAAACGCGCGGAAAGAGTAGAGTGCCGTAACCATCGCGCCAATCATTACACACCACCATGCATAGGTGGCACCTGGCGTATGAGAAAGCTGCGCCGCTTCAATGATGGTATCTTTTGAATAGAAGCCTGCAAACGGCGGAATGGCACAGAGTGCAAGGTTACCTATCAGGAACGTCGCCCAGGTGATTGGCATTTTTTTCCAGAGCCCCCCCATTTTTCGCATATCCTGCTCATGGTGCATTCCGATGATAACTGAGCCCGCCCCAAGGAACAGCAGGGCTTTAAAGCAGGCATGAGTAACGAGGTGGAACATTCCGGCGCTGTAAGCAGAAGCTCCCATGGCCACCATCATGTAACCCAGCTGAGACAGCGTAGAGTATGCAACCACACGTTTAATGTCATTCATGACCAGCGCCAGGATTCCGGTAAACAGCGCACCCGTTGCGCCAATCACCAGCACGAGGCTTAAAGCGGTGGTGGAGTATTCAAACAAAGGAGAGAAGCGCGCCAGCATGAACACGCCGGCTGTTACCATGGTTGCGGCGTGAATGAGCGCGGAAATAGGTGTCGGGCCTTCCATCGACTCTGGCAGCCAGACATGGAGCGGTACCTGCGCGGATTTACCCATTGCGCCAATGAAGAGCAGGATGCAGGTAACCGTCAGTACAGACCAGGGATGGCCGGCAAAAAGCTCAGTCTGCTGACCAGCCAGCGCCGTTGCACTCTGGAAAACTGTCTGGTAATCAAGGCTGCCGGTAAAGGCCAGTACCATTCCAATTCCAAGGATAAAACCAAAGTCACCGACACGGTTCACCAGAAAAGCCTTCATACTGCCCTGGTTGGCTGACTCACGGTCATACCAGAAGCCAATCAGGAGGTACGATACGAGTCCAACCCCTTCCCAGCCAAAAAAGAGCTGCAGAAAGTTGTTAGCAGTTACCAGCATGAACATCATGAAGGTAAAAAGTGAGATGTAGCTGAAAAATCGCTGGTAACCGGGATCGTCTGCCATATAACCGATGCTGTAAATATGCACCAGCAGTGAAACAAAACTGACCACAAGCAGCATCGTTACGCTGAGAGGGTCAATCAGAAACCCGATATGAAACGCCCAGGAAAACAGTGCTCCCCCGCTTGCCCAGGTATACAGATTTGTATTAAGCGTGTCATGAGATGCGCCAAACACTTCCATGGCAACGATGACCGAAAGCACGAAAGACACGCTCACGCCGGCAATCGTAATGCTTTGAGCGCCAACACGCCCGAGCGCATGGCGGAAAAAGCCAGCAAGCACCGAACCCACCAGGGGTGACAATACAATTATTAAACAGAGTTGCTCAATCATGGCAGGTCTAACCCTTCAGATGGTTCATTTGGTCCACATCAATGTTACCCCGGTTGCGGTAGAGCAACATCACAATTGCCAGTCCAATGGCAGCTTCGGCTGCCGCAACGGTCAGGATAAAAAAGACAAACACCTGTCCGGCGGTATCACCGTGATACTGTGAAAATGCAATAAAATTGGTATTTACGGCGAGAAGCATCAGCTCAATACATACCAGCAGCAAAATGACGTTTCTGCGGTGCATCATCATGCCCACAAGGCTCAGCCCAAATAGGACGGCGCCAAGAATTATATAATGTTCTACAGGTATCATTCAGGCATTCCTCAGACGTTTTTACCGGGCTTCATGGAAACAAGGCGTACCCTGTCTTCTGGTCGTGTCATCATTTGCTCGACGACATCCTGCCGCCTGCCCTGTCGAGGCGCGCGGTGTGCAAGCGTAATAGCGGCGATGATAGCCACGAGAAGAATGACAGCAGCAATTTCAAAGGCGTACACGTAATCCGTGTAGAGCACCATCCCGAGCGCTTCCGTGTTATTCATGGGCGCCTTGACGTTAATCTCTGACACCGGTACCAGTGAGGATGCGGCTACACCTGATGAAGGAAAGGTGCCCTCTGGAATGGCCACCATCAACAGTCCTACAAGAAGTGCCACAACAAGCAGCCCGAAGGGCAGGTAGCGAAGCGTATGTGCACGGCGGCTTTCGGTGTCAATGTTGAGCATCATCACCACAAACAGGAAAAGGGTCATCACCGCGCCCACATACACCAGCACAAGAATCAACGACAGAAATTCAGCCTCAGCCTCAAGCCAGAGCACCGCGCTGCAAAAGAATGCGAGCACCAGAAACAGTACACAGCGCACAGGGTTATTCTGGATAACCACCATCAGTGCGGAGAATGCAGTCAGTGCGGCAAAAACATAAAACACAACTTGATATAAGAGCTCTTGCATGTGACACCCCGTTAGCGATAGCGTTCGTCAGCAGCGCGATCTGCGGCAAGGCGGCTTTCCAGCCTGTCGCCGAGTGCAAGCAGCTTTTCCTTGGTCATAATGTTTTGACCACGGGCACTGACATGGTAATGATGGACTGGCGTAACAACGATGGAATCAACTGGACATGATTCCTCGCACAGCCCACAGTTAATGCATTTAAACACATCAATGTCATAGCGAGTAGTGCGGCGAGAGCCATCTTCACGCGGCTCCGACTCGATGGTGATGGCGAGTGCCGGGCACACTGCTTCGCAGAGTTTGCAGGCGATGCAGCGCTCTTCACCGTTTGGATAACGTCTCAATGCCAGCGCACCTCGAAAGCGCGGTGAAATGGGCGTTTTTTCTTCGGGGAACTGTACAGTGAATTTCTTGCGGAAGAAATACTTTCCAGTGAGCATTAGCCCTGAAAGCAGTTCAAGCAGCAAGAAGCTCTTGAGGTAATGTTTTGCGTATCGGATAATTTTTTTCATGCGTGCACTCAATCGATTCACCCAAACCATGGCTGTTGCCGTGTCAGCACGAGCAGGGCCGTAACAATCAACCAGACAATTGTGACCGGGATCAACACTTTCCAGCCAAGGCGCATCAGCTGGTCGTAGCGGTAGCGGGGGAAGGTTGCCCGCACCCACAGATAGACAAACAGGAAGAACGAAATCTTGAGCAGCAGCCAGACAAACCCAGGCACAAAGAAGAAAATGCTGTTAAGGGTTGAGAGACTCTCGAAAGGCGACAGCCAGCCACCCATAAAGAGCAGTGCCATGACGGTGGAAATAAGTATCATGCTCGCGTATTCAGACAGGAAAAACAGTGCGAATCCGATTCCTGAATACTCAACGTGAAAACCGGCCACAATTTCTGACTCGCCCTCAGCAAGGTCGAAGGGCGCACGGTTAGTCTCTGCAATGCCTGCAATCCAGAAGACCATAAAGAGTGGAAACAGCGGCACAAACCACCAGTGCAGGATTCCACCATGCTGGGATTGGACAATTTCGGTGAGATTCATGCTGCCGGCAGCAAGCAGAACGCCCACGAAGGCAAATCCCATGGCAATTTCGTAGGAAACAGTTTGCGCGGCACTGCGCAGTGCGCCAAACATGGCATATTTGGAGTTGGATGCCCAGCCGGCAATCAAAACCCCATAAACTCCAAGCGAGCTCATGGCGAAAAGGTAGAGTACCCCTGCATTAATGTTGGCGAGCACCATGCCTTCCTGGAACGGAATAACCGCCCAGCCGGCCAGAGCCGGGGTCAGCGCAAAGAGTGGCGCTATCACAAACAGGTATTTGTTCGAGCGCGTAGGGACAATGATTTCTTTTGAAATCAGCTTTATCAAGTCTGCAAACGGTTGCAGCAGCCCGCGGAAGCCAACCCGGTTAGGACCGATGCGCACCTGGATATACCCGATGACCTTGCGCTCGGCATAGGTAAGGTAGGCTACCGCAATCAGGAGCGGTAGAACGATTGCCAGAATCTTGATAACAATCCAGATTAAGAGGCCAATGTCATGGAGCATGGTAGTACCTGTTTAGCACGTAATGGTGATGCCTGCGAAGGCATGGCCTAAATCAACTGTTTCCGGCATAGCGTTTGGAACCCATACAACATCCGGTGCCACACGCTCGTCCCGTTTCAGCGGCAATGTTATCTTAATATTGCCCTGAGAAACAGTAGCTTCATTCTGTAATTTCAAACGATTGGCTGTTTCCGGGTGCATGCGCACACAGGCTTCATCCGCTGAGGCACAATGCTGCAAAGCCGTTGCGTGACGAACCGTTGCATCTACCCGATATATCGGCCACTCCCCTACTCGCACCAGCTCGTCCGTATGCACCGGCAGTGCTTCCGGCCATATCGGCTGATAAGCGGCATCTACAAGCAAATCAAGGGCGCTCTGTACTTCCCGCAGAATCTCATCGCTGGAAACGTATTCAAAATCGCGGCACTGCAGAATATTTCCAAGCACCCTCAAAATTTTCCATCCTGGACGTGCTTCACCAGGAGGTGTCAGTGCGCCTTTAACGGATTGCCAGGTATTGTTAACGTTAATCCATGTGCCGGATGTTTCTGGTGAGAGTGCCATCGGGAGAATAACGTTAGCATAGTCTTTCATGGAGTCGCAGACAAAAGCGCTCATGACAACTACAAACTCTGCGCCCAGCATCGCCTGGCGGGCTGCATGGGGATTCGCGAAGTCAAATCCTGGCTCCACACCCATTAACCAGTAGCCTTTCAGTCGAGCTTCAATGGAAGCCTGCGCATCAAGTCCCGGGGCATCAAGCACTGCTGCAGCAGCGCCTCTGTGCGGTACCATGCCGGCAATCTGTGCTCCCGCCGCGTTGGAACCCGTGCTGAGGTGCATGTCTTTTGCGCCGGAAAGTCTGACAATTTCTGACAGCAGTGCTCGCAGAAGCGATGCATGCGGGTGATTTTCGAACAGCGCGCCGGTGATAATGATGGCCTCTGGTTTCGAGAGTGACGCCGCTATTTCGCGGATACTTTCTGAAACGTGGACACCAAGGGTCAGGCGGCGGACTTCATCGGAAAGTTCATCGAGCCTGTTTGAGGCTTCTGCCGTAGCCAGCACGAGGGCCGCCAGCGTATGCGGCATGTCCTGAGGCGAGGCAATGGCTTTCATGTGGACATCGCAGTGCAGGTCGTAGTCAACGGGGTTGATGACTGCCAGTTGCGCACCGTTACGTACCGCTTTTCGCATGCGTGCTGCAGCGAGAGGTACTTCACGAACAAGGTTCGAACCGAGCACCAGAATATCTGATGCGGACTCGAGGTCCGCAACCTGAGCGCTATTCTTAGTCAGCACAGGACGCTGTGCCTGATCACTGAAATCTGTCTGGTGCAGGCGATGGTCAAGATTGTTGACTCCCATTGCACGCATGAGTTTTTGCAGCAGGTACATCTCTTCGAGGGAAGATGATGGCGATGCAAAAGCCGCGAACTGCTCAGGGCCATGGTGTTCTATGACGCGGCTTGTTCCTTCTGCAGCAAACTTGAGTGCCTGCTCCCAGTCAACGCTCTCCCACTGACCGTTGCGCTTAATCATTGGCTGTTGCGCGCGCTTTTCGCTGTTGACACCAAGGTAGCTGAAACGGTCGCGGTCTGAGAGCCATGTTTCATTCAGGGGTTCACACTCGCGTGGAACAACACGCATCAGCTGGTTTCTGCGGACATGCAGGTATATGTTTGATCCAAGGCAGTCATGCGGTGCAATGCTCTCGTGCTGTTGCAATTCCCAAGAACGCGCAGTAAAGCGGTAGGGGCGAGAAGTCAGGGCACCTACAGGACACAAATCGATGATGTTCCCGGATATTTCAGAGGTCATGCTGTGTTCGACAAATGTACCTATCTGCGTTTTTTCACCACGACCAGTTGCACCCAGTTCGCGCACTCCGGCAATTTCTTCGCCAAACCGCACGCAGCGCGTGCAGTGTATACAGCGTGTCATTTCTGTGGCAATGAGTTTTCCGAGATTGTCATCGTCTACGGAGCGTTTGCTTTCATCGTATCCAGACATGTCCGCCCCGAACCCCATGGACAAATCCTGCAGTTCGCACTCGCCACCCTGGTCGCAGATGGGGCAGTCGAGGGGATGGTTAATCAGCAGAAACTCCATTACCGCTTTTTGTGATCGGATGGCTTCTTCTGATTTTGTAAATACCTTCATGCCATTAGTAATGGGGGTCGCGCATGCAGGTACCGGCTTGCGGCCGTTTTCAACTTCTACGAGGCACATGCGGCAGTTGGCGGCCACCGACAGTTTCTTGTGGTAGCAGAAACGCGGGATATAAATCCCGGCATCATCCGCAACTTCAATGATCATTTTGCCGTTTTCGGCTTCGCAGGTTTTGCCGTCAATTTCAATGGTGGCCATTGTCTACACCTTACTCATTGAGGCCGTGACGCTTGAGCGCTTGTGCCTGATGAAATATTCAAACTCTTCGTGGAAGTGTTTAACAAAACTTTGAACCGGCCAGGCCGCTGCTTCACCCAGTGCGCAGATGGTGCGACCCTCGATGTGATCGGCAACGTTGACCAGCTTCTCAACATCCCCAGGTTCACCGTGACCTTCGCGAATGCGGTGAAGGAGACGGACCAGCCAGCCAGTGCCCTCACGGCACGGTGTACATTGACCGCAGGACTCGTGCATATAGAACTCGGAAAGGCGATAGAGGGTATCAACCATACAGGTAGTCTCGTCCATAACGATAACGGCACCTGAGCCAAGTCCTGAGCCTGCCCTCTGTATGCTGTCGTAGTCCATATCGAGGCCCATCATCACATCACCTGGCAAAACCGGCATGGACGAGCCACCTGGAATAACCGCTTTGATACGCCGGCCATCACGCATGCCGCCCGCAAGTTCAAGCAGCGTTTTAAAGGGAGTGCCAAGCGGGATTTCAAAGTTCGCGGGCTTGTTCACATGTCCGCTGACGCTGAAGCACTTGGTACCGCCGTTGTTTGGTTTGCCAAGCTTTAAGAACCAGTCCCCGCCCTTTTCGAGAATGACTGGCACAGAAGCAAACGTTTCTGTGTTATTAATCGTTGTGGGCTGGCCATAGAGGCCGAAGTTGGCAGGGAATGGCGGTTTAAAGCGCGGCATGCCCTTTTTGCCCTCAAGAGAGTTCAGCAGTGCGGTTTCCTCACCGCAGATATAAGCACCGGCACCAAGGTGGGTATATAAATCAAAATCCACCCCGCTGCCCAGAATATTCTTTCCGAGCAGCCCGGCTGCATAAGCTTCTTTGAGCGCCTGCTCGCAGCGCTCAAAGGGTTCCCAGAATTCGCCACGTAAATAGTTGTAGCCAACCGTGGCGTTCATTACGTAACCGGCAATCGCCATACCTTCGATCAGCTGATGCGGGTTGTAACGCAGAATATCTCTGTCCTTGCAGGTGCCTGGCTCCCCCTCGTCGGAGTTGCACACGACATACTTCTGCACCGGGGCGTTGCGGTTCATGAAGCTCCACTTAAGACCCGTGGGAAACCCTGCACCACCTCGACCGCGAAGAGCGGAGGTTTTCAATTCTTCAATAATTTCCTGCGGTGGCGTCTGTTCGCGAAGAATGCGCCGCCATGCACTATAGCCACCTACGCTTTCATACGCTTTCAGCGTCCAGGATTCTGGCAGATGCAGCGTACGGTAACAGACCTGGTTTAATTCAACCATGACATTCTCCTTCGCGCCCCTCGCGGTATGACGCCAGTAAGCTGTCAATGCGCTCAGGCGTAAGGTTTTCATGATACACCCTGCCGACCTGCATCATGGGTGCATTCACGCACGCCCCAAGGCATTCAGCATGCTTCAGAGTAAAACAGCCATCTTCTGTCGTTTCGCCATCGCGAATGCCAAGGCGTGACTCCAGATGCGCCATTATTTGTGCCGAACCGCGCAGCTGACAGGAAATGTTGGTGCACACCTCAAGCACATGTTTGCCAACAGGCTGCAGGTTGTACATTGTATAGAACGTTGCCACCTCATAGACTGCGATACGAGGCATATTGAGATAATCAGCTACGGCATTCATGCTGTCGGTACTAAGAAAGCCCTGTGCATCCTGGACAATTCGCAGCGCGCTCATGACGGCCGACTGACGTTCGTTTGCAGGGTACTTTGCAATCCAGTTATCGATATCCTGCAGGGCTTCGGCAGAAACCAGTTGCTGGAGTGATGGAGTGGCGTTTTCTGGCATTGCGTTCAACCTTATCTGTCAATTTCACCAAAAACTATGTCCTGACTGGCAAGAATTGCGACACCGTCTGCAAGCAGATGGCCACGTGCCATCACGTCAAATGCAGCAAGGTGCGCAAAACCCGGAGCCCGTATTTTCATACGGTAGGGCTTGTTTGCGCCGTCAGATACAAGGTAAATACCAAATTCACCCTTTGGAGCCTCAACGGCCGCATACACTTCGCCTTCCGGCAGGCAAAATCCTTCCGTGAACAGTTTGAAGTGGTGAATAAGCGCTTCCATGTCATGTTTCATGAGTTTGCGCGGCGGCGGGGTTATTTTGTAATCTTCTACCCTCACAGGCCCAGGATTGGCACGCAGCCATTCAATGCACTGACGTACGATGCGATTTGACTGGCGCAATTCCGCAACGCGAACAAGGTATCTGTCGTAGCAGTCACCGCGTGTACCTACCGGGATGTCAAAATCTACTTGATCATATGTAGCATATGGTTGTTTTTTGCGCAAGTCCCAGGCTACGCCAGATGCTCTGAGCATGGGGCCCGTGAAGCCCCACTGAAGGGCCTCTTCAGGAGATACCACGCCAATGTCAACCGTGCGCTGCTTCCAGATTCGATTTTCTGTCAGGAGCGTTTCGTATTCGTCTACGCATCCCGGGAAGCGCTCGGTGAACGCCCAAAGAAAATCGAGAAGGCTACCCTCGCGGTCGGCATTGCGCTTTTCAGTTTCCCGTGCATCATGCCAGCGTGAAGGCTGGTATTTGGCCATGCTGTCTGGAAGGTCACGCGCCACACCGCCTGGGCGATAATACGTTGCATGCATGCGCGCGCCGGAAACGGCTTCATAGCAGTCAAAAAGGTCTTCGCGCTCACGAAAGCAGTATAAAAAAACGGTCATGGCACCAATGTCGAGCGCCACCGCGCCGAGCCACAGCAGATGGTTCAGAATACGGGTAATTTCGTCAAACATTGTGCGGATGTATTGGGCGCGAAGCGGGACTTCCACGCCAAGCATTTTTTCCAGTGCGCGCACGTATGCATGCTCGTTGCACATCATGGAAACATAGTCGAGCCTGTCCATATAGCCGATGCTTTGCAGGTAAGGTTTGGTTTCTGCAAGCTTTTCGGTTGCCCGATGCAAAAGACCGATATGGGGGTCTGAGCGAACGATGGTCTCGCCTTCGAGCTCCATTACAAGACGCAGTACACCGTGCGCTGCCGGATGCTGCGGACCAAAGTTCAGGGTATAGTTTTTCAGCTCAATCATGCTGCACTTCCTGACCATCAAGGTAGCGGTTGTCGTTGCGGATGACCTTCGGAACCAGCACTCTGGGTTCAATATCAACCGGCTCGTAAATGACTTTGCGAAGCGTGGCATCGTAGCGCATTTCTACGTGGCCGCTCAGAGGAAAGTCCTTACGAAACGGATGTCCGATAAAGCCATAATCTGTAAGTATGCGTCGCAAGTCAGGGTGACCTTCAAAGAGGATACCGTAAAGATCGTAAGCTTCGCGCTCAAACCATCCTGCAGCCTTCCAGATGTCATTCGCTGAGGGAATAACCAGATTTGACTCATCGAGGTATACCTTGACACGCACCCGATGATTCAATGTTGTCGAGAGCAGGTGATAGACCACTGCAAAGCGCGGAGTATTCAGTGTATGTGCCGACTCAAGCTGCGGCTCCACACCACGTGAAAATCCATCTTCAGTTGCAGCTTCGGTTTCCCAGTCGTATTTACCGTAAAGCAGGTAATCAACCGCACAGATATCAATCAACTGATCAAAGGCGAAAGCTCGCTGCTCGCGCAGCTGAAACAGAACGTGTTTCACCATGGCGGGTGTAGTGACAAGGGTTAACTCCTGAAACGCGCTCACTGGCGGTTCCAAAAGCCCTTCAAACTGCGCACTCAGCTGTTGTGCGAGCAAATCATGATTTGTCATTGCAGGTATACCCGTACTGGTTTCAGGCTTCAATTACGTCTTTATGCCTGATTTTGTTTTGTAACTGGATAATTCCATAAAGCAGAGCCTCCGCAGTTGGAGGACATCCAGGAACGTAGACATCAACCGGAACAATGCGGTCACATCCGCGCACTACCGAGTAGGAGTAGTGGTAATAACCGCCACCATTGGCACAGGAGCCCATGGAAATGACCCAGCGCGGTTCGGACATCTGATCGTATACACGGCGCAGGGCCGGAGCCATCTTATTGCAGAGGGTTCCCGCTACAATCATTACGTCCGACTGGCGCGGACTCGGACGAAAAATGATACCAAAGCGATCGAGGTCATAACGTGCCGCGCCTACGTGCATCATTTCTACGGCACAACATGCAAGGCCAAAGGTCATGGGCCACATGGAGCCACTGCGTGCCCAGCCGGCAAGTTTATCAACCGTGGTCGTTACAAAGCCATTTTTTTGCAATTCTGTAACCGACATATCCGCCTCTATATGAGTAAAACGCATCAGATTGGTTTACTGATGCGGGTAAACAGTCTAACGGGTATCCAGGCAGCGTTATTCCCACTCCAGCGCACCACGTTTCCATTCGTACAGGAAACCGATGACCAGAAGCCCAAGAAATAACATCATGGCTGTAAAACCAAACCAGCCAATTTTACGTAAGACCAGCGCCCAGGGAAAGAAAAAGGCTGTTTCCAGGTCAAAGATGATAAAGAGAATAGCCACCAGGTAAAATCGCACATCAAAGGGAAGATGTGCGTTTTCAAATGCGGGGAAACCGCACTCGTATGGAGCATTTTTGACAGGGTCAGGATTTCGCTTGCCAAGGAGTGAACCGGCAGCGAGCATCACTGATCCCAGGACCAGGCCGATGATGATAAAAACCAGAACTGGCAAATAGTTTGACAGCATAATATAATCGCCCGGATTAAATGGTACCGAAGGCCGGACTCGAACCGGCACGGCTTACGCCACCGCCCCCTCAAGACGGCGTGTCTACCAATTCCACCACTTCGGCAAAAATGTGTATACAACAACCTTACTTTTTGTCGCTTTTATTGCTTTCAACCGGCACAGGAATACTGCTCTCCTTAACCGGAATCTGCTGTGGAAGCGCTTGCTGTGCCGCTTTCTGGTACTGGTTAGAGACCATCCACGACAGGGTAAGGCTGGTTACAAAAAACGTAATCGCCAACCCACCCGTCAGACGAAACAGAAAACTGCCTGTCCCCTGACTTCCAAATACCGTACTGGAAGCTCCTGAACCGAAAGCTGCTCCAATATCGGCACCTTTTCCGTGCTGAATCAAAACCAGTGCTATCAGCACAATCGCAACCAGCACATGAACCATCAAAATTAATTGATACATTTCACAATTTCCACAAACTGGTGCACATCGAGGGATGCGCCACCCACCAAACCACCGTCGACATCCGGCATTGAAAACAATGCCGCCGCGTTATTTGCAGTCACACTTCCACCATACAAGATGGTCAGTGCTGCAGCGTCCCTGGCATTGCACGATTCCACAACTCTGCGGATAAACGCATGTGCGGTCTGTGCCTCTGCCGGGCTGGCGGTTTTTCCGGTGCCTATTGCCCACACAGGCTCATAAGCAACTACACAGCCACTAAAACTTTCGGAACCATATTCGGCCACCGACTCAAGCTGCCTTGCAACAACGTGTTCTGCAAGACCATTTTCGCGCTCTTCGAGGGTCTCCCCTACGCAAAGAACCGGTATAATACCACGTTCTTTTACATGGTGGAATTTCTCCGCCACATTTTTTTCACTTTCGTGAAAGAGCCGTCTTCGTTCTGAATGCCCCACCAGTATATGGCTGCATCCGAAGTCGCGGAACATTACCGCCGCATGTTCACCGGTAAAGGCGCCACTATCTGCGGTCCAGGCATTTTGTGCACCCCATCGGATGCCGCTGCCTGCCAGAACCTCCGATGCCATTGGCACATACAGTGCAGGTGGCAGAACAAGGCAATGCTCGCTGAGTGATGCTGGCAAATACTCTCGCAACTCCTGAAGCAATCTGCGCGCGTCGGCACGCGGTGGGTTCATTTTCCAGTTGCCGGCTACCAGTTTTTGTCTCATGCGGCGTTCCTTGTTGGCATGCGCGAACTATACCCCATCCTTTTTACAATTCCCAGCATTTTCAGGTCTTTTTTTCCAGGTGTGCAAAATTCTGATTATCTGCTTGCCAAGAACCCGCCTTTCCTGAAAAATCAGTATGAGCTTTTCAGGAGAACGGCCATGAATGATGCTGTCAAAAATCTGTGCAAAGCACTCCTTGATGTGTATGTGCCTCACCTTTCATCCCCCCTCGCGCTTCGTGAAATTTTTAATCGTTTTAAAGAAGTATCGCTGCAGGCTCCTGATGTTCCTGAAGCTTTGCGCGCGATTGAGCGCCTTGTTTCTGAATGGGAAAACCTGTCAACTGCGCAGTATTCCACCCCCGAACGAACAACCGAAGAACAAAAGGCCATTTTGTCGCGTCTGCGTGATGAAAACTTCAACATATCTCGTGATATATATGCCGTTGAAAGTACATTAAAAACACTCTATGAACCCCTTGAGGCGCGCTACAATGATGCGTTGACTGCTGAAAATTCGCTGGCGGCAGCCTGCCACTTTTCAAGCAGCCAGCAGCGTGTAAATTTGATCAATGACTGGGCTGCCGAGTTGCACGCCACACTTGCCACTCTTGAGCTCGAGGCGGCACGTATTGACCTTTCAGCCTGTATCGCGACCCGCAGTAAGCTTGAAAGTGTACTGGAGCACCGAGGGTTAAAGGTTGACGCCAGCTCTCCAGACAGCATTGAAGATGCCCGCTCACAGCTGAAAGTTACGCTTGACCGTGTGCGTGAACGGCAGGCTTCACTGCGTGATGCTATTGTTAAGCTTGCACCTGACGCTTCCAGGCTGGTTAACAGCAACAGGATTAATGCGTTGCAGGAGGAGCGCATTGCACCCCTTGCGCGTCTTGATGAGATTCAGCGATTACTTGAAAGTGCTCCAGCGCTGAAATCTGCATGGCAGGAGGAATGGGACATTGCGGTTGATAAGCAGGCATTATTGCAGGAAGCCGAGCATGCAGCTTCTATGCAAAAGTCTCTCCAGAGCTATGTGAGTTTTTCAGAGTGGCGTGACTGGAAAAATGATCCGTGTTATGCGAGTCGAGCACCGCGTGCGCAATTTTTCTCACTTATGAATGAGCAGGCAACGCTGAATGCCCGCCTGCTTCAGATTGAGCGTGATTGCTCCTCTCTGCAGCCGTATGCGAATCCTGCAGACAGCGCCGACTCGATGACATCCGGCTCCATTGACGCTGATGCCATCCGCCAGCTGCTGGCAGGCATTAGTGGCGTTGAGATTCCTTCATCTCCGAGCATTGACACGCTCTACAACGCCGCTGTTGCCGGGCTTGAGGCGCTGGAACACGAGGCAACAGGCTGCCAGGAAAAGTTTGCGACACTCAAGCGCCTTGATGAGCTGCAGCAGAGCATCTTTAGTATTCGGCTAAGGCACGCGCTAAACCCGGACAGTGACGCGTCAACACTCGATGAGAGCACGCTTGAGCGCCTGCGCGGAAAAAGTCTTGAGCGAGCGACTAAAGTGGATGAACTGCAAAAGCTTCTTAAGCAGTGCGATGACTTCTTAAACCTCTCCCGCAGGCATCAGGAACTGCTACAGAAAAAGCGAGAACTGGAGCGCGCCATCGATCCGCTGAATATAAAAAGCGACCAGCAGACAAAGCGCAGGCGACGCAAAGCTGCACGCTCTGCCGACCCATCTGCAGAAGTGATTAAGGATATCTCGTCACAACAGGACATCCTGCGCACGCTTTGTGATGAAGATGAACAACGCCTGAAACGTCATGGCGTACTCTCTCATTCATCTGCTTCAAATGTAACAACCAGTGGCATGCTGGATCCATTGATGAGGCATCTTGTTCCATTAATTACTAAACGCCTGTCTACAGACTGGCAGCAATGGTATTCTCGCTTGATAACAGCGCTGCAAAGTGCTCCGCTGACACCCGAGCAAGAACGGCAGGCTATTCGGCTGCTTCGTGATTTTCTTGCAGATTTGTCTAACGAGAACGCTGGAGCTGAGCGCCTGCAGATATTTTATACCTGCCAGCACAGATATCCTGTTCCTGAACAGCAATGGCGGCAGTTGCTCGCGCTAAAGGCTGACACGCCACTCATCGACAGGAAAACTGTCCTCAACTGGCCGACATGCCCTCTGACTGTAGCAAGGCTTGAGGCACTGTATCGACAGGTAGAAAATCTTTCTCGGCGGGGCTTTCACTTCGAAAGTGATGTCTTGCGTGATATCACACGCACGCTCCATGCTGGTGCTCTCTCCGGAGAAGGCGCACACGCTTCAAACGAAAATGTCCCGATGCTCTTTAACCGGGATGACCCTCGCTACGCCTGCCTTTTCCGTCAACGGGGGTTTATATTGAATTTGCTGGAGCGCCTTTCACACTGGATTTCCAGCCTATGGTCGCATCATGAGCCGGCACCTGTTCGCAACCAGTGTTTTTTCAAGCCAACGCGTACGGTGGCGCTGCTTGATGAAGCGGCAGCCGTGTGTCAGGGAACCGATATAACGATGGAGCTTTAGGGCGTGTCCTCATTCCATAATATGACACCAAAGCGCCGCATTTTCGCTTCACATCATGAAATGAGGACACGCCCTCGAGGGGCTGGTGGAGCCGTCTCCAGAAAGAGACGGCTTTTTTAGTCAGGAAGCCTGCTGCTCTGCAATCCGTACAATAGCGTCGCGCAAACGCTCAGCATCCTTTCGCACACTGATATCGTCTTCACCTTCAACCATCAGACGCAGCAGGGGCTCTGTTCCAGATGGGCGCAGTAAAACCCTGCCGTGATTGCCAAGACGTGATGAAAGTGCATTGACTTCCTCAACCACCTGCTGGTTGCGGGCGAGTTCAAGGGCATTTTCTGTTTTGATGTTCAAAAGCGTCTGGGGCATGAGCTGTACATCGACAGTCAACTCTTCCAGCGTTTTTTCCTGGCGCGCCATAATGGCGAGCACCTGAAGTGCTGCAACGATGCCATCACCGGTTGTGGTCTTATCGAGGCAGACTACGTGGCCTGAAGATTCGCCGCCGATTTTCCAGTCCTGCGCCCTCAGAGCCTCGAGCACATATCGGTCACCCACTTTCGTGCGTAGAAAATCAACTCCCATGGCACGTATGGCCTGTTCAAGCCCAAGGTTACTCATGACTGTTCCAACAACACCACCATGAAGGAGTCCCTTCTGATAGCGGTCGCGGGCGATAATATAGATAATCTGGTCACCCTCTACCAGTCGCCCTTTGCGGTCTACAAGAATAACACGATCACCATCACCATCGAGGCCAACACCAATGTCGGCTTCCAGCTCAAGAACTTTCTGGCGTAAAGCTTCAGGTGAAGTAGAGCCACAGGCCTTGTTAATGTTGAAACCATCCGGCTCATCACCCATGGTATACACATGCGCACCGAGTTCGGCAAAAACGTTAGGCGCGATATGGTAAGTGGCGCCATTAGCACAGTCTACGACCATTTTCAGCCCGGAAAGCCGGGTCAGTGAGGGGATGGTTGACTTGCAAAATTCGATATAACGTCCCGGCGCATCGTGGATACGGCGCGCGCGCCCAAGCTGGCTGGAATTGACCGTGACCATGGGCTGCTCGATGGCCTGCTCGATGGCAAGCTCAAGCGTGTCAGGCAGTTTCGAGCCGTCTGCTGAAAAAAACTTAATGCCGTTGTCTTCAAACGGATTATGTGAGGCACTGATAACAATACCCGCGTTCGCACGCAGTGTCTGGGTAAGATAGGCGATTGCCGGTGTGGGCATTGGCCCAAGGAGCGCCACATCAACACCAGCCGCCGACAAGCCGGCCTCCAGCGCTGATTCAAGCATGTAGCCAGAAATGCGGGTATCCTTCCCAATCACGACTTTTTTTCGATTGCCGTTAGCCAGCACCTGACCAACCGCCCACCCCAGTTTAAGCACCAGTTCCGGGTTTACATGGGATACGCCAACCTTGCCGCGAATGCCATCCGTTCCAAAATATTTCCTCTGTGTCATGCATGCCTCATCACTGGTTAATAGTCTGACTGCGCCTGCTGCAGCGCCGACACCACGTTTATGACATCCCAGGTTTCAGCCACATCGTGCGTGCGCAAAATCCCAACGCCCTGCGTCATCGCAAACGCCGCAACAGCAAGGCTGGCCGCAAGCCGCCCTTCTGTGTCACGCCCTGTAAGTCGACCGAGAGTGTCCTTGCGAGACGCTCCCAGCAAAAGCGGCAGTTTAAGCGCACGAAAACGCGACAGATGCGCTACCAACCGCAGGTTATGTGCTGCAGTTTTACCAAAGCCAAAGCCCACATCCAGCACCAGTCGGTCCCTTGGAATGCCGGATTGTTCACACAAACGTATTCTTTCTGCAAAAAAGTCCGCCACCACGTGGCAGATGTCCTGCTCGTAAACCGGGTTCACCTGCATCGTGCGAGGCTCTCCCTGCTTGTGCATCAGGATGGCAGGAAGCCCGAAAACCGCCGCCACTTCACGCATTTCGGCGCATCCAAGGCCATTAATATCATTGAGGATATCAGCTCCGGCCAAAGCCGCCTCCCGCATGACAGCAGCACGCGTGGTGTCAACGGAAATCCACACCGGACTCTCTTCGCGAAGCGCCCTCACAACAGGGACAACCCGCCGCAGTTCTTCCTCAACAGAAACCGGTGTCGCCCCGGGGCGCGATGATTCACCGCCAATGTCGATAATGTCAGCTCCGTCTGCCACCATCTGACGCGCATGCAAAAGTGCCGCTTCCAGCGTACCATGGCGACCGCCATCATGAAAGGAATCGGGTGTCACATTCAGGATACCCATGATGAGCGGTTTTGTCGGAGAACGGTGCTGATGAGCCGCGCACCATGCGCTGAAGGAATGGTTTTTCAAGGTATTAAACCTCTGTGGGCACTATTCGCGCGTGCCCACCTCATCTGGTGCGATTTCTATCGCATCCTTTCTGGCGCTTTCCTGCTCGGCACTTTCAGGAGACGCTGATACTGCTGCAGGTTTTGAGACTTCCCAGTCTGCCGGAGCGGAGGGTTCTTTTCCGTCCATGATTTCGCTGATTTGGCCGGCGTCTATGGTTTCATAGCGTATCAATGCCTTCGCCATGACATGCAGCTTATCCATATTATTTTCAAGAATCGACTGTGCCTGCTTATAGGTTCTGTCAATAATCTGGCGTACGGCATCGTCTATCTGCTCTGCGGTTTTATCCGAAACTTCCTTGTGCTGACCGACACTTCTGCCAAGAAACACTTCCGTTTCTTCTTCACCAAAGGTCATCGGACCCATTTCGGAAAGTCCCCAGGTCTTCACCATCTTACGGGCAATTTCCGTGGCACGCATGATATCGTTGGAAGCACCGGTAGTCACTGCATCTTCCCCAAACACCAGCATTTCTGCAATGCGCCCGCCAAAGAGGCTGCAAAGCTGGCTTTCAAGACGGCGGCGGCTGTGGCTGTATCGGTCCTGCTCGGGAAGGAACATGGTCACGCCAAGGGCTCGGCCACGCGGAATGATGGTTACTTTATAGACGGGGTCATGCTCGGGCACTGACAGGCCGACAATTGCATGTCCCGCTTCGTGATAGGCCGTGAGTTTCTTCTCGTTTTCATCCATCACCATGGAACGGCGCTCAGCACCCATCATGATTTTATCTTTGGCCTTGTCGAGATCGACCATAGCAACCGTGCGCTTGTTGGCACGGGCGGCAAAAAGTGCCGCTTCATTCACAAGGTTTGCGAGATCGGCACCGGAAAAACCGGGCGTACCACGTGCAATCGCGTTCACGTTTACACTCGCTTCGAGCGGCACCTTCTGCAGATGCACCTTGATAATCTGTTCACGGCCACGAATATCCGGCAGCGGCACCACAACCTGTCTGTCAAATCGTCCTGGACGCAGAAGAGCCGGGTCAAGGACATCCGGGCGGTTCGTTGCGGAGACGACGATAACGCCCTCACTGCCTTCAAAACCGTCCATTTCTACAAGCAGCTGGTTCAGTGTCTGCTCACGCTCATCGTGTCCGCCGCCGAGGCCTGCGCCCCGGTGACGTCCAACCGCGTCAATCTCGTCAATAAAAATAATGCAGGGAGCCTGTTTCTTCGCCTGCTCAAACATGTCGCGCACGCGCGATGCGCCCACGCCGACAAACATTTCTACGAAATCAGAACCTGAAATCGTAAAAAATGGCACTTTTGCTTCACCCGCCACCGCTCGCGCCAGCAACGTTTTACCGGTTCCAGGAGGGCCGACCAGCAGCACACCACGGGGAATGCGCCCGCCCAGATTTTGAAACTTGGTAGGATCACGGAGAAAATCAACGAGCTCCTTAACCTCTTCCTTGGCTTCATCAACACCGGCAACATCCGCAAAGGTCACCTTGACCTGGTCTTCCCCAAGCAGACGGGCACGCGAACGCCCGAAGGACATCGCGCCACGGCCCCCGCCTCCCTGCATCTGGCGCATGAAAAAGACCCATACGCCGATAAGAAGCAACATCGGAAACCAGTTTATAAAGAGGTGCAACAGGAAGCTTTCCTGCTGTTTTTCCTGACCACTGACATCGACTTTGCTTTTCAAAAGCTCACCGAGCAGCGCATCGTCACGCATGGGCATGTAGGTCACAAAATGCCGATTGTTTTTAGTCATGCCGCGGATAATTTTGCTGTCTTCAATGGTGACAGAATTGATAGCACCCTGATCGACTTCGCGCAGAAACTGGGTATAAGAAATTTTTTCAGCCGCAGGACGGCGGGGGCCAAAATTGCTGAAGACTGATACCAGCACAATGGCAATCACCAGCCACAGAAACAGATTTTTTACCATATCATTCAAAGTATTAACCTCATAATCCCGGTATGATATCGGGCCACGAATTCTGGCCTTACCCTGTCAACGTTACACTACTTTGTGTCCCTTCGCCAGCAAATAGGTTTCCCTTGAGCGGGCACGTGATGCTTTTGGCTTGCGGATGACAACCCGCTCAAATTCAGTGCGGGCATTTTTAACGAGTTCATCAAACCCCGGGCCATGAAAAAGTTTCATCAGCAGGGTGCCACCCGGTTTCAGCATTTCCCGGGCAAAGTCAAACGCAAGCTCTGCAAGATACATGGCTTTTGGTATATCTACGACGGGCGTACCACTCCAGTTGGGGGCCATATCGGATAATACAAGATCAACCCCTGCCGCCGGTATCCGCTCGCGCAATGTGGTCAAGACCTCATCGGTAGTAAAATCACCAAGAATACACTCTACATCCCCAATGGCGTCCATCGGGAGAATATCAAGTGCAATGATGCGCCCGCGACCATTCAGACGTTCAGCCACATACTGCGTCCAGCCTCCTGGTGCTGCACCAAGGTCAACAACCACCATCCCCGGTTTCAAGAGGTGCTCTTTTTCATCGACTTCGCGCAGCTTATAAACGGCACGGGAACGATAGCCCTCTGCCTGCGCCATTTTGACGTAGACATCGTCAAAATGCTCCTGCAACCACTTTTTACTGCTTTTAGAACGTGACATACCAGACAACTTTGAGATTTCTTATGCGCATCATACTGAATTTTACTGTTCTTTCCCAGCAGAACGTGCAATAATTTGCCATTTTAACCAGCAGACTGATTACAATGGACACGTCTTTCAAACAAACTTTAAAAAATCGCGCGCATCATTTGAAACCCGTCATCCTGCTTGGCGCCAAAGGGCTCACTGAAAACGTCATACAGGAAACCCGAAACGCCCTCCTGACGCATGAACTTATCAAGGTCAAAACACGCGGAATGGAGCGGGACGATCGCGATGCCTGTATGCAGGCGCTCTGTGAGGCTGTGGAAGCGCAGCTCATACAGCAGACCGGGCACATCGCACTTATCTATCGTGAAAATCCTGAGAAGAAAGCAGCCGCCCCCTCACGCAAGGCGCCAGCTGCGAAGCGCCCCAAAATAACTGCACGCGGACGGCGCGCGCCTTAACCAACGATGCTGTAACCCGCATCAACAAACAGTGTGTGTCCCTTAATCATTTCCGCTTCAGGGAGGCACAACAGGTAAATCGTATTGGCGACATCCGCGGGGGTCAGGGCGCGCTCGGACAGGGCGTGCGCCTGGTACTCATCCAGCAGCTGGGTGCGGTTTGGAAAATGTTTGAGCGCGTCTGTATCTACGACCCCCGCCGATACCGTATTCACGCTGATACCATCTTCGGCCAGTTCAAGACTCAAACCGCGCACCAGCGCTTCCAGTGCGGCCTTCGAGGCGCCGATGAAGGCATAATTAGGGATAGCGCGGGACGCTCCAAGACTTGAGAGCGCAATCACCCGCGCGCCGCGCGGCATTAATGACCGACCGGCACGCACCAGATGATTTAAGGCCAGTGCATTCGTTTCCATACACCAGCGCCAGTGCTTTGTGGTCATCTGCAGCGCAGGCTTCAGCACGCCGCTTGCGGCGTTACTGACCAGAAAATCAAGACGTGGGAAATGGTTCTGAAACTGCGCGAACATTTCACGCACTGATGCTTCATCCGCGACATTCGCCTGCAGTGCCACGGCCTTTTGACCCAGGGCTTCAATCTCGGCCACAAGACGCTCAGCCTCATCCGAACTGTTATAATAGACAATCGCCACATCACAGCCGGCATCTGCCAGTTTCAGAGCTGTCGCCCGGCCAATTCCGCGGGCGCCGCCCGTTATCAGTGCCACTTTGCCTGCAAATACGTCCGCCATTGCGATTCCTGCCAGTAAAAAATGCGGTCAAGCTACAATGAAGGCATGGATGTGTCAACTGCCCCTTGTATCAAACGCCCAGTCTTTGTACCATTTGCCAAAACCGGATAATCCTGCGAGCAACCCGCGCATGCAACCGCACACACAGCAAACCCCATGGGCTTCTGCCATTCTGCCCATTGCCTCAATTTTTTCGTTCCGCATGCTCGGACTCTTCATGCTCATCCCGGTTTTTACCGTCTACGCCGGACAATTGCGGGGTAATACGCCTTTTCTTGCCGGGCTTGCGCTCGGCGCTTATGGCCTTGCTCAGGGACTGCTGCAAATGCCCTTTGGCATTTTGTCGGATTATTTTGGCCGCAAGCCTCTGCTGACCATTGGCCTCATACTTTTTGCGCTTGGGAGCCTCATTGGAGTTTTTTCCGATTCCATCTACGGCGTGCTCCTCGCGCGAATCCTCCAGGGTACCGGCGCCATCGGCAGTGTACTGACGGCCTTGCTTGCGGACCTGACCCCCGCCTCAGAACGCACAAAAGCCATGGCAGTCATTGGCATTACGATTGGCGTCTCATTCAGCCTTGCCATGGTGACAAGCCCGGCCATCGCACAATATTCAGGACTTTCCGGCATTTTCGCCACCACCTTTGGGCTGGCCGTCTGCGGACTGCTGATGCTGCACCTTGTCGTCCCTACACCACCGCCAATCCCAAAGAACAGTGCGCCATTCACGGCGTTGCTCGCAGAAGTCGTGCGTATTCCAGCACTTCAGCGCCTTAACGCCGGCATTTTTATCCAGCATCTGATACTGACCTCGACTTTTTACGTTATCCCCATGCTCTTGAAGCATGCAGAGACTGCCAATGCCGCTGGGGCCTCATGGCGCATCTATCTGCCACTGGTCACCGGCTCCTTTCTCGCCATGCTCCCGCTTATCTATCTTGCTGAACGCAAAGGATACATGCGAAAAGTCTTTCCAGGATGCGTGCTCACTACGGCGCTTTGTCAGATTGGCATGGCGCTGACAAGCACTTTTGGCCTGCCCCTCATTACTGCGCTTTTCGTTTATTTCATCTGCTTTAATTTTCTCGAGGCGAGCCTGCCCTCGCTCATTTCGCGCGAGGCTGAAACTCGCGTTCGCGGAAGTGCCATGGGCGTTTATTCAAGCTGCCAGTTTCTCGGCATTTTTGCAGGCGGAACCCTTGCCGGTATGGTTTATGGCTATTTTGGAACCCATGGCATTTTCATCATGAACGGCATTTTTGGGCTGCTCTGGGCGGTCATCGCACGCAAGGCCGGCACCCCTCAGGTGGTTTTGGACAGAAAAATAGGCTTATAATCGCACATTACAATTTAAATCAGTGGAGAGCATCATGGCACGCGGGATTAACAAGGTCATACTTATCGGCAATATTGGCGGCGACCCGGAAGTTCGGTATATGCCCAATGGAAACGCGGTCGCCACCCTTTCGGTTGCCACCAGTGAAGCCTGGAAAGACAAACAAACTGGCGAGCGTCAGGAGCGCACGGAATGGCATCGCGTTGTCTGCTTCAACCGCCTTGGTGAAATTGCCGGAGAATATCTGCGAAAGGGCAGTAAAGTTTATGTTGAAGGCAGCCTGCGCACCCGAAAATGGCAGGACCAGCAGGGCCAGGAACGCTACACGACCGAGATTGTTGCGGCTGAACTGCAGATGCTCGATGGCAAAGGCGGGGCCTCTGGCGCGTTTGACGACCAGGGCACCATGGGTGCTCCGGCACCTCAGCAGGCCTCCCGCCGTCCTCAGGCATCGGCACCCGCAAGTGCTGAAAATGCCTTTGATGAACTGGACGATGATATCCCGTTCTAAAGACCTGCATGTCTGCCGCCCGCGAAACCATCGGTGCGGCAGACATGCGTTTTGCATTTTGCACATTTGTGCTAAAATTGAACCCGTTTTCTCCAATAGCCAGAACTCACCATGCAGGACACGCTTCAACAGTTTGAGCAGCGCAAACGCGACCACATCGCCCTTGCCCTTATGCCTGAGAATGAGGCGCGTGAATGGAATGCGCTCGATGCTATCCGCCTGCGCCATGAAGCACTGCCAGAACTCGACTTTGACGAGCTTGCATTAACGACAACCCGTTTCGGCCAGACTGTCAGCACGCCTTTGCTGGTCAGCTCCATGACCGCCGGACATCGGGATGCCGCGCGTGTCAACCGCCATCTGATGGAAGCCTGTTCCATACGCGGCTGGGCCATGGGAGTCGGCTCACAACGGCGTGAACTGACTGATACCGCTGCTGCGGCCGAATGGGCGTCTCTTGTTCGCGACTTTCCAAATGTCGCGCGCTTTGGCAACCTTGGCATTGCCCAGCTGATTGTGACCCCCATCGTAGAGGTGGAGCGCCTTGTCGACAATCTTGAAGCCAGCGCTTTTATTATTCACTGTAATCCGCTGCAGGAGTGCATTCAGCCTGAAGGCACCCCTTCTTTTCGCGGCGCCCTTGAGGCGGTCAAACGTCTCGCGCATGCTCTGCCAGTACCAGTAATTGTGAAGGAAACCGGCTGCGGTTTTTCAGCAGACACCTTGAAGCGTCTCGCAGACACCGCTATTGCTGCTGTTGATGTCAGCGGACTTGGCGGCACACACTGGGGACGGATTGAAAGTCACCGTACCGGGGATGACGCTCGGCGTACAGCCGCAGGAGCGGCCTTTCGCGACTGGGGCATTGATACCGTGAGCAGCCTGCGTGCGGCTGTCGAGAGTGGTATGCCGTATGAAGTCTGGGGCTCTGGCGGTGTACGTCACGGTCTTGATGTTGCACGACTTCTCGCACTGGGGGCCAGCACCGTTGGTCTCGCAAAACCGATGCTGGAGCCCGCCCTTTCCAGTGTAGAAGCGGTTTGCGAGTGCATGGAAGCCACTGAATATGCGCTCAAAGTCGCCATGTTTTGTACAGGAAGCGCTACGATTTCCATGCTTCGGGGGAAATATGCCATTGAACGATGAAGCCCGCGCCCTTTTTTCCGGGTTTTCAAAACTCACCCGTGAAGAGCGCTATGCGCGGCTCATGGCAATGGGGGCACTGACGGCAGAAGATGTTCAGTTCCTCGAGAATGGCGCTGTCAAGGACATCAGCCTTGGCGAGAAATTTATTGAGAATGTCATCGGTTATTTTCAGCTGCCACTGGGGGTTGCCACCCATTTTTGCATTGATGGCGTGGAGCGGGTCATTCCACTTGCCGTGGAAGAAACTTCTATCATCGCGGCTCTTTCCAAAACGGCCAAATGGATTCACCAGCATGGCAGTATCACCACCAGCCACGCCGGAGAATGTATTCTCGGGCAGATTCAATTTGCAAAAATCCCCGATTTTGAGCGATTTTCACGGATTTTTAACGACAATAAGCACTTTTTAATCGAACTTGCCAATAAGGACGCGGCCGCAGGAATGGTCGCACGAGGCGGGGGAGTCAGGGACATGTGCATTCGCAGACTTTCACGCGAAGACGGTGGCATCATGGCGGTGATTCATCTGACCCTGAACAGCTGTGACGCGATGGGTGCAAACTGCATCAATCAGGTGCTTGAATTCTTAAGTGGCCCGATTGAACGGCTGACCGGCGAGCGGGCCAGCATGTGCATTCTTTCGAACCTCAACGATGAAAAGCTCGCATCGGCCCGAGTGGAACTGCGTGGCATCGACCCGGAGCTTGGGGCGCGCATTGAAGAAGCCTCGCGCTTTGCGGAAATGGACCCCTACCGTGCCGCCACCCACAACAAGGGCATCATGAACGGTATCGATCCGGTCTTGATTGCTACCGGCAACGACTGGCGTGCGGTTGAGGCAGGGGTGCATGCGTTTGCGGCACGCTTTGGCCAGTATCAGTCGCTGTCGCGCTGGCGTTATCAGAATCACACGCTGACCGGCACCCTTACAGCACCTCTGGTCGCCGGGATTGTAGGTGGCGTAACTGCAACGCATCCAACAGCGCAAATGTGCCTTCGCATGTTAAACGTTGAATCAGCCGAGATGCTGTCACGGATTCTTGCGGCTGTAGGGCTCGTGCAAAACCTGGGCGCTCTGCGCGCACTGTGCACTGAAGGCATTATTCAGGGGCACATGAAGCTGCACATCGATAACCTGATACTGGCTGCCGGCGCCAGTGAGCAGGAGCGCCCTCTGCTCAAATTCCGCATGCAGCAATGGCTGGTAACGCACCGGCGCATCAGTCTGAGTCATGCGCAGCATCTGCTGCATGAAGTGCGAACGGCGCAAACGGCATGAAGCGCTTCATTCCCGCCAAAACCTTTTTGAGTGGCGAGTACGTGGCGCTTAAAGGTGGGCCGGCTGTTATTTTGACCACTACACCCTGTTTTGAAGTCACACAGACCGAAGATGTTCGGGAGTCCAATCTTCATCCGTCCTCTCCGGCCGGGCGTTATCTGCAGGCCCTTGGCGATAAAGGCGTTCATTTTTACGATCCCTATCAGGGGCTCGGCGGTCTTGGCGCATCGAGTGCACAATTTGTTGGTGTGTACCAGGGCAAACATGCGCGAGTCGATGATGGCCGGCTTCTCGAAGCGTATTTTGATGCCGCCTGGCAGGGAACTGGCGCACGTCCAAGTGGCTATGACGTGCTCGCACAGGCACGCTCTGGTTGTGTGTGTATTCACCGAAATGCAGGGGTGATTGAGCACATGCCGTGGCCATTCACGGAAATTGGCTTTGTCATTGTGCACACTGGAAAAAAGCTCGCTACGCACACGCATCTAGAGTCACTGGAGACACTTGACTACTCGCATCTTGATGCGGCGGCACTGGCAGTTTTTAATGCCTTTCGCACGGCAAACGCAGCTGCACTGCCTGAAGCGGTTAATGCGTTTCAGGAGGCGCTGACTCAGTCGGCACTTACTGCCCCACACAGCCTGCAGGCGCTTAATACGCTCGGCATATATCCCGAAGTACTGGCGGCCAAAGCCTGTGGTGCGATGGGTGCTGATACCCTGTTGCTGTTGACAGCGGCGCATACCGAGCAATCGCTTGGCAGACAACTGGCAGAAAAAGGATGGAATGTCCTTGCTACGCGGCAGAATTTGTTTAACATTGACACAACAACCGTGAAAGCTGAAAATATTTACAGCAAATCCACTTGAATTTTTGCACCAATCAGTTATCATTTCACCCTCTTTGGGCCGTTAGCTCAGTCGGTAGAGCAGTGGGCTTTTAACCCATGTGTCATAGGTTCGACCCCTATACGGCCCACCATTATTGGATGCAGCTCCATAATGGCGGAGAAAAACATGCTGCAAACGGGCCGTTAGCTCAGTCGGTAGAGCAGTGGGCTTTTAACCCATGTGTCATAGGTTCGACCCCTATACGGCCCACCACCCTCACGGGAAGATACACCGAATACACATCTCCATGCGCTCGTAGCTCAGCTGGATAGAGTACTTGGCTTCGAACCAAGGTGTCGGGGGTTCGAGTCCCTCCGAGCGCGCCATATAAAATCAAGTACTTAGCTATGATTTTTGGGTCTTTCCCAATTACGGGGGCACTCACCATTAACAACAGAGCACCCTAACACGAGTTCTGTAATTTTCAAAGTTACGAAAGCCATAAGCTCTTCTTTGTATTAACTTCATCTTTCTATGAAACCCTTCTGTAATGCCATTTGACTTTCTAAACCGCCACATGCGTACTATCTCTTCTTTCCATTGACAAAATGTTTTACCAAGCACTGCCAATGCTTTAAATGGACTATTTTTCAGTTCATCCAGCATATTTAAAAACTGAGGGATCATTTTCTTACACCAATCTTTATTCATGGATTTGTGTAAGAGTAACGCATGAATTTGTTGCTGGAACTGATATATAGCGTTTATAGCGGGATTGTCTTGAAGGAATGCATCCCGCTTAAGTCGCCGTTGAGGAGTCAATCTATCAGGTCGTGTACGCAGTAAAGCCAATATACCCCGATTACTTTTTATTTGGCTCGATAGTTCGCGATAGGTCATCATACATTGATGTTGAAGCAAGCGAATAACATGAAATCGGTCAGCCACAATTTTTGCATTGGGAAAATGTTTTTTTACAATAGAGCGGTAAGTACTACTTAAATCCATACAAACCACCTTGACGCGTTCTTTTCCGGTAAGGGAGGCCAGATAACTGGCAAGATCAGATTCACTTCGGCCTTTCACAATATCAAACACCTTATGTTTTTTCAGGTCACACAGCGTTGTGGCAAATCCCTGTTTTCGGCTAAAGAAGTGCTCATCAATACCCAGTACAGTTGGACATGGTGTATTCATCAACTCTTTAGCCTGCTCCTGATATTGTCGATGATACCAACGCTCAATCGTAGCTTTCCCTTTATTAAATTGCTGAGCAAGGTCTTTTTGGGAAATTCCTCGCGTGTGGTTATGAAATACCGCTGCCTGTAAACGCCAGGTTGAACGCTGATGCTTATTGATGCCAGGAAACTGCTGATTTCCGTAGCGCTGGCATGTATTGCAATACAGTTTATAGGCCTTAAATCGCAAAAGGCTGCGGCGATGACCAATTAATTCATGAGCTACGGTTCGTATATAAGATGCCTTTTTACGCACTGCTTTGCTATTGCAATGGGCACAGCGAGGTAATCGTTGATACGAAATATCCAATATCAGTGGTTGATAACCACTCACTTTTTGTATGGTAAATCCAGGTAAATTTAAGATAAGATTATGCTTGGGCACTTTAATCTCCAATTTGATCGCGAAATCAATTAGTTAGTCTAGACTAACTTGATTAAAGTGCCCCCTTATTTGGGGTAGAGCCTGATTTTTGTCTTGGGAACCAAGTCGGGGTGACGAAAACGTGCCCGAGACCCTTTCAGTCGCTTTCTGCAAATGACACGCAACACCGAATCATATTCAACCCGGATGTTCCCCGTTTTTTTACACTCCAAGACATCCCTCCTGATAATGAAGGTATTTGAAAGCAGATTTTTCCTTTTATAATGCAAATTTTGCAGATCGTGAATACAACAGATTCTGGTACAATTCTGACATGAGTAACTCCTTACTTCGCTTTTGTCACAAGATGAATTATTCCGCATCTCGCTCAAATATTTGCCAGTTTTGTTGGCCAAACTAACGATCGAGCTAACATAAATATATGGAGATTTTTTATAATGAGCACAGATACTTTCGGAAACAGCTCCATATTAATTTATCAGGACAAAAATAATAATATTCATACCGAAGTGCAATTAGAAAATGAAACCGTTTGGCTGACTCAGTCTCAAATGGTAGACTTATTTAAAAAATCCAAACAAAACATAAGCTTACATATACGTAATATTTTTAATGAAGGTGAGCTTATTGAGAAACCGGTTGTCAAGGAATCCTTGACAACTGCCACCGATGGAAAAGCATATAAAACAAAATATTACAGTTTGGACGTTATCATTTCCGTTGGTTATCGCATTAAATCGAAGCAAGGTACTCAGTTCAGGATTTGGGCCAACAAGGTGCTCAAAGAATATTTGATACAGGGTTACGCGTTGGATCAAGAACGCTTAAAAAATCAGCAACAACAAATTAAAGAACTCGAAAAAGCCTTGGCTTTATTTCAAAAAGCACAACTTGATGCTTTAAGCCAGACTGAAGCAAGCGGACTGTTAACCGTTTTAACAGAGTATACACACAGTTTTATATTGTTAAATCAATTTGATACCGGTAATTTTCCGACTGGTGCCTTGAATACACATATAACCTGTGAGATTGATTATCAGGCTGCCATACGTGCGATAGAAGACCTGAAGCACCGCTTAATGATGCGTCAAGAGGCCACAGAGTTATTTGGGCAACCCAAAGATGAAAGCTTTCAAGGGATTCTCGGCAACATCATACAGAGTTTTAGTGGCCAATATTTATACCCAAGCATTGAAGAACAGGCGGCGCATCTATTGTACTTTATTATTAAAAATCATCCTTTCACGGATGGCAATAAACGAATCGGGGCTTTTATGTTTATCTGGTTCCTGCAGATGAACAAACATCATTTGAAAGAAAATGGCAATGCAAAAATCAATGATAACGCACTGGTCGCCATTGCCCGTTGTCAAGTACTTGGTTTTATCATGAGATGTGTCGAAAACGTGACGTAAATTCTTCGGTTCTTTCTCTAATCCGGGGGCACTTCAGTCATCCACAAAGCACTCTAACTCTTAGTCTGTAATTTTCAAAATTTCTAAACCCATAAGCCCTGCGTTGAACCAGTTTCATCTTTCGATAAACTTTTTACCTGGCGCAATAATCCCCGGCGTGTCATCATGGATTTTTACTGAAGTACCCAATTGGTATTAGAGCAGTGACATTTTAGCAAATGTATAACTATTGAATGTACTCTATCAGGTGGTGTATTAAGTTTGTTTTTGACTTAAAGATATGATGGTACTTATTTGGTGGTCTAAATCATGAATAAAAACAATACCCTGGCCGCAAAAGTTCTCACTTACGCTGGTATTATCCCTTTTATTGCACTCGGTACGGCAGTTTCCCTGCATATTGGCGGTTTGGATTATAGCCTTGCCTTATTTGCCTATGGCGCCGTCATCATCGCATTTCTGTGTGGAATACATTGGGCGACATTTCTGTTTTTTTCAGAAAAATGTGCGCGTAATCTGTTGTTGTACAGCAATATAATAACGCTCGTTGGGTGGTTATCAGTACTGTCTATTAAGACTTATTTGACTTTCGCACTGCAAATCTTATGTTTTCTATCTTTACTGATTCTTGACCTGGAGCTTTATCGTAAAAAATTGATTCCTTTGTGGTTTTTTCACTTACGTCGTAATGCAACGATAGCCGTTACTTTGTCGCTTTTACTGACGGCATACTTTACCAGTATTTTTTGAGTGGTCATTGGCTTAACAAATAATTAAAAGGAGATGGCAACAGCTGATGAGCGCCATCTCCAAAGAAGCTGTTATTTAGGCAGCAGTACTTGATTCACAACATGAATGACACCGTTTGAAGCCTTAACGTCGGCCTGTATAACTTCCGCACTATTAACGTATACTTTTCCATCTTTTACCGTAATATCGACATCCTGCCCACCCAGCGTTTTAACCATACCCGGTTGAATTTTATCTGAGGTAATGTCACCACTCACCACGTGATAAAGCAACACGGCTTTTAATTTCTCTGGATTAGCCAAAAGCGCATCCAAATCGGCCTTGGGAACAGCTGCAAATGCCTCATTGGTCGGTGCAAACACTGTAAAAGGACCTGTACCTTGTAGTGCGCTAACTAAATCAGCTTTTTTCAACAAAGTAACAAGGGTTGAAAAATCCTTATTGCCTGCAGCGATGTCAACAATTGTATTTCCTGCATATGCCGTCAGGCTAAATATGGAAACTAAAGCCACTAAAAAAAACTTTCTTAAAGTATTCATTTCAATGTCCTTAAAATTTAGAGCCATTTGTATGAAACTTAGATAGGTCCGGGGCACTGGAACAAAATTCAGGGAAAATAAGAGCTATTCCCATCTTGTTAGTCTAATCACCTTGCTCTCAGAATGGCTTATCCACAAGTCCATAGGCCAGGAGAGCTTTCATTGTCTCGGATAGGCCTGTTGACCCTGTGGGTAAGCCATGACACACGGAGCTCATGTTTTTTTACGGTGTTGAAAATACATGTCCGCTGGTGTGAAATATCTGAAGGACTGGTGCGGTCTTCGGTGGTTATAATAATCAAAGTATTCACATAATGCCAGCTCAACTTCTTCAATTGACTCAAAAGAATATCGATAGAGTTTTTCTTGTTTAACACTACGCCATAAACGCTCTATAAAAATATTATCAAGGTAGCGACCTCGCCCATCCATACTGATGGAGATCCTGTGGGTTTTTAGCGTGTTTATCCAGTCACTTGAGGTGAATTGTGACCCTTGATCAGTGTTGAAGATTTCACATCGTCCTTTCAGCAAAGCATTTCTAAGTGCTTCTACACAGAATTCAGCCTCAAGCGTTGGTGAAACGGCCCATTGAACCACATAGCGGCTATACCAATCCATAATGGCGAGCAAATAGACGTGACCGCCTTTCATCCTGACGTATGTGATATCCGCCGCCCATACTTGATCGGGTTTTGTGATATCGATATCTCGCAATAAATAGGGGTACACGGTGTGCTCTTTATTGGGTACGCTTGTATTTGGCTTTGGGTAGACGGTTTCTAACCCCATGACCTCCATGAGTCTCTTGATACGACGTCTACCAACAGTATAACCAACCTCTTTTGATAGCCATTGTGCGCGCTTAATTTTGCCTTCACAGGGATATTGGAGATAATGCTCGTCAAGCAGCGTCATTAATCGCTCATCTTCTGCTGATATGGAAGACGCCTTGTAATAGTAACTGGAAACGCTCAATCCGAGTAGCATGCACTGCTCTCGGATCGTTATTTCAGCGCTGCTATCGATGAGTCTGCGTTTTTCATCCAGGCTCAGATGGAAATTTTTTTTTTAACCAGGACAATTGTGCCTGGAGCCGACCAATTTCCTCATATAAGGCATCGATAAGTTCTGTTTGTGTTTTTTTATCTTTGTCGCGAGTGTTGGAAAACACGTCAGATATCGCTTGCAATGCCGTTTGCTTCCAGGCTTTAATTTGGGTAGCATGCACGCCGTACTCGCTGGTTAACTGGGCCTGGGTCAATTTCCCCTCAATGGCAGCAAGTGCAATCTTTGATTTTTTTGATGCAGTGTAATAATTTCGCTTTTTGGTCATCCTATTCTCCTCTTATAATAGAAGAATAGCTCTTAAAAATACCTTTTTTTCGTCCAAAAATCCGCGCCTATATCAAACAACCGATGTAATAGTAGTCCAGTACTTTTGATTATGCAATTTTGCCATTTCAATTTCATAATTTTTTACACCATAATAGAATGTATAATAGCTTAATAAATCGACGATTTTTTTTGATGTTTCATGCAGGCGGTTTGCGAGGAGAATATTTTCGTATAACAACTTCTCTCACGAATATGACACGGTACTGAAACCTTTTTGCGCCTGCATGCATGCCAAAACGCCGCATTTAAAGCCATATTATAGAATGAGGGCACGCCCTAATAAGAAAAGCGAGTGTTTGTTAGCCCTTTTAAAAGCGAGGGCAGATGTTCATGTACGCACAAAAATGGGAACACCTGCCTGCATCTCATGGCGATATATAAAAATCCGGCATATCTTGCCGTCTTTCATCAAAAGGGTGTAGATCTTTTCATTGAATACAACCAACCTGAGACAGTTCAAGACTGGCCTATAAAATGCGAAGATGAATCATTACCTACAGCTTTTTCAGAGTATTGGCCAAATTTAAGCAGCTTAAGAAGTCCAGTCGCCATGTGCTGAAAAAACCGAGGAGGCCTTAACCCCCTAAACAGGATGGCGCAAACCATGAAGATTACTGCAGACAAACACATACTGGCCAGGAAATTTTGACCACGCAACATGGCTTTGGTTAGAATGCTCTAACGCGCATTTAGAGCAAACAGCTACGCGCGACCTGTTCCAGTACCCTTCAACATGCTGTCACGCCAGAAGCCGTTATGAAAAAATTAGTCCAGCGATTATTGGAAGAGTTTCAGAATAATTACCCGGGGATATCCCTCGAAGCCATGACGATTATTATCGAAAGCCTGAGAGAAAAAGTCCGGGATAAAGGGTTTGCTTTTAATTGTCTGGCATTGTCACGCCAATACCGGGGAAGATTCGATGAGCTTCGGCAATTTCTGGATACTCTGGAACAGAGCATGGATAAACTGGCCAACCTGTCTCGTTGCCAGATCCTCGTTGAAATTGAGAGTCACTGGACCTGTATTGATATTCGTATTCGTGAGGGTAAACCGGATTTTTATATACTGGATGCTGCGAATTCTCCTTTTCTACTCCCCACCGCCGCCTATATTCATCAAAGATATCCGGATACGCTGATTAGATACAGTGGTGGTAATTTGCAAGTTTCTGAGGGTAATTGTAAATTTTTTGCGATTGCCATTGCTCTTGGCATGGCACGAATACCAGATTTGCATGATCATTTGGCTACAGCCATTCGAGACGAATCAAAAATCATCGCCGCCGGGCGAATTGACGTCATCATAGACGAATTAATTGCTGATGATTTTTGTTCGGCCAGTGCCAGGGAGCCTATTAGAAAGGCCTATGAGAAAATTGAATGTCTGCCCGTTGAGAATATGCCAGCATGTTTTGGAGAACTGCTAAAAACCATGCAACATCTGCGATTTTTTAGAACTGAAATCAAAGATAAAGGTTTTTTGAGAAGCAATGGAAAGCTCCTTGATTCCTATATTGCAAAACATACCCGGGATGTAGCAGTGGAGCCGGATAGCCCCCCAAAAAAACGAAACATGGCGGTAGAGCATTTCCATCAAAAAATATTTCAACAGGCGATTCACTACCTGAATTGTAACAGTCATGAAACCCTAAAAACAGCAATCCTCAAAAGAAACGCCGCCATTCAATCCCCTGCAATCCTGTTCAATTCGATAACGGAGGAGACGGCCGCGTCATCAGTTTGCATCGATAATCAGTTCATATAGTCGCCAAATTTTGATAAAGCATCGACCCATGCCCGCCTAATCCACACTTAATTATCGCAGCGACTTACTTATGACTCCTATTCTGCCTTACCACAATCTTTAATCTTCCTCTGAATTTTTAGGAACTAAACTCCCTGATATGCAGTGGTAACAGCCTGATGATGCGTTGTAGTCCAAGCTCGTTATTAACAGGCTTACAGGTAATGGGTAGTTGCAAGTGCCTGTTATTCACTCCACAAATTCAATAAACTACCCTCTCCATGATTGGTATGGTGTGCATGATGTTTTTTTCTCATTCCGTTGACCGCCACGCACTTGCACTATGTAAAACCTTATTTTCAAGTGACCCGGCGTTGATAGGAAAAATCCTTGCACATTATGCCATTTTTAATAATGACTCGGACTTTCAAGCCAACTTTAACCGTGCACTGCAAAAATTGGCGACAGGCTTATCAAAAAAAGCTGAAAAATTAGAACTTCAATTAGATGACATTACAAATGCTGATAAGCTTAATGTTTTGTTCTTGAGAGCATGGCTGGTTGAAGATTGTCCCAGTTTGTGGCTGGATGACGAAAAAAACATCCATCCAACGTTTATCAATCTGTTAGTCCATTTAGCCAGTAGCAGCGATTTCCATGCTAAAAGTCCACTGTCAAGCAGACAGGGATTTTCGTTATACCAAACGCTAGATTTAAATATTACTGCCCTTGGCAAGTCTCTACCAATGGTAGAGCGAGCTATTTGGATGCGTCTATCTCAAATTCCCGGCATTGATTTTAATGAATCTAATAATTACTGGGGAAACACCAGTTTGCATTTTAAAATTTCCAATGGACAATCGGAAGATACGATTCGCTTTATCAGAAATATTCTGACGTTACCCTCAGAGAGGAGCCGCCCGAGACTCGATGTGAACAGATTGTCAACGGGATTTGGTACAAGTCCACTGCATTTGGCTGTTGCCAAGGGATACAGGGATACGGATTCACGGAACGTACCGGTTCTCAGCTATGTGAGCCTCGTTAAGGAACTTTGCGAAGCAGGAGCAGATACCAACCTCAAAACAGCCCCTGTCTTGTGCCAGGAAATAAGCCAAAAATTTTTCTTAAAACCGCTTGCGATTCAAGCAGAGTTTACGGCGCTGCATATCGCCTGCGCGCGGCGGGATTTGGAACTAATCGCAATTTTGCTGGAATATTCTGCTAATCTAACCATCCGCAATGCAGATGGACTGACTCCCATCGATGTATTACAACTGCCTTATGAAAATCGCAAATGCATCGTTGACAGCATCAGCGGTCCGGGATTAAACAACTTCGAGACCTACGAACAGGAGCATTCATCAGAATCGCACCTGGCCGCTTGTTATCAATTGCTGCATGACGCCACGACAAGCCGCCAATCTCACTGTAGCCTGTCCAATGGCTAGAAGTTTTTGTTAAGTTACCTTTCAACGCTGCCAGCATCGCTTTGCGAATTACCAATGGAAGAATTTGGATGACAGAAGCAGTGTCGTCCAACTGGAACCGGTTCAGTTGCAATACGTCTGGAATGATAAGCCATCCTTGACCCAGTGATGGCGTCAAAAACACCATCGTCAAAAACTGATCTTTCCCGGGAAAATCGGACACCTTGCTAAGCAACTTTTCTGAATTCAAACAAATCTGGTGTTTGATACTCCAACCTTGAATGAAGCCGTTTTCGATTATAGTAAATTTCAATGTATTCGAATATATGATTTTTAGCGGTAGCGCGTGATAAAAATCTCTCGCCATGTATAGCTTCAACTTTGAAACTGTGATTCCAACTTTCCATTGCAGCATTGTCATAACAATCGCCTCGTTTGCTCATGCTGCAAGCAAGGCCTTGAATATTCAAAAGTTTCTGATGATCATGCGAACAGTACTGGCTGCCTCGATCCGAATGAATAACCAATCCTCGGGAAGGTTTACGCTTCCATATAGCCATTTGTAATGCGTCAATTACCAGTTGTTTGGTCATGCGTTCAGATAGCGCCCATCCAACGACCTTTCGAGAATACAGGTCCATCACCACCGCGAGGTAAAGCCATCCCTCTTCTGTATGACAGTAGGTGATATCACTGACACATTTTTCATTAGGGGTCTGTGCATTGAAATTTTGCTGCAACAGATTCGGCGCAAAAGGTAATTGGTGATTGCTGTTGGTCGTTGCCTTGAATTTCCTTGAGGATTTTGCACGCCAACCCTGTTCACGCATTATCCGGGCAACACGCTGTTTGCCGACCCGTTCACCTTCGCGGTTTAATCGTTTAGTAATCCGGGGTGTGCCTGCTCTGGAGCGTTCTTCGTCAAAAATTCCCCTTATTTTTTCAGCCAAATCACGATCCCGCTCAGTCCGTCTTGATGGCTTACGGCCAGCCCATGCATAATATCCACTGACTAACACGGACAACGCCCGACACATTAATTTGATTGGAAAGTGTTTCGATTCGTTCTTAATCATCGCATACTTCACTCCGTTTCCCTGGCAAAGTACGCCGCCGCCTTTTTTAGAAATACATTCTCTTCTGCAAGTCTTGCACATTCTCGCTTTAACCGTGCTAATTCAGCCTGCTGAAGCTTTTGGTGTTCAAGTGTAGTGCCGCCTTGTTTCTTCTTTGATCTCCACGAATACAATATCGCCTCGGCTATACCAAGATCTTTGGCTACCTGGGGGACGCCTTCCTTCGCTGCCCGTTCTACTGCTTGATCTTTAAACTGGGGACTATATTTATTTCTGATGATTTTTTGATCTGATTTATTATTGTTCATTTTTCACCTCTGCTTTAGATTTTACTCTCTTAGCAGGGTGTCCAACAAATCAGGGCAGGATCACCTGCATGCAACCCGAGAAAATGGAGAATGTTTACGATTTTCCACCAAATCATTGCAATGTTGTACACTGTGCTTTATCTTGTGTGAATTATTGATTATTTGATTATATTTAAGATATTAGTGTAATATTTTGATTAAACGCTCAGATAAAAATATAAATGAATAATCTTGCTTTGCAGAAAGGGGTGCCAAATTCTTTAGTCATTGCTGGCAATATAAAAAAGTTGATGGTTGCTAATAATTTATCTGATGCGCAGCTGGCCCGTGCAATTGGTGTATCTATAATGACTATACGCCGGGTAACCTCTGGAGAAACAGAAGACCCTAGAATTTCCACTCTTAATCTAATAGCAAGTTATTTCAAAATAAGTGTTGACTCCTTATTAGAAAATAATGAAAGGCCTATCCAATTAACTCAGAACAACAAACCGAAATTTATTCCAGTATTAGATTGGGAAACCATTGAAAAAATTGATGAAAATAAAAAAAATGATTATTCTCAGTGGGATAAATGGTATCCATTGATACAAAACGATAACTTAAATTTAAATGATATGGCGTTTGCTCTTGAAAGCAAACCATCTATGCAGCCACGATTTCCCAAAGGCACATTATTCATTATTAATCCGAACGAATCTATAATAGACAATGATTTGGTATTAGTTCAATTGAAAACATCAAAAGCAATATCTTTAAGAGAGATAGTTATCGATCCACCTCAATGGATACTGCGGTCGATAATATCCGGTTCAGATCCAATATATTTTAATTCTGATGAACATGATATCATTGGTGTCGTTGTTTTGACTGTATACCACTCCAGATAGTTTAGTGGAAATGTTGTTTTATGTTAGATGCAGCCTTAAATCAATCTAAAGACACTGTTAATTCAAAATATCTGCAATTCATCACGATACTTTTTACATCGTTATGGCTCATATCAACAATTGCTGCTGTCAAACAAGTTTATTTCTGGGGGATAACATTAACCGGGGGATTCATAATATTCCCTGTTGTAGCATACTTAAATATCATGCTGGTTGATATATACGGATTTAAAGCCTCAAGAAGCGCAATATGGTATGGAACCATGGTAAATATTTTATATATATTTTCAATGTATACAGTTTCGATTCTTCCTCCAGCGCCTCATTGGAATCTATCCCAAGAATTTGACTCAATATTAATGCCACAAGTAAGGTTGATATCTGCATCATTAATCGCTTTTTGGGCCTCAGGATTTACCAATAATTATTTGATGGCAAAAATGAAACTTGTAGGACACCCACTTTTTTTCAGGATACTCCTTGCTGCGTTTCTCTCAATAACTATCGATTTGGTTCTATATCTTTCAATAGGATTTTATGGGACATTACCTATAGAAAATTTAAAAGAAATTTTTATTTTTGCATATTTCAAAAAAATCCTATGTGAACTGTTCTTGCTGCCAGTCGCATGGATACTAATAGATTATGTAAAGAAAGTTGAAGGATTTGAGATTTATGACTCTAGTACAAAATTCACCCCTTTTTCATTTGATAATGTTTACAATATAAACGATTATAGAAAACCGAACTCAGACAAAGTAATAGTTTAATTAATGTGAATCTGATATTAGATGTATACGTTTAATTCAATAATTTCGTTGATTTTTAATTATTTGATGCGTAATCTTAAAAAGATCCATTATAAAGGTTACGATGAAAAAAAGCGTCATATAATTATTTATAATAGATTGTCGAGGTCTTATACATTTTTGAATCTTAGTGAAATTGTTTATGATAGCTTTATTATATCAAACATATCCTCCGCATCGGCATCCATTATTGGATATCATTACGGATTACATTACAATGAAATGAATATGGCCAACAAAGCTAATTTTCATGGTTTTTCTCTGAATACTAAAGGAAATTATGATTATTATCTGTTATCAATGAATAGAAATAAAAATGTAAATATTGGTTCTATTTCCAACTGCTTTAATGCTTTAAATGTTAATCCATGTGAAATAATTTGTAGGAAAGAGTTAATTGAGCAGTTTCATCCTATTCAAGCATGTTTCATTGGTATGCTTGCAGGGATAAAAACATCAAAGGCTGGCTGACACCTGCGAAGTCATATGACCTGAATTATAAATAACTGATACCAATTGCCCAATCTCATCAGATTCACCAAGAACTAATTCAAACTCATCTCCAAACCCCAAATCATTAGAATCAATTACAGATTCGATTTTAAGTGCATCCTTTATATAGTTAAACAAAGTCAAATGAGGGTCATATTTATCTTGTCGTATAGGCGAGGCAATTGGTTTTATTTTTTCAAAGAGAGCATGCAACTCTAAAGTTTCATTGGGTATTATCGATAACCAATTTATTTTACCATCAAAACTAATATTACTCCATTTATTAAATGTAAAATATAATGTTTTATTCTCAACTTTCTCACATATCTTTTGCCAAACCGATTCAATATCGGTTGGTTCCGAATAAAATTGACTAACGGTAATGTGTGGTAATGAGTTAATTCCTAAGCAATATCCCGCTAAACACTCCCTTCTACAATTAATCATGGAAGTTATTTTTCCTCCCATGTTTTTCGGTATTAATGCGACATTGTATCTTGGCATAATATTTACTAATCGTATATTTATAAAGCCATATTGTAATAGATAGTAGCTCCTGACTAAATAGGTCAGAGGTACTCATTTCATAATATTACGTAATGTTGCAGTCTGCGAAAAAATGGTTAGGGAAATTAGGGGGAGAGCATTGCTGACACAGGTCTAAACAACATTTAATTCAAGTATGTAGAGCAAGTGTTTGAGCCTTTAGTCAGGAAAGCTACCTGATGCCATACATCACGAATGAAATTTCCTCAGATGTCAAGAAGATATCTCGATATTAATTTAGCTTTGGTAGCATTCGCTACTGTTAACATTATGCTCTTATATCGAGTATAACTCGATTGTAGACCGATCTTAACAATAAAGTTATAATATAAAACTAATTTGTTTTGATTCTTTATAATCATTTTCCAGCTTGGAAATGAACAGTATCAATAAGATTTTAAAGAACCCATATGCAAATCAGAAAATATTTAATTTAAATCAATCAGATAACAAGGAGCAAAGGATGTGTGTGGTGGATTTTTCAACAAGATCTTTCAAACAAAGAGTATATTTACATGCTTTGATACATCAAATTAACATAAGCACGGATATTATAGCTGCATTACTGGAAGTGCCACTTGAGCTTATTGTGGATGTATACGCAGGGAACTCATTATTAAATGATGTTTCGTCACTTAAGTTACTAAAATTGATAGCAATATACTCAGATCCGTCACGCGTTGACTGATTTTGGGTGGGGCTAAATCTTAATTGTTTTAACTTGATCTAACAGTTACGGAATATTAAAAATTGTCTGTCAGATCAAGTTAAAACCAGGATCCGTATATGTTAACAGTCTCTAACTGAAGTTATTGCTTCTTATAACAAACGATCCAATATTGCATTTGATTGGGGCACTTTCAATTTTAATGTCTGCCACAATGTGCAGGCTGGTCAAATGGATTTGCCAAAGTTAATAGACTAAGAGTTAGAGTGCTTTGAGGGTGACTAAAGCGCATCTGGATTTGGGAAAGAGTCCGTTTAATTCAATGAATTGACAGTATTTTGATAATTAGATGTTAATTTAAGACAAATGAATCCCCATTTCATCAGAGTCGAAAAAATCCCCCTGCCCTGTCTTATCAAACGGTGTTTTTTTAAAACTCCGCAGAAACCTGAATTGATTGGGCTGCAATTCATGGCGAAGGTGTGTGTGGAGATAGATTGTCTGGCAGGATTTGATAACTGAGCGCCCCCAGTAGTGCATGCCTTCCACCAGGATGCAGGAAGAACCGGGTTCAGAGCAACATGCAAGAGTTTACTGGCGTCGGATTATCGGGTGCCTGCACGGATAAAGGTGCGCTCGCAAAAAATCCTTCCGGGTGGCTTGCAGGTAATGCCGCAGACGGTGATGGAGTTAACTCAGATAACAGCACTCCAAGCAGCGTGGCCTCTTTTTGGCGGGCGTTATGGGCACGCACGCCTATAATCGCATCAAAGGCTGTCCTTACCACGGGTCTTTTCATAGTGGAACTATCGAGTTTCAGCTCGGTGAGCGCCCTTCCTCTGAATACCTCAAGCAGCGCAATCAGTGCCTCATCGTTTTTGTCGCTGAGGTAATTAAAGCGCAAGTTGAGTGACTTCAGGCTCGCTGGCAATACGCTGAGAATGCGCTCAAGCTCGTGAGCGGTTTTGCTGTGGAGTTGATTACTTTGCAAGCCGAGCGACTGCAGGTTCGGGGGCAGTGCACGAAGGACATGCACGAGTGCATCTGCGGTTTTATAGTTGAGGAAATCGCCAAGGTCCAGTGACAGCAGGTTTGTGGGCAGTGCGTGGAGGATACGCGCAAGCTCATCAGCGGTTTTGCGGTCGAGGTCATTGTAGCCCAGATTGAGTGACTGGAGGTTCATGGGCAATGCGTGGAAGATTTGCACAAGCTCCTCGGCGGTTTTCAAGCCGAGGTCGTTGCAGGTTAAGTAGACTGATGTAGTATTCGGGTCCAGTTGTCCTAATATCCGTAGAATATCCTCTTGTCTAATTCCTTTCAAATCGATATGCATAATGCTGCCCCCTCAATCCTGCATGCCTTCCATGGTGGTGCAGGAAGAGCCGGGTTTATTGCAGCGTACATTTGTATGCTGGCCTTGAATGATTGGATGCCTGCAGGGAGGAAGATGAGCTCGCAAAAAATCCTGCCGGGTGGCTTGCAGATGATGCAGCAGGCAATGATGGGGTTAACTCAGAAACCAGCAATGCAAGTAGCCCGGTTTCTTTTTGGCGGGCATTATGGGCGCGGAAACCTATAATGTCATCATAAACGGCTCTCACCGCAGGTCTTTGCATAATGTAATTATCAAGCCTCAGTTCAGTGAGCGCACTTTCTCTAAATACCGCAATGAGCGCAATCAATTCTTCATCCGTTTTGTTACCGAGGGCATTATAGCGCAAGTCGAGTGACTGCAGGTTCGCGGGCAATACGCTAAGAATATGCACAATCTCATCAGCGGTTTTGCTGCCGAGCGCATTATCACTCCAATTGAGTGACTGCACGTTTTCGGGCAGTGCACTGAAAATACGCACGAGCTCGTCAGCAGTTTTGCGGCTGAGGACATTACTGCTCAGATCGAGTGACCGCAGGCTGGCAGGCAGTGCGCGCAGAATTTGTATGAGTTCATCGGCGGTTTTGCAGTCAAGAGCACTTTGTTTAAAGTCGAGTGACAGCAGGTTCACGGGCAGTACGCGCAGGATTTGCACAAACTCCTCGATGCTTTTATCACAAAGACGCCTCCAGCTAAGGTTAAATGACTGCAGGCTCCGAGGCAGTGCGCCGAGAATTTGCATCAGATCTTCGGTGGTTTTATCGCCCAGGCCATTCTCGCGCCAGTCGAGTGATCGCAGGTTCGCGGGCAGCGCACCGAGGATGCGCACGAGCTCATTGGTGGTTTTGCGGTCAAGGCCATTCTCGCTCCAATCAAGCGACTGCAGGTTCACGGGCAGTGCACCGAGGATGCACACGAGCTCATCCGTCGTTTTGCGGCCAAGGCCATTCTCACTCCAATTAAGCGACTGCAGATTTGCGGGCAGTGCACCGAGGATGCACACGAGCTCATCGGCGGTTTTTCTGCCGAGGTGATTCTCGCTCAAATCCAGTGACTTCAGGTTCACGGGTAGTGCACCGAGGATGCGTATGAAGTCAACAGCGCTTTTTCTGCCAAAGCCCATCTCGGCCCAACCGAGTGCATGCAGGTTTGCGGGGAGTGCGCCAAGGATGTGCACAAGCTCATCGGCAGTTTTGAAGGAGAGGCCATTGCCGCTCAAGTTGAGTGACCGCAGGTTCGGGGGCAGTGCGCAGAGGATTTGCACAAGCCTCGCAGTGGTTTTAAAGACGAGAGCATTACCGCTCAAATCGAGCGACTGCAGCTTCGCGGGCAGAGCGCGGAGAATTTGCACGAGCTCCTCGGCAGTTCTATTGCAAAGACCATTCCAGCTCAAATCAAGTAATGGCGTATTTGGGTCCAGTTGACTTAATACCCGAAGAATATCTTCTTGCCTTAATCCGTTCACATACATACGCATAATTCTGTTCCTGTTAATTCCGAAGCCGCCAGCTCGTATAAGGCCGCCAATCGCAGCAACTTAAAGAAGGCAGTTGTTATTTTGACATAATATATTGTATTTAAAAGGTTTTTATATGCCTTGCTGAGCATGGCGAAGCCCGGCATCGGATATCGCCGTTTGTCAGGTGTTTTTTCATGCATCCCTTCCCGGGCTTATCAGCCCAGTCTAGGAAAAACCAGGTAATACAATACTTATTTGAAGGTGTAACTGCCTTGAGTTTTTGCTCAAGACACCTTTCTCAGATAACATCATGTTTTTATTGATTTTTAGCACAAAAGCTCTGGCCGATAAGCCCTGGGATAGATGCATGCGATGACATCTGATGCCGGGCTTCGCCATGCTCAGCCCAGCCTACGAAACACCAGGTAAATACAATATGTTATTTGAAACATGGTGGCTGCAAAACGGTCGTGGGCGCGCGATAACATGGCCTTTAATGGAAAGATTGCCATGGCGGTGCAGCAAGAGCCGGGTTCATAGCAGCGTACATGTGTAAGCCGAGCTCGGAATGTCAGAGGCCAACACGGATGAAGATGCGCTCGGAAAAAATCCTGCCGGACTGCTTGAGGATGATGCTGCAGGCGATGATGGGGTTAGCTCAGAGAGGAGCAATCCAAGCAGCCCGGTTTCTTTTTGGCGGGCATTGTGGGCACGCACGCCTATGATGTCATCATAGACAGCTTTCACCGCAGGTCTTTGCATAATGGCATCATCGAACTTTAGTTCGGTGAGCGCACTTTCTCTAAATACCGCAATGAGCGCAATCAGCTCTTCATCAGTTTTGCCGCAAAGGCCATTATTACGTAAGTCGAGTGACTGCAGATTCTGGGGTAGTGCGCGGAGGATACGCACGAGCGCATCGGCGCTTTTGCTGCCAAGATTATTCTTGCTCAAATCAAGTGATTGCAGGTTCACGGGCAGCGCGCCATAGATGTGTACAAGCTCATCAACGGTTTTGAAGTAGAGGGCATTAGCGCTCAAGTCGAGTGAATGCAGGTTCGGCTGCAGTGCGCCGAAAATACGCACAAGCTCATCGGCAGTTTTATAGTAAAAATGATTTTCGCCGAGGCCGAGTGACTGCAGGTTCGCGGGCAGTTCGCTGAAGATGCGTATGAGTTCAGCGGCAGATCTAAAGCCGAGATTATTACCGCACAAGGCGAGTGAACGCAGTTTCGCAGGCAGTGCACGGAGTATTCCAATAACCTCTTCCGCAGCTGTGTGGTGAAGGTAATGCCTGCTCAAAGCAAGCGACTGCAGGTTTAGGGGCAGTACGCCAAGGATGCGCACGAGCTCTGCCGTGGATTTATTGCCAAGACCGTTGGCGCTCAAGTCGAGTGACTGCAGGTTCACAGGCAGTGCGCCAAGGATATGCACGAGCTCAGCGGCAGTTTTTCGGCCAAAGTTATTCTCGCTCAAGTCGAGTGACCGCAGGTTCACGGGCAGTGCGCCGAACATGCGTATGAGCTCAGCGACAGATTTATAGTCGAGGTTATTCCCGCACAAGTCGAGTGACAGCAGGTTCACCGGCAGCATGGCGAGGATGCGAATGAGCTCAGCGTCAGCCTTGTGCCCGAGCTTCTTCTCGCGCAAGACAAGTGCCTGAAGGGTCGCAGGCAGTGCACCGAGGATGCGCACGAGTGCATCGGGGGATTCGTTAACAAGGCCATTGCCACTCAAACGGAGTGACTGCACAGTCTGTGGAAGTGCGCCAAGGATGTGAACGAGCTCATCGGCAGTTTTGTGGCCGCGGCGATCCCAGCTCCAGTATAAGTCGAGAAAGAGTGTGCTCGAGTCCAGTTCCCCTAATGCCTGAAGAATGTTTTCGAGGCTTAGTCTGTTCAAATCTATGTACATAATGCTTTTTCCATCCATTCTGGAGCCGCCTGCTCATCTCAGGCTTGGTACTCGATATAATACCATGTAACGCATTAGGGTCTTCAGACGCCTGCACGGACGAAGGAGAGGTGGATTTATTGTTCTGGCTTTTTATTGATAAGACGCTTGAAGGTATCGAGACACACTGGTTTTTCGCCTCTGGTCTGGAAGTATGAAAGTGGGGTCAACAGGGCTATATTAACGTTCAACGCCGGACATAACGTTACCCATTCAGCAAAGCATTTTTCATCAATTTTTGTCCTGCCATATCCTGACTCGGCATTACCAAGCTTGCAATAGGCAATGGATGCCATCGCTTTTTCAAAGTTTGTGTATTGATTCAACCAGTCCGCCTGATTTTCTGCCCCAAACAAGTAACGAGTACCGCAATAAAGGAGTGCACGCCTCAGGCCAGTTTGGTAGCGCTCGTTATACTCGGGTTTATAGATGTCTTTATAGTGTATGCGACTGTCATTCTGAGTCAGTCGACCCTGAGCAAAATCCTGATAAAACCAAATCAATCGGCGAATGGCAATGGCTGTATTCAGAGTGATTGCATTTGCACTCTTAACGCCCTCTTTACCCATCAGAAAATCTTTGCCGTGTTTGTTAGTGTGCGCGAGCTTAAAAGCGACAAATAACCTGTCTGCTGATAGCTGTGTAAGTCCAAAATTTGTCTGGGTATTCAGCTGGATTTTTCGTTGAATGGAGAGCTTTAATAAATCATTCCACCGCTGCAAATTTGTATCAGCCTCGCTGGTAGAAATAGAGCGCCCCTTAAAATCCGTAATATTCGTTGAATCGCCACTGCTTTCTTTTACAATCATGGCAAGAATATGAGCATATCTAAGGGCAGTTTTTTCAGTAAAATAAAAGCCTTGCGCATTTGCGAGACTCTGATAAATCAGATAATTCTGAAAAACCACCGTTCTTAAATTATAATCAATGGCATTACATCTTTTATCCTGCTCCAGCGCCATCGCTTCTTCAAAACGCTGCGTCAGGCTCTCAACCTGCTCCTCATCCGGCAAGCCTGTGAGATTAGGCAGCCAATGGTGGTCAATGGCGTCCTTTGGGTTTGGCTCTGCTCCCAAAACTGGAGCGGCAAAGATTATTAACAGCGATAAAAATACAGCCGTTGCTGATTGAACGCATGTTGGTTTAATGGTCATAATGCACACCTCAATACTAAATTATAGACCAATCGGTCAAATTGAGTGCGCTTTAAAAGGGATGACTATCTCGTTTTTTTGGTGATGGCTGTTTGTCGCCACTTTATTGATTGGGTATATTATGGATCTCGCGCCATTTTTTAAGCAATGCTTCACGACGCCTCGGATAGTGTCCGTCTGACTCGGCCAGGGTTACAATTCTATCCGTTCGAAAATGGCGAAAATCAGACCGAAGCTCACACCACGCCACAACAACCTGTACCTCTTCAAAAAAACCAACTGCCAGTGGCCAGATAATGCGGCTTGAATGTTCACCTTTACCATCCAGGTACGTAATCTGTAACTTGCGCTCTTTGCGTGCCGCATGACGAATGGTGGCCTCTTTCTCATCATCACGTTCTATCAGCGTTTTAGGAGGCCCAATCAGCAACCCTGAAAACTCAAGTTGATGCCGCAGGTCCTGCGGAAGAACAGCGGCTATTTTGGCTAACACATTCGTTGCAGCAAGCCCTAATTTTTTATCCGTACGCTGCGCCACCCATCGTGACCCGAGCACCAGCGCTTCGATTTCATCTTCAGAAAACATCAGTGGAGGCAGCATAAAGCCCGGGCGCAACACATAGCCAACGCCAGGCTCACCTTCAATTGAGGCGCCTTGCGCCTGTAAGGTGGCGATGTCGCGATAGAGCGTACGTATGCTTATTCCAAGCGCTTCAGCCAATTGCTTTCCACTGACGGGATAACGGTATCGCCGAAGCATCTGAATCAAATCAAAAAGACGTTGCGTTCTGGACAAATGCGAACCCTTATTGGTAACTGCTGACATATTTTGGCAGCATCGGCTTAAAATTTCGAGACTCTTTTGGGAACGCACATCTTATGATGTGATAGTATCAGGAGGTTGCGGCAAAAATCCCTGCTACAATTAGAGAAACCTTCTCGAATAAGTCTGTTCATGAACATACGCATTGAGAATTTCAACGCCATAATTTTTGATTTTGACGGTGTCATTCTGGACAGCGAACACATGCATTATGAAGCATACGAAAGGGCTTTTAAGGAGATGCGCATTCCCTTAACCTATGATATTTATCGTGAACGCTATCTTGGAATGCCAGATATTCAGCTGATTCCAGCAATATTGCGCGATTTTAATCTGGAAACCGTTACGCTTAGTAACATTCTTGAGGTGAAGAGAAAACTTTATCTTGAGATTATTGAAAATACCGCGGACCTTCTGCCAATACCGGGATTTAGTGGATTTTTGCAACAGGTTACGCTTATAAGACCCGTAGCCATCTGCACCAGTGCCTCGCGCCGCGAAATCACAGGTGCCCTTGAAAAACTCAAAGCCTATTTTAGTGCCTCGGTTTTCAAACCCATTATCACGGCAGACGACGTAGTAACGGGTAAACCTTCCCCCGAAGGCTATTTAATGGCAGCCGAACTTCTTAAGTTGCCGCCTGAGAAATGCCTTGTTATTGAAGATTCCCCCAAAGGCGTGCATGCTGCACGAGCCGCGGGAATGACCGTGTGTGCTCTGCTGACCACCCATGCGGCACATCAGCTTGGTGAGGCCAGCCATATCGCACCAGATTACAAGGCACTGTCGAGAATGTTTTAGAATTCATACGGTTTGCAATCTCATTTTGCGTGCCTTAAACTCCCTCGAGAAAACGCATTTAAGGGAGTCAGCATAAAATGGATGCGCGAAAAACCCTGATGGCGGCTGTACTGATGACAGCGGCTACTGTGGCAAACAGCAAAAATTTAAACAGCTATTCCGAGCTGGTCGCAAGTTTGCGTGCCGGCATCCCTGTGAATGCCGTCATTGACGTTGATAAATGCCACTTTGCAAATAATGAACCCGACCCATGGGAAATGAAAACCCTTGGAGCACGTTTCAATGTGATTTACGAACGCACTGGCAAAGACATTGAGCGTCAGCAAAAGATGCGCCTCGTTGCCACCGCTGAAGAGGGCTATGTGGGCTGGGAGTCGATGTACATCATGCGCACCCTCTTTCGCATCTTCGAAGATGGAACAACAGAAGTCATCCGACAGGACATCGACCCCAAAACCTTTAAGGTCACTCAAAAAGCCCTGTTGTTTTGCCGTTTGAGCCATGATGCAAGTACAGGTGTTACATTGACAACCACGGAATAATAAACCGCCAAACCTCGGAGTACACATGCATTCTCGCACGGTTTTAATTTATGGGGCGTATGGCTATACGGGACAATTAATCACCGATACCTTTATTAACCGCGGATTCAAGCCGGTTATTGCGGGACGAAATGCGCAAAAGCTTACGATTCAGGCAAACGCAACAGGGCTTGAGTCCCGTGTTTTTTCCATCGATGATGCCCGTCGTCTTGAAGAGGCGCTTGAGGGATGTTTTTGCCTCGTAAATTGCGCAGGGCCTTTTTCGGAAACGTTTAGGCCATTGATAGATGCCTGCCTTAAGACTCAAACGCATTATCTCGACATCACCGGCGAATACCAGGTTATCGAGGCATTATCAATGCGCGATAAGGACGCGCGGGCGGCGGGTATCATGGTGTTACCTGGTGCCGGATTTGATGTTGTGCCGAGTGACTGTCTTGCCAGTTATCTTAAAAATAAACTGCCTGATGCAAACGAACTAACCCTTGCCATTACCGCCATGCAGGATGGCCACCACCCGGGTTCCGGTCTATCACGCGGAACACTCAAAACGGCACTGATGGGATTTTCCGGGGAAACCATGATACGTGATAAAGGGGTTATCGCTGCCCGCGGAAAACCCCGTACAGAAATGTTCACGTTTTTGAATCAGCGAAAACGCCTGTGCCAGTCTGTCGCATGGGGAGATATCGCGTCTGCCTGGCGGAGCACTAAAATACCGCACATAGAAACCTGGATGTCGTTTCCGAGGCGTCTGATGACGGTGATGCAGATACTCTATCCCATCAGACGCATCATAAACTGGCGCCCGCTTAAAGAGGCGCTCTTAAAAAAAATCAATCAATCACCGGAAGGACCAACGCCTGAAGCTCGCGCGCAATCACACGCGGAAATTCTTGGGATAGTCCGAAACAGCGCTGGCACGGATGTTCGAGCGGTACTGACCACTCCCAATGGCTATACCCTGACTGCAGAGGCCGTGGTGACCATCGTTGAAAAAATGCTCAATGGCAATGTCTCATGCGGCTTTCAGACACCTGCAACCGCTTATGGGTATGGACTGGCCCTGGAAATTGACGGAGTACGGATTGATGATATTTGATGAGTGCCCTTATAACACGGCGCATCACCGCACGATAACAACCTCAGAGACATGCCGATGAATATGTTTAATCACAAAAATGGTTACTATTTAACCGCTGGAGAAGCGCAAATTTATGTCGAAGAAACCGGTTCCCCCGATGGGTATCCGGTTATTTTTTTACACGGCGGATTAGGCTCTATTTGTGATTATTCACCGTTTGTTGGAAAAATCGATACGCGTTTTCGCTGTATTGGCATCGATACCCGAGGGCATGGCATGTCAACGCGAGGTTCAGAGCCTTTAACCTATGAACTACTGGAAAAAGATACGGCTGAGGTATTAAGGCAGTTAAACATTTCCCGATGTGCCATCACAGGTTTTAGCGATGGAGGCATCATCGCCATGCGACTTGGTATCAGCAAGCCGCAACTAATCAGCCATTTGATTGGTATAGGTGCCGACTGGAATCCACCGGATGCAACACTTCAGGCGCTGTTTTCCAGTTTGACCATCGACAGTTGGAAAAATAAATTTCCTGAAACCATAGAACTGTATGAACGATTAAATCCAAATCCTGATTTTAGTAATCTGATGCAAGCTGTGATTCGCATGTGGCTCGATTTGACACCTTCGGGCTACCCGGGCAAGCGGGTTCAGGCCCTTAAATGCCAAACGTTAATTATTCGTGGTGATGCCGATCCGTTTCTGCCGCTCAGGCATTGTGCTGAACTCCATCAGGAGATACCTGACGCGCACTTTTTAAATGTCCCTTTTGCAGGTCATGCAGCACACATTACACACGCTGAAGCAGTTGGCGCATTCATTAACCAGTTTCTCAACAGGGATTAATCCTCATGCTGCTCATTTTTGGTGGACTGCCAGGAACTGGAAAATCAACCCTTGCCAAAGAAATCGCCCATCGACTTCAAGCGGTATACCTGCGTGTGGATACCGCTGAGCAGGCGTTAAAACAATCTCCGCACTTTAGCGATAGCGTGGGTCCTGAAGGATATCTGGTCTGTTATGCCATAGCTGCTGATAATCTGGCGCTTGGCCTTCACGTGGTTGCCGATTCGGTAAATCCTCTTGCCATAACACGCGAGAGCTGGCAAAAAGTTGCCCTTTCTGCAAATACTCCGTTTGTTGAAATTGAGCTGATTTGCTCTGATACCAGGACGCATCAACACCGGGTTGAAACCCGTAAGGCCGATATACCCGGCCACCAGCTGCCGGCATGGAAAGAGGTCATAAACCGCGACTATCAACAATGGTCTGCCCCCTCCTTGAAGCTGGATACATCCAGGCATTCTGTAGAAGAGTGTATAGAAATGATTATGAACCTCATCCACTGACAAAAAATTGCCATAACGTTTATATGCCATTCATCCGGGTGAGTGCTTGAGAAGCATTCGGCGTGCACGCCAATCGGGCAAGAACTCATTCATAATGGCTTTAAATCGCCAGTTATGGGATGGCTCCAGTAAATGTGCCAGTTCATGCACCACCACATACTCAATGCACTCAGGCGGCTTTTTTACGAGCTCCAGATTAATACGAATACTCCTTGAGTGCGGCGAGCAACTTCCCCAACGCGACCGCATCAGTCGAATATTGCAACGCGAAACGCTAACCCCCATGGTTTTTGCCCATTGCGCCACGCTCGGAGCGAGCACTTTCTGAAGCAGGCCTGCTAATCCGGCGCGAAACACGTTTTTTCTATACTCAACATCAACATCTGCCGGAACCTGTAAAATGAGCTCAGCATCAGTCTGGTAAAGTTCCGGACTGTTGGTGGCTTCTACAAGGCGCAAAACACAGGGTTTGCCAAAAATGTAATGGCGCTCACCATCAGTGTATGTGTAAGGATGAGAAGGCTTGAGTGTTTGAATACGCGACTGCTGCTGTTGAATCCAGCTGATGCGCGTTTGGATAAATGCCCGTATGGTCTCAGCCGATACAGACCGGGGCGCAGAAATACGCAGTTGCCCGGTAGATGGACACACACGCAGGTACATGGCCTTAATCTTTTTGTGGGTAACAGTAACATCAAAACCCAAACAATGCATTGTCGTGCTGTTCTGCATCAACCCTACCCTCTTAGAGACTATGAGGGTGCGCCCTCAATACATTCTCGTAAAAGACCGTGATTCTGCAGTATATCTGCCATTGGAGAAATGACAAGGCGAGCTTGCGACACATACTTACCAGAAATAGTCCATAATGAATATAAAAGGCGCCATATCTGAGCGTGTAAAGGGCTTGAAAACAGCGCTCGGGCGTGACCTCGTTTAATGAGGTGACGTGAAACCGTTGCATTTGTAAAACACTATAGAATATGTAATCACACTGATTTATCTGCAATTTTTTAAAACTTGAGGATGCGGCCACCATGGAGAATAACGAAAAGATAGCCTTACTCAATGAGGAGTGCGATAAGTACCTGTCGCACCTTGAGCGCTCGATTAATCGGCTTTCAGCAGATTTAGCGCCAGAAGCTCGTGAACGTTATTCAAAGCCAGACTCCCAGGCGATTGACATCCAAAAGATTATTGCAAGAAATACATCGAAATTCTCCCTGTACGACATAACTGACAATACCGATACTACGATTCACTCAAGTAAACGCCACCCGAAGCTCCATGCCGCATTAAACAAATATCAGGCCGTCAGCGAGATGAAGCAGTGTTTAAGCAAGGGGAACGCCAGCCCGGAAGATAAGCTTAAAGACTTCGATAAAAAGCTCAATGAAAGCAGGGAAACTTTATCGAAAAATCTCGACAGCTCAGCCATGAAATTCATGAAAAACATTCTTCATGTATTAACTGCTGGTCTGTATTCAAAATCAACCAGAGATACATTTCAATTCTGGAAAACTCAAGGTGAAGTATTCACTGAAAATGTAAGTGATACCATGAAAATCAAATAGGATTGAATGATATGGAATATTCACGGGATGTCGCCAAAGTTCTGACGAAACAGATTGATGAACTATCAATGGAGCGTAACCGGCTTATTGAAAATATAGCTGAGTTTCGTAACATTCTGCACGGCCATCCCTGTGCTTTCTTAGATTATGTCGAAAAAGTAGATAACCCCTTTTACGAAATATCAGCCGATCTTACCAAGATTATTTATGTAAATGCCGCTACGGAAAAAATGTTTGGTATGACGCGAGATGCCTTATATGAGGATGCCAATAAATGGTTTAACGCCGTTCATCCAGACGATAGAGGAAGAGTAAAAGAATACCTCTCTAATCTTGACATAAAAAATAAAGCCGCCACTGGTTTTGAGTACAAGATGATAAAATCGGATGGCAGCATCGTATATGTTCAAGACTTTGCTGTCCTGAGTAATGAAAATGATGGGGAACAACACAGCATTGTAGGCTTTGTCGTCGATATCACAAAGCATGTTAAAATACAAAAAAATAAATTTGTTTACGAGCAGATTATAAACGCGATTCGTTTTACAAGAAGCATTGAACAAACAATGGATGTGATTATAAAAACTGCCTGCATTTCCATGGCTTGGGATGAGGCTGAAATCTGGGTTTATGACAGTCAGGCAACGTCTTTTTATTGCATTTCGGTATACCATAAACTGACTGAAGAAATTGCAGAGTATTATCAAATGGCAACCAGCCTGATTATTGATGCTGATACGGACTTTCAAGGTTATGTCATTCGTAACAACAAACCCACACTTATCTTGGATTTAGCCAGGCAGAATGAAGTATTTAATACCTCCATTGCCAGAAGGCATAAGATTTCCACTGCGCTTGGCATACCAATAATTTGTCACGAAAAACCTATAGGGGTGCTTACCTTTTATAACCAAAATCAAAAAAATTGTGAGCAAAGTGAAATTGATACATTGGAGTGGATGGCTGGCATTCTTGGAGGAATAATTCAACATAATTTAAGCAATCAAAAATTGCAGTATATTACATCTCACAACGACTTGACGGGGCTCCTCAATAGAAACGGCCTGGAAGTGTCTCTGAATACATTGATAACCCAAAATGAATCGGATATGCATGGTATAATCATGCTGGATATCTCGCGATTCAAATTAATCAATGAAACATATAATTTTGAAATAGGCGACATTCTACTTCGGCAAATTGCACTAAAATTTCAAGAAACCCTCAACGATACCACGCGAATAATTGCCAATTTAGGTGGTGATATATTTGCTTTTGTTGTTCCAAAACTTAAAACATCTGAAGCATTAAAACCAATTATCGATAAAATATTAGTATGTCTCCAAAGACCTTTCGAGATAAAAAACAATTTAATTTATTTACAGGCAAGTATCGGTGTGAGTATTTACCCATATGACGGCCTGGATATCATGACACTATTGAAAAAATCTGATATCGCTCTGAAACATGCCAAATCTCGTGGTGGCAGCAGCATTCAGTTTTCAACTCAAGCCTTGCAGCAATCCGTTTCAAACGCTCTGCGAATCGAAAACGGTTTAAGGCGAGCACTTGTCGATAATCAATTCAGGCTTCACTATCAGCCAAAAGTCGATTTGCGAACTGGTAAAATGGTGGGGCTGGAAGCGTTGATTCGATGGAATGATCCTCAAAATGGACTTCAGTATCCAGATGCTTTTTTGCACATAGCCCAACATTCCGATTTGATTATCTATATTGGTGAATGGGTCTTCCTGCGACTCGCTTATCACTTCCCCTTGATGGATTTTAAAATACCGATAGCTATCAACATGGATGCGCGGCAGTTAAAAAGGGAATATGACTTCGTCGGATTTATCTCACAATTAATAAAAAAAATGTCAATCCCTACTGAATTACTGGAATTAGAAGTAACGGAAGCAGAAATAATGCACGATGCCACACAAGCGGCTCACGTTATTCAGAGCCTTCAAAAAACCGGGATTTCTATTGCCATAGACGATTTTGGCTCAGGCTATAGTTCTTACGCTTATCTGCGGCAATTTAAGCCCGACAGAATTAAAATTGACAAATCTTTCATTGACGGCCTGCCTTTCGATATTGAAAATGCAGCCATTGTGAAATCCATCATCGCTTTATGCCATATCCTTGGCATGAAGGTGACGGCTGAAGGTGTTGAAACGCGCGAACAGGCACAGTTTTTAATGCAAGAAGGCTGCGATGAAGCACAGGGATATTATTTTTCAAAGCCATTACAACTTTATGAACTAAGAGCGCTGATTAAGAGTGGCGGGGAGTTTAAACTTCCAGAATAATACACTATTTTTTGTTTTTAACGCACTTTCGGAGATGGAGGTTAGCCGCTGTCTACCAGGTTGGTCAGCAATGATGAAGCGCTATCCCGAACGCCTCATGCAGAATACCAAAAATCGTCTATACTGATTACGATTTCCACACTAAAAAGGAATGTAACATGTTCAAAAAATTACTGGGAACGTTTGTTGTTGCGATATCATTAATGTTCAGTACAGCACTCTTTGCAGACTCTTCAATGTGCAAACATGGCTTGAAGCACATGCTTGAATCTCTGCAGTTAAGTGATGAACAAAAAGCAAAAATCAAACCCATCATTGAGCAGATGAAAAGTACCATGAAAGCCACCGGCTCACAGATGGACGCATTAAAATCAAAAATTCATGAGCAGATTCACGCGGCTTCCATGGATAAAGACACCGTCAACAGCCTCATAGACCAGAAAACAGCACTGATTGGCTCCATGATGAAAACCAAAGTAGCAACAGTCCATCAAGTACTGTCTGTTCTTACAGAAGAACAAAAAACCAAACTGCATAATATGATGAAAGACGCTGAAGAAAAAATGGCGCAGAAGTATAAAAGTTGCCATGATAATGACTAAGGGCGCCTGATATTTAAGTGCGTTTTAACTTGATCTGGCAGATACTTTTTAGTAAACAGAAACTGTCAGATCAGGTTAATTACTACAAATAATGATGTGATGACAAAACAAACTTCAGAAAATTCAACGACAAATCATAAATTCCCGGTTGACTGGACTCTCTTGGACCAGCAATGTTCAACGCTTTGATGCTATTACGAAAAAGCCACTCAGTGAGTGATGCTTGATTTTCCGCTGTTGATTGGTTGAGCGCCAAAATCAAAAGCGGTTTATTACAAGAGCGTGCATGCTGTAACGTTAAAATTGTTCCATCTTTTATGGTTTCCGGTAACGGCCATGCAGGCACTAAAACTAACGTTCCATCTGAGTCTTCGATATTACGCATTGTTCTAAAATTATAATTTTCTGCCTCAGATGCAAAACTTCCTGCCACTTCGGTCAGGCAAGAATATTTATCGGGGATAATACCGTTTTCATCAATCCGCCCTTTGGAGCACCATCCTGCAATATCCAATCCGTTAAAAATGGCTGCATCGTGTGCCGCTCTGTCAACACCTGTCTGACCACCTGTGATAATTTTATCGATCATTTTTATATAAAATCCGGACAATCCGTATAATTTATTATTTCACAAAATATGGAAAAACAGGGCATCTAGAATAGAATTAAATCCAAAAATGAAATAAGGTTCAAAAATTTCATGGTAAATATATCGTTTTTTATAAAATTACACGATGTTAATATCGCTGCGTCACAGGCTCTGACCTGCAACTTAACGATTTATAATGGATTTATCATGGATAATTTGTACCAAAGTGACAACATTTGCAAAATTTCCTCGGAGACTGCCCAAGAAAGTATCAAACAACGTATCATGATTTATGGTCTGATAAATTATGTCCATATTAGCCTGGATATCGCAGCACAGTTTTTGGATATTTCAGAAGCAAGTCTGACTGCCGTGTACGAAGGTAAAGCGCTGCTTGCCCGTGACAAGTTTCTAAAAATCATGAAGTTGATTGCCATTTACTCAAAACCTTTGCCACCCGAAATGCTGGTAGCATGATATTTCCGGTAGTGGTTTATGGCGACTAATCCCATAAACCACAAGCCATAGGCTATATGCAACTTTTCTCATTGATGTCATTGATAATCAGCTTACCAACTGAAATGAATGCCGTTTCAGACACTCAGTCGCACCCCAATCCTCAATCTAACGAGCGCATGCCGTTTATTTGTACACCACCACTGATTGCCTTATAATTAATCATCAAGCCCAAAAGAATCCACTTGATTCACTGTATGAACACGGGAAAGCAATGAGCGCCCATTATTCTTGAGTTCTACAGAAGTTGGTTTTAATTATACATTCTGGCCCATATTTACCAGCATCTAATTAAAGTAGGTTATGAAACACTAATGTCTCCATTTTCGGTTAAATTTAGTTTATGGCTCAAAAAAAAGGAAAAGCTAGATATTTTTGATACTAATACAGATTTTTCTTTATTCAAAATCTCAGTAAATGAATCTCAACATGATAATAAGTTTGTAGCAGATGAAAACATTAAATAACTATCAGTTATACATTGATTTTTATACTTCCGAGCTCGGGGGTACTGGATATTTGGCATTTCGTGATTTATCTAAAATCATTTCAAATCATACGACTATCCATCCTGACAATATTATGGCTCTTGATTTTGGATGTGGTGCTGGAAGATCCAGTAATCTATTAAGATTGCATGGATACAAGGTGAAAGGTGTAGATATAGATATCAATATGCTTAATGAAGCAAGGAGCCACGCATATAACGGCATAGATTTTCATTTAATGGAAAAAGGAAAAATACCCTTTGAGGACAATAAGTTCGATATCGTGTTTAATTCATTTGTATTGCTTGACATAGGCTCAAAAAATGAATTAACTCATAATATTTCTGAAATGCATCGGGTATGCAAGAAAAATGGTTTGATAATATCTGTAACAAACAGCGAGCATCTTTTCTCTAAAAAATGGCTAACCATAAATAATGAATTTCCTGAAAACATTGATTTAAAAAGTGGTGATATTGCAAAAATCCATCTTACCGATAAAGATATTATTTTATTTGACTATTATTGGAGTCATACAGATTATGTTGATTGTATTAATAGAGCCGGATGTAGTAATGTAAGTGTTTATCAACCACTTGGAAATGATTTAGATGGATATCAATGGTTTGATGAAAAAATATATCCACCATATTCTATTTTTGTTGTGAAAAAATAAGTGCCTAATATCTTTAATATCGGTACATCAAATAGTTTATTGCCTGTGTTTTGTAACCCCGTTAATCTTTTTTAGTTTACAAAGTAATAAGAGATGATATTATATGAAGCATCTCTTTATCCTCATCTGCCTCCAAGCATTAAAAAAACAAAAACATACGATTTATGTAATGAAGAAATTTTAAGAATTACAACCACATATATCCCCCAAGTAATATAATAATCAGGATTTTAACGATAAATATGTGTAAGGAAGACATCAAGTTACAGCTAATCTATTTTTTTCAGGCTTTTTGTTCTGGAATTGTCTTTTACCTTGCGATTTTTTTAAGTAAAAAAGGTTTTTTTGGAGCAGAGGATATAGGTTTAATTTTATCGGCTACTTTTCTGGGAAGTATTATTGGTAATTTTCTGTCAGGATATTTTATTGATAAAAATAAAGAAAATTCTTTGGCTAAAAATGGACTGCTCTTTCAGGCGATCGGCTTTTTGATTTTTGGTGAAGTTAATAATATTTATGCAGCCTATTTGCTGATGCTGATAGTTGGATTTGGCAACTCTCTAGTGCTTATTTCTATCAGCTATTTACTGACCCAAAAATATGAAGGATATAAAAAAACATCCATCATAGGAAGACAATTCATTATTTCAAATCTAGGCATGGTCATTGCACCAATGTTACTAGGATATTTGTCTGATGAAGTGAGTCGATATCTCTTTGTTGCCATATCAATTTTTTTAGTTGGAATGATTTTCACCATTAACAATATCAAAAGTAGTTCAAAAACGCAGGTAAAGACAGATAATTTAAGCCGGACTACACAACGTGCTTTAAACATCCCAGTATTAGCATCAATAGTGTCATTCTCTCTGATGGGCATTATATATGCCATACATCGCATTGGGTTTCCGCTATATTTAGAGTCAAAAGATTATTCAAGTATTCAAACAGGTTATCTAAACGCAGTAAATCCCATTTTAATAGTTTCTTTACAAAGTCTGTTAATTAGAAGTTTGAAAAAAAACAATGAATATCATCTAATTATATTTGGTCTTTTTTTAATGGGTTTTTCTTATCTTTTCCTGAATATAAGTTCAGCATTTATATCTGTCATGACGACCATCATTTTTATGACACTCGGTGAAATGCTAATATCAGTATATTCTCAATCTATAATCTTCAAAAAAGCACCGGAAGACAAAAGAGGATTATATTTTAGCATTTATAAACTGGCATACTCCTTATTGGGGATGTCCAGCACGATATTAGCAGGATTTGTAATTGAACAGGCAGGATACCAGTTTCTTTGGAAAATACCGATACTGATCAGTACCATAGGAGTGGCAGTTTATCTTATGGTTGCAGGTAGAGTAAATTTTTTAACCACTGACACGGATACAGCCTCTGAGAAATTTTGATGCTTGTGATGCATGTGATGCTTGTGATGCTTGTGATGCTTGTGATGCTTGATGTTAAGCGAATTTACAGCATTTTATGGACTTGACCGGCGTTTGGTTCTATGTCTCTCAATATTATTCTAAATATATGTGATAATAAAGGATCTTTATTTTTTATTGCAAATGATATTGTCTTTTCTTCGTAATTTATATTTATTTTGAAGCTTGTATTTCATCATAATTAAAAAAAATATAAGCGTTGGAAATGCAAGAAATCCAGTGAATATAGCAAGTGCGAGCAAACCAATGTCCAAACTTTCTGAACTAAAAAATTTTCTAAAAACAAATAAATCAAGTATAGAAACAGAAAGAAAGAAAAGAATGCATATTGCTATTGTTGTTATTTTTCTAGATGGAGCCAATTGTTTCATGTAATGAGAAAAGTTGTATCTTTCACATCTAATAGCCTCACATTTTTTAAAAATATAATGCCTTCTAATGCTGAGGTAAAAAAAAGCGATTAGGTAATAAAAAAATCCGATACAACACATTAAGTTGTGAAAATTCAAATCTTGCGCATGATGGCGTTTTTTCGCCAAAAAAAAGGTGGTCCCGAGCATCAGTATCAGCACAGCATGTGACTGAAAGTCCATTATTTCGTCGCGTTGCTTACTTGTAAGAATATATGCACGTTTAGACAAGAATCTCCATGGGTGATATAAAAATTTATTTTTGCCCACTGCCATGAAATCAATATAATTTTTTTTATTCATATTTATTTCCTATTTGATACTTTTGACAAGCCATTAAAAATGATTCTATTTGAAGTATTTACAACCGGATCGCTGCCCCACGCATAATAAAAGCTTGCTGCAACTGCATAACTGGCAATTCCAACCAACATTAACGGTATCCCAACTAAACTTAATCCTGCTGAGGCTACCCATACAGCTCCTACACCTCCGGCAGTTGCTACCGCCCCCCCTGCAAAAACATCTGCCAGAGCGGCACCGCCCGCAGCAACACTATACTTGTAGGCATCTGGTGATTTTTCGTGCCGGCTGTAAGCTGCTGCTGTTTTAAAAAAAACATAGGTTGTGTCCATAACCACGCCGGCTACTGGTATAATCCTGCCGGCTTTATGATTTAATATTCGATATGAGGCCGATGTTGGGTTAGGAAATACCTCTTTCGCCTTTTCCAATGAACGTTGCCGGTACATACTTTTGACACGATTATACAAAGGTGACTTAACACGCACACCCGTGCTAAGAACTTTTGATGCTACCTGTTTTTTTCTCATGAATTCGTGAATTATATTAGCGGCATCTACGACATATCCGCCGTAAACTCCACAGCTACTCATAAATTCAAGGTCTCTTGTCAGTGTATCGTTATCGTTTATTGGCTCAGCTATATCCTGGTTGCCTGGCAAAGCGAGATGATTGTTCACGTTAATGTTTTTTTGACGCGCCATTATCTCTCTATTCGTGTCTTTGCCTTCATGAACCTCCGGTACTTTAAACGGGTTTATATGAGCCGCCAGCTCAATATCCTCATGTTCAACAGATGACGGGTTAAATACCGCAGTGGTTAGAGGCTCTGACACCCCATCATCGGGCGATATATTTTCTAAAGGGGAGATGTATTCTGATTGTGTGGATGATTCCCTGCTTAAGATTCCCTGCATCGCGAATCTTCCAGCGACTGTGCCCAGATTGTCAACAAGTACTTGTTCGGCGTTGAAAGACTTGCCGTGAGTGAGGGCGCTTGCCGCGTGCGAAGCCAGCGAGGCGGTTTCGCCTGCCAGAGTGCCGGTTGCGTCTATCTTTTCGAGCATTTCATCGAGCTTGCCATAGCGCGTGCTGTCCATAATTCCCGATGTTGCTGCATGGGTTCCCAGTTGCATCCAGTCGAAATGCTGCTGGTTGTGAAAAGCGAGATTTGCACTCTGGTTCAGCGCATCTTTAATCATCGTCTGTGATGCACTTTGAATGCTAAAGTTACTGTCTTTTACCCATTTCTGCAGCCGCTCTCCCATCGCGGCGAAACGTGATCCCTGTGCCGCAAAACCGAGCCCGGTGACAGCGAGACTTGCGAGCCCGCTTGCAAGCAGGCTGCTCCAGTCAATGCCGTGCTGCATCCCTAGCGCCTCAGAGACATTCTGCGCGACAAGATTGCCCATGAATCCTGCACCCGCGGAGGTTGCCATTGCACCCACAACACCAAGACCCGCGGCTCCACGGATGGCTGCAAGCCCAAGCTGAAAAATGCCCGCTGTGGCGCTGGCACCAAAACCTGAGGCAAGTGCTGCGGCGGCAAGTACCGTTGTCACCAGCGCAATCACCGCAACCGCTATCTTTTGGAACAGCTGATGCGACTTGTGATGCTTTGGCACTAGAGGCTTCGGAGTCGATACCGTTGCCGCGCGACTGCCAATCTGTTTACTCTGACTCGACAACGCGCGCGTTGCACCATTAAAATGCGGGGTGTTACCAATAGAGGGTATCTGCAGGCGCTGCCCTGGCTGTAACTGCCCACCTGCCCCCGCAGAGGCATTTCGCTCAGTAATGCCATTGGCATCCGCTATCAGATACCAGAGGCTGCTGTCGCCATACACTTTGAGCGCAATGGTATCCAGCGTATCACCGGCCTCAAGGGTGTAAATCCCGGAATTTCCCGAAGGAATCACATCATTCGCGTCTCCAGCACTGTTACGCACCGCTTCATCAGTGTCCAGATGCCCGCGACCCATCACAAAATCTGCAAGCCTTGAAAGAATTCCGCCCTTTCGCAAGGGATGCAGCAGAGTATCCTCACCAATACCCCGGCGATACCCTGTGGGAACAAAACCGCCATAGACATGCACGGCATCCTCCCCCACACCATTCCAGCTCACATCACCAACGAGATTATCCCCAAGGCGTACATAGTTCACCATCCCGGTTTCATCTTCCCGCGCATGCATGCCCTCAAGACTGCTCATCCAGAAACGGCTCGTAGCGGACGATCCCTTGCTGTCCCGCTTTGTATCTTTTATCTCTTTCAAGAGACCATTTAGATCATAAGAACGTGTGGCACGCCCGGTTTCAGGCTTTGGATAATCGTCAATTTGAAGCTTTGTGTCATCACTGCTTTGCAGATACTCATCCCATAATGCATATTCATAGTGATGCTCAAGCTTCTGATGCACGACCTTCCCCTTAACATCGGATTTTTGCATCCGCGTTACGGAGTCTTTGAGATTTCCCGCGACATCGTAAAAAAATTGTGTTTTCGCCGTTTCCGCATCCATACCATTACGGTTAGTCTGCAAAACAACCTGACCGTTTTTGTACTCAAGGGTACTACTGCCTGTCTTTCCACCAAAAATATCAAATGACGTGGTTTGCTCAAGACGCCCGCTGGTGTCATACTTTCGCTGCTCAAAGCGGTTGCCATCTTTAAAAATGTGGCTCAATAAGCCACTTTCTTCATAAAAATACGTGTAGGTGCGCGCGTTTTCCCCCTCAAACACCTGCGCCTCGCGTACGTTGCCACTGTCATCGTAGAGAAGTGCACTGCCCTGCTTGCGGCTGATACCGATATTGCCATTCTCAAGCACCCCTCGATTAACCGTAAGACGGTCGTTCTCGTCATAGTCATACCAGTTATCGGAACTTACGACTTTTTTACCGGTGTAGTTCGCCGTAGCTGCTGCATGCCGGATGTTGCCCACTGCGTCATAATCGTAATCAAGTGTCAGCAGATCACGTGAACGCTCAGGAAAACGCCTGCTCCATGCGTCAGAATGGCGGCGTTGCATAGAGGTCAACCGACCAAGCGCATCATAGCTGAATGTCTCATCTTCTTCCGACCAGCCATTTTTAAAATCCCCTCCCTTCGATGTCTTGTGCGTTTTCACCCGTCCCGCAGCATCGTAGGTATACTCGACATGCTCAGCACAGTTAATATCGTTAAATTCACGCAATAACCCATCGGCATAGTATTGATATTGAACGTGCTTGCCAGCCGTTGACCCCTCACGCAACACAAGCCCGTTAACGTTACGAATAATGGTTGTACGATGCCCGCCAAGGTCTTCGTGGTGTTTGATGCGCCCCATGTCGTCATATTCCCAGGTTTGGGTATGCAGACCATCAAACTCACTTTTTTTATGGCCCTCATCGTCATACGTCCAATGTGTATCCTTGCCACTCGCCTCGCGGCGACGTGTCTGAAAACCCTGTACGTTATATTCAAAGGTCGTCACATCGTTACTGCCCACAGACTGGCGTACAAGTTGCCCCAGTTCGTCATAAGCCCGAGTCTGACGACGCCCATTGGTGAGAATGCTTGTCAGCTGACCATTTTTGTCATATTCATACTCCACCACTACGCCAGTAGCATTCTTGCTGTGCGTCATTTGTCCGAGTAAATCCCAGGTTTTATAGCTGACCGCCCCCTTCGCATCCACCTCCTCGATGATATGCCCCTCGGCATCAAGACGTCGCAATACCGTGTGACCACCGGCATCTGTAAGACCGATATCGCGTCCCAGAGCATCCGTGGCAAAATACTGACGAGGCTTGATAGAGGTTGCCTGACCGTGGCGGTCTACGGTGCGCACCAGAGGCAGCTCTTCCATAACAAGTGCGTTCAGGGCATTGTATTCGCGCGTTGTCACAAAATGCTCAACACTCTCCTCACGCACCACATTCCCCCATCGGTCAACCTGCTGAGTGCGCTCGAGCCAGACATCCGTCTGTCCGTTGATGATTTTTGCATAACGCTGAGACAATAAATTCCCGCTGGCATCATAGGTGTTGTTCTGGCGCTGCAACACAAAATGATAAAGGCCACCGTCAAAATTCATCGCCTGCTCATACCAGGCTTGAGAGAGATCGACACCTGTGGCATTCCCCGGCGTTTCTGCATTTGAAGCGGTTACCACCTGCGTAACATTGTTCACAAGGTCATAAACGTTTATCTGCCAGGCGCCACTCGTATTGGTACGCCACACCCGACCCAGCTGATCATAGTCACTGGTGAAGGTAAAACGACCGTTCACGCCCTCCGCCTCTTTCTCACCAAAGGCGTTATAGCGCGTATCGGCAGAGGCAACCGTTCCGTCCGGTTTAAGCGTCAGCGTTTTCGTAAGACGCGATTCTGCATCAAAACGGTAGCGCACGTCCTGCACCATTGCCGTACCATCAACTCTGGTAAACGTCTGCCAGCGTCGTGCCAGATTGCCATCGGCATCATAGCTGTAGTTAATCGCGTGATGTTTTGTATCAAAAACCTGAATGACACGCCCCATTGCATCATAGACGTTACTCACCAGCGTGTCTTTTGCCGAAACTGCGGCAAGATTAAAGCCCTTCGCATCCGCTGAAAGCGCACCATTCGCGCGCTTGAGTGTGCTGAGAAGCTGACCCAGACCATCATAGGCATAAACGGTGGCAGCACGGCCCGCTTCAGTATGTGGCCCGACATCCGCAATTTTTTGTCCGAGCAGGTTGTAATAACTGTATGCGATATTTCCAAGCGCATCCTCTGTGGCAATAAGATTGCCGGCAGCATCCCATGTAAAACGGGTTTCAAGATCGCGGGTTTCCTGCTGCAATCGGTTTTGCGCATCCACATGGTAAAACGTCACCTGCTTCAGGGTTTTAGACGATACGCGCCCCAGTGCATCGTACATAAAAGACACCGTTCGACTGCGACTGGAGTCGGCGGGAGGCGTAAACCCGCTGCCGGTCGCAATGGCATAATCCGTCTGTGAGGCAAGCTCGCCAAAAACGGTATAGGTGCTCGTGGTCAGATAACCCGCGGCATTCAGACAGGCGATTTCGTGCCCGTTGACATCATAATCACGGTATTCGTGCAGCCATTCATCAGCAAACCGGCGCGTTGCAGTTTCGGTGATTTCACCAAACGCGTTCCAGATTTGCCGCTCACAGGGCGAGAGCATCTGGTATTCCTGACGCTTCGCGTCAAAAGCACGCACTTTATCCCGAGTGGTTTCCACCAGTCGCGAAAGTGCATCATAGGCATAGGTCGTGTGCCTGTCATAACGGGAATTGACCTCAACAAGGCGGTCTAAAAGACGCGCATCAGGCTCACTGCCCGGAGCCAGTGATACGGTTTTTGCGAAGGCGGTACTCCGTATTCGCTCTGAAAGTGCATTATACTCATAACGCACTACATGGCCCGTTCCGTCTATCTCAAAGGTTCGCTGCCCGCGCTCATCATATACATGATAGCGCCAGACACCGCCCTTGCTGCAGGTTGCACTTACTTCCCCAAAAGCGTTATAACGCGTTATTTCTGTTAGGTCTTGAACGCTTTCAAGACGCTCAGCGCTGGCTTGCAGCGTACTGGCACCGTAAATGCCAATGCCTCGAATCAGCGTACGGATTTTTCGACCCTCGCCATCGTACGCATATAAATGCTTCACAGCGAGCCCTTCTGCATCCTTCACTTCTTCGACAAGGTTGCCAAAACTGTCCCAGGTGTTACGGGTAATAATGGAGCGATTTTCACGCACCATAACCCCCTTCTCCCAGCGTGCCAGTGACACAGCAGGCGAGATGGTCTCCAGCAGCTGATTGGCGCTGTCCCAGACAAATCGCCAGACTGCGCCATTTTCTTCGCGACGCTCAGTCACGTTGCCGGCATCATCGTACAGGAGTTGCTGATAATCCCCCTTCGCGTTGGTTTTTTTCGAAAGTCGTGCCGCTGCGTCATAAAGAAAATCGGTACGCCGTGACAATGTATCCGCCAAAAGCGCCTTTTTGATATCAGCAGGTGTTGCCGAAGCGCTGACACGCAGGCCATGGAAAATCTCAGTCGTCACATTCCCTGCAGCATCGTACTGACGCTCAATAACCTCGCCCCCGGGAGCAATCCGAAACACTTCACGCCCCGCCGCATCAAACATCACCCGCGTGAGCCTGTCCTTAGGACTCAAACAAAAGCCCTCTGGCCACTGACTCTCCGTTACCCGCTCCGCGAGCCGCAGCGTGGCAATGCAACGGCCAACTGCATCGTATTGGTACTGGGTAACCGCGCCGGTGGCATCCCTCTCTGCCGACTTTCGACCGGCCTTGTCATAGGTGATACGGGTCGTTTGGTCATGCAGGGCATCTGCTTCCAGCAGTCTTGTGATGCTGTCCTCATCGAGTGTGGCGGCTTTGCCATACCAGATGGGTTTCGCAAATCGCGTGCTTTCCGTGATGTTGCCGGCACCATCGCGCGTCCAGCGGGTGATGGCACCTGTCGCGTCAAACTGGTAACGCAACTGGTTATTTTTGTCGTACACATAAAACGTGCGCCGCGCATCCTTTATGGAGGGCAACTCCCGTTTACCGGCGCGCAAGGCATCCAGCGGTGTCGCAATGGCGTAACGCGTGGTGCATACGATATTACCCACGGCATCGTAGGTATTTTCAGTGGCAAACCCGAGCGTGTCCCAGGACAGGCGTATCCGTCCTTCTTCATCAAAGGTACGAAACGTCTGCAAATCGTGTACCGAATCAGGTTTGAGCGTGCTGGAAACGGTAGCCTCGCTCCATTCCCCAAGCCCTGTAAGGCGATTGACATAGCGCAATGTCGCCACTTCAAACCCGTTCACATCGTATTGATGTTCCGTTACTGCGCCCCTCGGGTCGATGCGATAGCGACAGCGGTTGTTGCTGTCATAGACAAAATGGGTCGTGTGCTGATTAGGGTCGGTTTCCGCCACACAGTTGCCATTGCCATCATAGTCCATGCGTCGGGTAATCTTGAGCCCATTGGGGTCGATGGTGGTCGTAAGAAGGTTTCCAAAGCCGTCCCATGTGCGCTGAACCACATGGTCTTTACCGCCAGGATTTTTGAGCGTTTCAAGCACAAGATTGCCAAGTGCATCGTAGCAATAGTGGGTCTGCAGGTTAAGGCCATCGGGGTCAACGCATTTCTCCGACAATGCACCTTCAGCATCCCATGTGAGGCGCGTAATGGTGCCTGCAGCGTCCTGAATCGCAATCTGGCGGCCAAGCGCGTCAAGGGTCCAGGTCGTGGTGAGTGCCAGCCCTTCGGGGTCGATGCACTCTGAAAGCACGTTGCCCGCAGCATCGTAATGATACTGAACCACAGCCCCTCCGCGCGTTTCTTTCCAGGACAGTCTGGACGCATCATCATAATGCAGCGTCTGCTGACAGCCCTGCATGTCATCCACCTCAACCAGCAGACCGCGCTCGTCAAACTGCCAGCGAATGGTATGGCCATTGCCATCGGTCAGGGAAACCGTATCTCCAAAGGCATTGGCGGTACTGATTTGCACGTTGTTGCCAACCGTGAGAATCATCTGGTTTTGCTGGTCGTCATAACGAAAGGTGCGTAAAACGTGTTTGCCGCTGAAATCGGTTTCAGTCAGCTTGCGCCCAAATGTATCCCATGTGATGACCTGGCAAACAGCGCCTGCCGTAAAAAGCACACACTCGCCACGCCGGTTGCGCGTGAAATATGACGTAAAGCCACGTGCATCGGTCTCTGTGGATACTGCACCAAAGCTGTCGTACGTGCTTGATGTGCTGAAAGACTGCGCCCCCCATGTCCGTTTTTCAGCAATTTTGAGTCCGCGATTATCATAACGATACTCGCTGATAATGCGGCTTTCGGCATTGATACGCTGCTCTCGCCGCTCCATTTCTCCAAATGCGTTCCAGTGCACCGTGGTTTCCCGGGCGCCATGTGTCTCGGAAATAATGCGCCCCATCGCATCAAAGTCATACGTAATGACCGCATCATGCGCGCGGTCCTCCAGTGTCTTCAGCTTTTCAGCAAGACTGGCACTCGTCAGCGTATCAAAAGGCCCTTCCAGGAAACGGCTATAGCGGATGGTGGTTGTCATGTCACCAAAAGCGTTGTAGCGATACTCCAAAACAGCGCCGTCCGCATTGATGGTATTGCAAAGACGGCCTGCATCGTCATAAAAATAATGCGTGGTTTCCCCTTTCGCGTTCGTGCTGCTGACGCGCCGCCCCGAGGCATCATACGTATGATGCACACCATGATGCTGCCAGATGGCTTCAATCGCTGCCTCATCAAGCGCACTCTCTGCGAGCAGACGACTGCCAAGTGCGTCCAGCGTCTCAATGACGCGTCCTGCGCTATCACGGCGTATGCGTTCGGTGCGCTCCTGATGGGTTTTCGCATCCATCAGGGTTTTACATATCAATAACCCCTGTGCATCATAGGAAAAACGCGTTACAAGGCCGTTGGCTGCCTGCTCCTCCACCACCCGGGCGAGGCTGTCATACTGCCACGCGCTGCAGCGGTCTTGCGCGCTTTCTTTAGGGCGCAGCTGGTCAAAGGTGGTGTTGGCTGTGATGGCGGCCATATCCACCCGGGTGGCAAAGGCTCTCGAAGATATCATCAATCCGCGGTCATCGAAGCTGTATTCAGTCACACCCCCTTCGGCATCAATATCGGCAATTTTAAGGCCTGCGGCATTGTAAAAATGCAGCGTACGCACATCGTGAAGTGTATCGGGCTTAAGGTCCAGGGATGAAAAAATCGCTGGTGCCGGCAGGCGCAGGCGGTTTGCATATCGATACGTTTCCAGGAGATGGTTTTCGCCATCGTAGCGGTAAACGGTCAAGACCCCCTCGCCATCCACATCGGCGATGCGGTTACCATCAGCGTCAAAGTAAAAGCGGTGTACGCGGTCATCGGCATGGGCAACCGGTGGCCATTGACGCTGAACATAGGCCCGCTCACACACAACCCGCCCGGCCGTATCGTATTCAAAGCCCCTGACCGCGCCACTGGCATCCACCTGAAAGGCAATCTGATTATGCGCATTGAAGTGCGTTCGAAGCGTTCTGTCTGCCGATGAGGGTAATGGACGAACAGTTGCCAGTTCTGGAGGCGTATCGCCCCAGTCCCGGGTCGCGAGACGCGCTGCATACAGGATCGTTCCCACCAGACGGCCACTAGAATCGCGCAGATATTCTGTCATCAGGCCGCTGCCAGAAACCTCCGCCTGCAGCTGGCCACTGGCATCATAAAAATAATACGTGCGCAACCCATCCAGCCCCTGTTCGTGGACAAGGCGCCCGGTCGCATCGTAATGGTAGCGCACACTGGCGAATGTTTTCACCGAATCAAGCTGCGTGGTTGAAAGCAGGAGACCACTCTGGTCATAGAGTTTAACGGTCTGCAGGCCTTTTTCATCAGTTTCAATGACCCGCTGATGCAGGTCATCGTAGGTGTAGGTGTGGCGCCCGCCATCATTGTTTACAGACAATATGAGACGGTCAAGGTCATCATAGACGTACGTCGTGCTTTTAAAGCCACCGGCAAAGGGCACGGACTTTTCCAGAAGTCGGCCAGCGGCGTCATAACGCATTCGAGTCACCAGCGCGCCCTGTGTAAGGCCTTCGCCATTGGCGCTTATACGTGTAAAATACGTTTCCGACTCGAGTTGCCCTCTCCAGTCCCATGTATAGTCGATTCGGGAAACCTGCTGCGGGTTCTGAGCAGCACACCAGGCACCAAGGACCGCAAGGGAGACGACAGTACCCGTGAAATGCGCGTTTAAAAATGTACGGCTGTTTTTAAGGCGTCCGCTCGCATCATAACTGTGGGTCCTGACAACGCCTGCGGCTGACACTTCATAACACAGGTGCCCATTGGCATCGAAAACTTGTCGCTCAACGCTGATGAGCGCTTTGGTATCCCTGTTGGTGACAGTCTTTGACAGCCAGCGATGCGCCTCGTCAAAAGTATATTCAGTAACCTTGCCGCTCGGGTCTTCGATGCGTTCGCAGTCACCGTTTGCCGTGTAGTGGTAACGCCATGTCAGCTGTCCGCGGGTTACGGATGAAAGGTAATTGCCCTCATAAGCATAATGCACCTGATGCCCGTTTGGCCCTTCTATGCCAATAAGGCGCGAACGCGCGTCCACAAGATATGTCCACACTTCATTCAGGGCATTTGTAATGGTGGTTTTGCCGGCGCTGTAGCGAAACTCCATCGTTGATTCAGTGCCATCCCTGAGCAGGGACACCCTTCCTGCGGTATCGTATTCAATGTGCAGGAGCGTGCCATCACTCTGTTCAATATCACTGATACGCTCGCTCTCACCCGCATACGCATAGCGCGTCCAAAAGGTTTTGCCATCGCCCAAATCCCGCACCACGCGCGCCAGTCGCCCCCGTCCATCCCACTCAAACTGTTCACGGTGCACCACAACACCGTCAGACCGGCTCTCAACGTCACGAAGGCGCCCCGCTTCAAAGTGCCAGATGACCGTCTGGCGCGCATTCGTATCAACTATCCGCGACAGCAGGTTATTGACATACTCAAAGCGCAGCGAATGGCCATCGCGGTCGCGAATGGCCTGAAGTCGTCCTTCTGCGTTATATTCCGAGACTGTTTCATCGCTGCCACTCTGCGCACGCCACACACCGTCATTGAAAGAAAGTGATGCCCGCCCGCCTTCCTCAGGTCGATAACTTCCGCTGGCCGCGTCAAACACGAACCGCGTGCGATGCCCGTCACCTTCAACCCGCACCACGGCACTGCCGGGGGTATTGGGCACGCCTTGAAGGATAAGCATGGAGGCCGTATTAAAGCGCCAGCCACGGCTCTCGCCAGAGGAGTTCCAGGTCTGTGTCAGAGAAAAGCCCGTTCCATTTCCAGCCATAAAGCCATCGCGATGGCGCACAACAAGGTTGCCATTCGCTGCGTTAACGTAGACATCTTCCGTACCCTGTCCGAGAGTGGCCCGCCCCTGTATGCCAAAGTTGCCAGGCAGATTAAGGGAAGAACCGTATACTCCGGCACCATTGCCAGTAATGATTTGAGTCATGCTGTTGCTCCAGTTCCTTGAACAGCCCGTGAAGAGACACACAGCGGAATAACAACCGGCTGTGAACTTCCGCCGGTGGTGTTCGCGGCTCTCAGGGAGAGCTGAAAACACCTTCCGGCAGCATCATCAGGAACCCGTCCTTCCAGTACCCGGGGGTTATCCGGCCTCAGTCGCAGCCAGTACGCCATGGGGTCAACGGCATCCAGAATGAGCTGTAGCGCCGGGTCGTGTGCCGGGTCATCGACGTATTGCGAAAGGTTCACCTCAAAGTCTTCCTGAGGTGCAAAACGCAGCGAAAACGGCTGAATGCGGGGCGTATTTTCCGCATCAAATGCCACTTTCAAGGGAAATACATGAGACAGAGAGTCCCCCGCCGTATTGGTTGAGGCAATCAATGCCAGCGTTTCCTGCTGTTCCACGCTCTCAGGAGGCGCAATACCTTCAAGTACCGTGGATGAATCTTCAGGCACGTGCAGCCACTCAGGGGCCGGGTAGTTACCATCAATCCGAAGACGAAGCCCGTCATTCGTATTGTCAGTGGATGAGGGTGCAAGCAGTACGCGCGCGTCAAACCGCCAGGGTTTGCCGACTGTAAACGCCGGTAGTTGCGCATCTTCTCGAAACATCGGCCGCGAACTTGCCTGAGCCCCCACTTCCACGCGAATAATTTCTGGCCCGATGATGGTGTTACCAGTCATGACCGACAGTGCAAATTCGAGCGCACCCCTCGCAACCGGTGTACCGGTAAGCATCAGGGTTTGCCGGTCAAAGTGCAGACCGCCGCCATCGAGAGGCGTAACGCTTATGACTGGTTTATTGCCGGCAAGAACATTTTCATCAAAATAGCGCGCAAGGGGCTTTAACGGCAGCGCAAAAGGCAGACCGCGCGCCCCTGCCTGCGCCGGTACTGGCAGCAACTCCACAGGATGCGCCAGTACATCGATGGTTAAAGGCGGTGAAGTGTGCTTATGAACCAGGGTGTTATAGCGAACCCACGCAGAAAACTGCTTTGACAGGGCAAACCCGGTAACGGCCATGTCAAGTTCACAGGAGCCATCGCCCATTTCCCCGTTGAACTCCGGCATCGGGGGGCAGTGACCATCCACCGCGCGCACCGTCACCCCCTCAGAAACCGCCCAGGTTTGGCGTCCTTTGAGGCAATGATGCTTCATCAACAGCGGCAGATGGAAGGTTTCTCCCACAAATACCGAGGTTGGCAGCGGGGAGCGGGTAAAATAAAATTCGACTGATGGCGTACACATGGCCATGGCCTGAGCACACACCAGCAACAGCATGCTTATCGCGAGAAGGACTTTCTTTTCCATGATAATTCCCTGAAACATCAACAACCAGATGTAAATCTACAAAAGGGTGCGAATCAGGTGGAATCAGAAAGGGACGTATAAAGGTGCGTAAAGACGCGATGAGCAGTGCGAGTTGTCGTCATGATAGTATTCCATTAATTCCATGTTGGGCCTTTCCACAGGCAGCGGACATCCTACACGGGCTTTGAGGTCATGGTCAACGGGGCAGATAAAAAATTTATGTGAAGATGCACCACAAACGCTTTCAGTCTCTGATGCTGACCCGCGGCTCGTGCGATACAAACGCATGCAATCGCTCCATAATCCCAGAGCGCGCCAGCATGGCGCCATGATTGGGTGCATCCAGTACAGACGGCAGCAGCTTAAGCCCTTTCCACGCTGCAAAAACGGCTTCCTGAGCCGCATCATCGTCCAATGCCCAGGGATAAGCTACCCGCGGTGCAAATACAGGCAGTGCATCACGCCGCGCCTGATTTAAAGGAATCTTCTTATGATTGATGCACTCAACCAGCTCCTCCAGCGCCCGAGCATGCTTAAGCGGCGGCGGGCTGTTACGCGCACCAAAGTGCTGATGCACAAGGACGGGGTGTTTTCTTGAATAGGCGAGCGACGCGGTAGTTTGTGTGCCATTAGCATCCATAAGCCGCAAAATGTTACAGGAATTGGCCAGACAAAACCGGTTGAATCCGCCAACACAATGCTCCATTTCTTCGCCATGCTCACGCAGCGCGAGGCTTGATGTCAGCACATTTACAGTAATGCCATTTATCTGACAGTCTGCTATCAGCGGCTCCCAGCACTCATCCATTGCCAGAGGCTTTCGCACTTCAAGCAGGGCAAAATTTTGATGCCATCGCTCCTGCAGCCGCTGCATCTGCAGAATGCACTGATTATCGGCGAGTAGCGCATGAAAAAGTTCAGGGAAATTATAAATATGATTGGCAGAATCTTCTGGATGCGCCTCAGGGAATTCCCGTTGTATCTCACGGTAAATCAAGTCATTATAAAGCGCATTAACGTAATCACTGATATGGAACACGGCATCTCGGCGACTGGCGGTAAAAAACCCATGCAGCTTTACCCGATTCTGCGTCCAGTCCGTTTTACCGTTGAATAAAAAGCCGCCGGCAGCGTGCACATGATTCATTACGGACAGATGATGACTCAACTCGGTCATACAGCCAAAATCAGCAGGCGTCAGGCGCGACGAAGGCATGCGGTTCGTAGCCGCTGCGAGACGCTTTGCCGCCCCATGCGGCGCACCCGGCATGTCTGCGTGATTATTGAGCATCCATGCAAGCCTGTCTACTTCGAGGAGACTGGTGCAATGCGCGATTTTTTTCAAAAATTCCCGGGTAAAAACAGGATGCAGTTCGCGCATTTTTTCAGGCACAAATTTCCCCTGATACGCATCCATTCGGATAGACTCATATAGTGCGGCTTTATCTTCAAGCTCTCTGTTAAAAATGTACAGCGGAAATTGCTGAAAATCCTTAAACGGCGTTAATGCAAGCGGCAGCAAAAAATGATGCTCACTGAGCATTCTGGCGCGCCTCTCTGCAATTTCCAGCGAATGGGCACTGCGGGCGAATGCATATCCCTGCCAGAGGTGGCGGTGTTTTTCTAACCCCAGCATCTCTGCCAGCAATGGCTCGCCAAGATGGGCGAGAAAACGCTTCCATATCCGCGACTCAACCGCATAGAGCTGTTCAAGCGGGATGACCCGGTCCGGGCTTCTAAGCCATGCGAGCATTAATGGTGCCTGCTCCTCCTCTTCTACAGATGCAATCGTGTCGTTCCCAACATCAACGGCGAGCAGGGTTGACCACTCAGGCGAGCGACCGGCATCCGGTACACTCCGCACCTGCAGACTGACTATACCTTTAGATTTTTGCACCAGTCTTGATGGACGGGGGGCTACCTGCAAATTATCCGCGTGATAGGCGCGCGCCATCAAGGAGGCGGTCGCAGATTGTCGTGCGGTTTGAAACAGAGATGAAAACATGGAAACATTCGCCCAAAAAATGTTGATTTTACGCGCACTCTCCGTTACTGCACAAGCTGTCAGCAGCCTCGCGCATCCCCTGACACCACAGTATTCTGCCTCCTTTGCTTCAAGCAGCCATGCTTGCACTAAACTGTATAATAACCGCTCTCAAGGGAGTACTGAAATGAAGCATTATTCAGACAGGTATGAGGCCGGAAGCGTTCTCGCAGACGCTCTTCAAGAGTATGCGCATAAAAAAGAGGTCATCGTTTTAGCTCTGCCCCGCGGCGGCGTGCCTGTTGGTTTTGAGATAGCACGAAGGCTTTCACTGCCCCTCGATATTCTGGTGGTTCGAAAGCTTGGAGTGCCGGGACACGAGGAGCTCGCGATGGGTGCGATTGCCTCTGGTGATACCGTTTTCCTTAATCAGCCGCTTCTCGCTCAACTGAAAATCCCGCTCCCTTCGGTAGAGGCGGTTTTGCAGGCTGAAACGCGTGAACAACTTCGTCGCGAACGTCTCTATCGCGCAAACCGCCCCTTCCCGTCCCTTCAAAATAATACGGTTATTCTGGTGGATGATGGTATCGCCACAGGCGCCAGCATGCAGGCGGCCATCGCGGCTTTGCGCACCCATAACCCGGCATGTATCATAATAGCTGTCCCCGTTGCCGCCGCTGAAACCTGCGACGTCATGAGTAAGCTTGCAGACAGGGTCATTTGCCCCCTGAGACCGATTCATTTTCAGGCCGTTGGATGCTGGTATGATAACTTTCCGCAGGTCTCTGACGATGAAGTCATTGAACTGTTAAGGCAATCTGCTCACCGGACACACTGACCCGCTGGCAAATGATCTATAATTATGAGCATGTAGAGCGCAAAGTGGAGATAATATGACAATTGAGCGCGCACTTGAGGAAACCTTGCACCTTCAAGATGGAGATATTCTAATCCTCGAAACCCCCTATGAAGATGCAACCATGGACGACATGTTTCCTTTGAACATGAGGCGATTCACACCGGCGCACAGTATGTTGTGGATTGCCGGAAGCGACCGCCCTGTAGCTCACGCCGTTCGTGAAGGATACCGCCAGCCCGGCACACGGCTGACGAATCTTCCAGAAGGCCGGGGGATGGTGTTTCGTTTTGCGGGAGAGGAGGATGTAAGCCAGCGGGCTGCGGCCATTATGAAAAACTGGTCCCTGTCCTCAAAAATCCGAACCCGTGAGGAACACCTGGCTGCCTGGCCACCCTCATTCTGGCAGGAGCGCCATGCGCGTGACATGAGAAATTTCTACAGCAATCCCGATGCTGCTGTCAGCGGACCTGCCATGCCCTACCCTGAGCCTCGCGCTGAAGATGATTTACGCAACCTCATGCACAATCCCGAGCTTACAGTAATGGGAGATGAGGGCTTGAGACGCGCCATCAAATTCGCAAGCCGAAGCAACAACAGCAGTCCTCATGCGCCAAGTCGCGGACAACGCTGTACCCCCGTGATTATTGCCGCGTGGCAGGCAGCGGTGCTTCAACCCATTACTCGGCCCGGCATTAAAGGTGAAAATTCTTTTAAAGACTATAAAGGAAAGTCATTTGATGAATGGGCTGATGCAGTGCTCATACCCGGCTGGCGGGAAACCCCTGTCGGCAGGCAGCTTCTCGAAGCGCGTGCAACAGGCGATTATACGCTGTTGTTTCCTGCACCCTTTGCAGTGGATCAACGCTACAGCACACCGGGAGCTTTTCACCGGGCCCTTAAAGCCTCTAATTTTATCAACGTAGGAGCCTTCTCTTCGTTTAAAGGGCGCCTCGAATGCCAGAACAACCATCATACGGTTGTAAACGAAGAAGCGAGCTCGACAAGCCGTCCCGGCAGTTCGTCTTAAGGCTGGCAGCGACACACTGGACGGGAAAAAGACACGGCAGGGAACACTTGTCAGAGAAGGTTTTTTGTAGGATGTGCACAGGGTTATCCACAGTTTTTGTGGATAAGGATTTCACCCCTATTGATAAAAAATATCTTAATTATTCATAGTGTTATGACTGAAATGCATCAGAGGGAGAACAACTGTTCAGAGAAAGGGCGAAAAGATATCCACAAAGCTTAAGGGGAAAGGAAACAGAAAAATAACGTAATAATGATACCGAATCAGTATTTAAAAAAACAGTCTTGACAGTGTAGAAAAGCCGATTTTTATCCCCTTAAAAGAAAAAAATCCCCGCCGGAGCGGGGATTGGCTTTTTTGTGTTTAGAGTGCGCCTTCAGTTACACGCATTTTCCAGCCTGTAACTTCAGCAAGTGCGGCGGCCAGCAGGCCTGGTGAGCGAACCGTACGAACGCCCGCGGCTTCAAGTGCAGCAAACTTCTCAGCAGCCGTTCCCTTGCCACCGGAAATAATGGCACCTGCGTGCCCCATGCGCTTACCAGCCGGTGCCGTAACTCCGGCAATGTAGGAAACTACCGGTTTTTTAACATGGGTGCGGATGTATTCAGCGGCTTCTTCTTCAGCACTCCCACCGATTTCGCCGACCATAATAATGGCTTCGGTTTGCGGGTCTTTTTCAAAAAGTGCCAGCGCGTCAATGAAGCTCGTGCCGGGAATGGGGTCGCCACCGATGCCGATACAGGTACTTTGGCCAAATCCCGCATCCGTAGTCTGTTTGACCGCTTCATACGTGAGCGTACCTGAGCGCGACACAATGCCCACGCGTCCTGGCAGGTGAATGGAGCCGGGCATTATGCCAATCTTACACTCGCCTGGGGTAATAATTCCCGGGCAGTTGGGTCCAATCAGACGCGCATGGGTGTTATTTTCAAGATAAACCTTGACCTCCAGCATGTCGAGTACGGGTACGCCTTCCGTAATACAGACTATCAGCTTGATGCCGGCATCAGCCGCTTCAAGGATGGAGTCCTTGCAAAATGCTGCCGGAACATAAATCACGCTTGCATCCGCGCCAGTTGCAGCAACCGCATCACGCATCGTATTGAAGACCGGCAGACCCAGATGCGTCTGACCGCCCTTGCCCGGTGTTACACCACCAACCATACGGGTACCGTAGGCAATGGCCTGCTCGGAATGGAAGGTACCCTGTTTGCCGGTAAACCCCTGGCACAGGACTTTGGTTTCCCGATTGACTAATACACTCATTATTGGCCTCTAAATTTCTAATTCGGTTCAGGCGACTGCCGCCACGATTTTTTGCGCCGCATCCGTCAGGCTGCCTGCCGCGATAACATTCATATCGCTTTTATTCAGGATATCTGCACCCAGCTCGGCATTGTTACCTTCAAGACGCACCACCACCGGCACCCGAACATCAACCTCTTTAACCGCGGCGAGAATGCCCTCGGCAATAAGGTCACAACGCACAATGCCGCCGAAAATGTTAACGAGAATGCCGCGTACCTTTTCATCGGAAAGGATGATTTTAAAGGCTTCGCACACGCGTTCTTTAGTCGCACCGCCGCCAACATCGAGGAAGTTCGCAGGCTCGCCGCCATGCAGTTTAATAACATCCATCGTTGCCATGGCCAGTCCCGCACCGTTGACCATGCAGCCAATTTCACCATCAAGCGGAATGTAGTTCAGTTCCCAGTCTGTCGCGCGATTTTCACGCTCATCTTCCTGGGTCGTATCGCGCATGCCCTTCAGTTCAGGCTGGCGATAGAGCGCGTTGGGGTCGATGTTGACTTTGCCATCCAGACAGAGCAAATCGCCGCTTTTGGTCACGACCAGTGGATTAATTTCGACAAGGCTCAAATCACACTCAACGAACAGTTTGCCAAGGGCGGTCATCAGTTTTGTAAGCTGATTGATTTGCGCGCCTTCAAGGCCAAGCGCAAATGCCGCATCGCGACACTGAAACGGCATCACACCGACCAGCGGGTCAATCACGATGCGAATGATTTTTTCGGGCGTTTCATGCGCGACTTTTTCAATCTCAACGCCGCCTTCCGTGGAAACCATCATGACCACACGCCGGGTGGCGCGGTCAACGACGGCTCCAAGATACAGTTCGCGTCCGATGTCGCAGGTTTCTTCTACCAGTACTGCGTTAACCGGCTGGCCTTTGGCATCTGTCTGATACGTAACAAGGCGCGTACCCAGCATGCCTTTGACCGCTGCTGCCAGCTCGTCACGGTTGGAAACCAGCTTGACACCACCCGCCTTGCCGCGGCCTCCGGCGTGCACCTGCGCTTTTACCACCGTGCGGGGCGTGGAAAGCTGTGAGGCTACCTGGAGCGCATCTTCCACAGAGTAAGCCACTGCGCCATTGGGGACCGGCATGCCGTAACGGGCAAACACCTGCTTGGCCTGGTATTCATGCAAATTCATTCTTTTTCACCTTATCAAATATTAAGCAGCAATCGCGATGGGTCTTCCAGCAGCTGCTTCACGCTTACCAGAAACTGAACAGACTCTTTGCCATCAATCAAACGGTGATCGTAGGAAAGTGCGATGTACATCATCGGACGAATCACAATCTCGCCGTTTTCTACAATGGGTCTGTCCTCGATTTTGTGCATCCCAAGGATACCCGTCTGCGGCGGATTAATAATTGGAGTTGCAAGCAGCGACCCAAACACCCCACCGTTAGTAATGGTGAAGGTGCCACCCTGCATTTCTTCCATGGCAAGCTTGCCATCCCGCGCACGTACCGCAGCATCATTGATGCGTTTTTCAATGTCGGCCATGCTGAGGGTATCCGCATCTCGGATAACCGGCACGACAAGACCGCGCTCCGTGGAAACGGCAATACCCACATCATAATATCCGTGATACACGATATCCTGACCATCGATGGAGGCGTTGACAGCCGGGAAGCGTTTCAGCGATTCCACAACGGCTTTGGTGAAAAAGGACATAAAACCCAGTTTCACGCCATGTTTCTTCTCAAACACATCCTTATACTGGTTGCGCATGTCCATTACCGCTTTCAGATTGACCTCATTGAAGGTGGTCAGCATGGCGGCGTTATGCTGTGCCTGTACGAGGCGCTCGGCAATGCGCGCGCGCAGACGTGTCATGGGCACGCGGCGCTCTTCACGCATACCGCTCGCGACATGCACGGGCGTTTCAACAGCCGGGGCGACCACTGCCGGGGCCGGGGCCTCAGCGCCCTTGCGTCCCGAAGCGATGAAAGCCAGGACATCCTCTTTAGTAATGCGTCCCTCTTTGCCCGTACCAACAATCTGTCCGGGTTGCAGATTATTTTCTGCAAGCATCCGTCTTACTGCGGGACTTGTTGCCGCATCGCTTGATTCCACCGGCTCTGAGGCGGCTTGAACCGGCGCTGCTGCAGGAGCAGAAGCACCCGCTGCAATTTTTGCGAGTAAATCACTGGCCTGCACCGTATCGCCTTCTTTAAAGAAGACCGCTTCGAGAACACCATCGGCAGGGGCTGGAACTTCGAGAACCACCTTGTCGGTTTCGAGATCGAGAAGATTCTCATCACGTTTGACCTGGTCGCCCGGCTTTTTGTGCCAGGTGGCGATGGTGGCATCGGCCACCGACTCGGGCAAAGCAGGAACTTTGACTTCAACTGACATGTTGTTACCTTTCTTCTTGAGGGTTGAATGCGTTCACCAGTGTTACTCTTCCAGAGCCTGTTTCACCAGCGCCTTTTGCTGTTCTGCATGCAGCAGCGGACTGCCGACAGCGGGAGACGCGGCAAATTCGCGGCCCGCATAGCGCAGTGTCTGTTCTTTTTGCAGACATGCCACGATATTGTGCTGTGAGGAAAACCAGACTCCCTGGTTCTGTGGCTCTTCCTGGCACCAGATAATGTCGCGGGCGTTGGGGTACTTTTTAAGTTCCTCAATCAGCGCTTTCATCGGAAACGGATAGAGCTGCTCTATGCGCACAATCGCGACGTTCTGCAGTTCGTCTGCCCGGCGTTTCTCGAGGAGGTCATAATATACCTTGCCACAGCAGAGAACCACCCTCGTAACCGCACGCGCATCAAGCGCGTCTACTTCGGGGATAACGTTCTGGAAGCTGCCCTCGGTTAAATCCGAAAGGCTTGAAACGGCAAGCCGGTGACGCAACAGGCTTTTGGGCGTCATCACAATCAATGGCTTACGATAAGGACGAATCATCTGGCGGCGCAACAGATGGAAAATCTGAGCCGGCGTTGTCGGCGTGCACACCTGCATGTTCTGTTGTGCGCAAAGCTGCATGTAGCGCTCAAGGCGTGCCGAAGAATGCTCAGGGCCCTGGCCCTCGTATCCGTGCGGCAGCAGCATTACAAGGCCGCAGAGGCGTCCCCACTTCTGCTCACCGGAGCTAATGAACTGATCAATAACGACCTGCGCACCATTGGCAAAATCGCCAAACTGCGCTTCCCAGAGCACGAGTGAGGCGGGGTCTGAAGACGCATAACCATACTCAAAAGCGAGCACCGCTTCTTCCGACAGCACGGAATCAATGACTTTAAAGCGGCGGTTGTGACCGTTGGCCAGCTTTTCAAGCGGCACGATGCTCTCACCGGTGTTGATATCATGCAGCACCGCGTGACGGTGCGCGAATGTACCGCGCCCGCAGTCCTGTCCAGAGAGGCGCACCGCATAATCTTCCTGCAGGAGACTTGCATACGCCATGGTTTCTGCATAACCCCAGTTTAAGGGGATTTCGCCAAGCGTCATTTTTTCGCGGTCAGCCAAAAGCTTGCGTACCACGGGATGCAGCTCAAAACCCGCCGGCAGTTCAAGAAGTGCCTTGGAAAGTTTTTTCAGCGTTTCCAGTGAAATGGCGGTTTTAGCAGGCTCCGTCCATTCCGTATGCAAATAGGGCGTCCAGTCCGTAGACAGACGTCCGGGATAATCGCCGTTAACCGTCTCAACGACCGGCAGACCGGCATCGAGGCGTTCACGATACGCGTCCACCATGCCATTGACCGCTTCTCGGTCAATCACACCGGCATCAATCAGCTTTTCTGCATACTTTTCGCGAAGCGTTGGCATGGATTTGATTTTTTTATACATCATGGGCTGCGTGACCGATGGCTCATCAGCCTCGTTATGGCCGTGTCGGCGATAGCACATGAGATCAATCACAACATCGCGTTTGAAACGCTTGCGAAATTCAAAGGCGATTTTTGTGGCAAACAGCACCGCTTCAGGGTCTTCGCCGTTCACATGCAGTACCGGCGCCTGCACCATTTTTGCAACATCGGTACAGTAACGGGTGGAGCGGGCATCGAGAGGATTGCTGGTGGTAAAGCCAATCTGGTTGTTGATGACAATGTGTACAGTACCGCCAGTGCAATAGCCGCGCGCCTGGGAAAAGTTAAAAGTTTCCATGACCACGCCTTGACCGGCAAACGCGGCGTCTCCGTGGATAATCACTGGCAGAACCGTTTCATAGGTACCGAGGTCACCACGGCGCGCAAGGCGCGAACGCACGGAGCCTTCAACCACCGGGCTGATAATTTCAAGGTGTGAGGGATTAAACGCAAGCGCGAGGTGCAGCATGCGGCCCGAATCCGTCCGCACGTTGGAGGAAAAGCCCATATGGTACTTCACGTCTCCAGTGCGTTCCGAGTTAATTTTGCCTTCAAATTCCTGGAAAAGATCCTGCGGCGATTTACCAAGTACGTTGACAAGTACATTCAGGCGGCCTCGGTGCGCCATGCCAATCACAATTTCCTGGGTTTCGCTCTCGCCGCCTTCCCGGATAATTTCCTGCATCATGGGAATAAGCGCGTCTCCACCTTCGAGTGAAAAACGCTTCTGACCGACAAAGCGGGTTCCAAGATAACGCTCAAGACCATCGGCGGCAATCAGCTCTTTAAGAATGCGCTTTTGCGTTTCGGGCGTGAATGTCGCGCGGCCTCGGGTTGATTCCATGGCATTTTGCAACCAGAGAATTTCCGCATTGTCTGACAGGTGCATGTATTCAATGCCAATACTGCCACAGTAGGTTTCACGCAGCTGGCTGTAAAGGGCCTGTAGTGTCTGGTTGCCAAAAGCGCTGCCGCCAAAAAAGGTGCGCTGCATGTCAGCGCTGCTCAGCTGATGGTACGCTAAATCAAGCGCCGGCATTTCCACACGTTCAGCCATTTCGAGCGGATCGAGATTTGCGGCAAGGTGGCCGTACGTGCGATAGGCATTAAGAAGTTCAGTGACTTTCGACTGGCTGTTGTCAGTACCGACAACCGTGGCGGCCGTCTTTGGCAGCGTTGCCTGATGTTGAAAATAGTCGCGCACTAACCGATGCGCTTCGTCATGTGCCTTGCCGTCACCCTTTGCCATTCCCTGAAAAACTGCTCTCCATGCTTGTGGCACCGATTCCGGTGATGCCAGGAAATCTTCATACAGGCCATCCACATAGGCCATGTTACCACCCGAGAGCCAGCCGGTGGCCCATTGGTTTTCCAGAGTCGTGCTCATACTGCGGTCTCCGATACGGTTTGCCGGGGATGCGCACCGGCAAACGTTGTGCTGATGTCAGGTTTCGCGATTCAGCATTTGCTTGCGAATGTCAGAAATAGCCACCGTGGGATTCAATCCTTTGGGGCAGACGCTGGCGCAGTTCATAATAGAACGGCAGCGGAATACACTGAAGGGATCCTGCAGTTTATCAAGCCGGCTGTCAGTGGCCGTATCACGGCTGTCGGCGAGAAAGCGTCGCGCCTGCAAAAGCCCCGCGGGACCGACAAATTTGTCGGGATTCCACCAGAAGGAGGGGCAGGAGCTGGTGCAGCAGGCACACAGAATGCACTCATACAGACCATCGAGCTGCGCACGTTCTTCGGGTGACTGCAGCCGTTCACGTGCCGGAGGCACGGTGTTGTTCTGCAGATACGGCTCAACACGTTCGTACTGCTGATAAAACTGGCTCATGTCCACCACCAGGTCACGTATCACCGGGAACCCCGGGAGCGGGCGCAGCACAACGTTGTCAGTGCCAAGGCTTGACAGCGCGGTAATACAGGCAAGGCCATTAGCACCGTTGATGTTCATACCGTCTGAACCGCATACCCCTTCGCGGCAGGAGCGGCGAAAACTGAGCGTTGGGTCCTGCTCGGATTTAATGCGCTCAAGCAGGCTCAGCAGCATGGTGTCGGTATTGGCGGGAATATCCAGTGAATACTCCTGCATGTACGGTTTGGTGTCCTTGTCCGGATTATACCGGTATACGGAAACACGTAAGGTTCGCACGGCGGTCATGGGCTTTTCTCTCTAGTAAACGCGTTCTTTGGGTTCCATCGGTTCCACAAAATGCGGCGACATGTTCACAGGACGATAATCAATGGCATCACCCTCCATAAGGTAAAGGGTGTGTTTTATCCAGTTGACATCATCACGCTTCGGATAATCTTCACGGCTGTGCGCGCCACGGCTTTCTGTGCGTGCAAGCGCCGAACGGGCCGTTGAGCAGGCGGTCGCCAGCAGGTTATCAAGCTCCAGCGCACCAATACGCTCGGTGTTGAACACGGCACTCTTATCCTGCAGCCAGGCATGATTCAGGCGCTCACGCAACTCTTCGAGGCGGTGAAGGCCATGCTCCATGACTTCGCCTGTGCGAAACACACCAAAATCTTCCTGCATCACACGCTGCATGTCAGCACGAATGGCAGCAGGCGACTCACCGCCGCTTTGGGAATTTTCCCAGCGCATGTAGCGCGTAAGTGAGGCTTCAACGTCATCATTAGAGGCATTGGCCAAATCCGGCAACGCGTTAGACTGACGCAGTTCTTCAATGTGCAGACCCGCCGCACGACCAAAGACCACCAGGTCAAGAAGTGAGTTACCGCCAAGGCGGTTTGCACCATGCACGGATACGCAGGCGCATTCACCAACGGCATACAGTCCTTCGACCACTTTATCTTCGCCATTTTGATGAGTGAGCACCTGACCGTGACGGTTGGTAGGAATACCCCCCATGGTATAATGACAGGTCGGTACGACTGGAATCGGTTCGTAAACCGGGTCGACGCCTGCGAATTTCATTGACAGTTCGCGAATGCCTGGCAGGCGCGATTTAATGAGGTCGGCGCCAAGATGGTCGAGCTTCAGTTTGACATAATCAACCCCGCCCGGAGCAAATCCTTTACCGGCACGCATTTCAAGCGCCATCGAGCGCGCCACGACATCCCTCGAGGCGAGATCTTTGGCATGAGGCGCATAACGCTCCATAAAACGCTCACCATCGCGGTTAACAAGATAACCGCCCTCGCCGCGACACCCTTCTGTCACCAGCGAACCGGCACCGGCAATGCCGGTCGGGTGGAACTGCCACATTTCCATGTCCTGAAGCGGAATGCCGGCACGCAGCGCCATCCCGAAACCATCACCGGTATTAATGTAGGCATTGGTTGTTGACTGGAAAATACGCCCCGCCCCCCCGGTCGCGAGTACGCACACGCGTGATGCGAAATAGACCACTTCACCGGTTTCGATGCAAAGCGCGGTCACTCCCGTGATGCGTCCGTTCGCATTACGAACAAAATCGAGGGCGAACCATTCGCTGAAAATACGGGTATGGGCTTTGAGGTTCTGCTGATACAGGGTGTGCAGCAGCGCATGCCCGGTTCTGTCAGCCGCCGCACAGGTACGAGCCGCCTGCTCGCCCCCAAAGTTTTTCGACTGTCCGCCAAACTGACGCTGATAAATGCGCCCGTTATCCATGCGGGAAAACGGCAGCCCCATGTGCTCAAGCTCATAAACCGCTTCCGGACCGGTTTTGCAGAGGTATTCGATGCAGTCCTGGTCGCCGATATAATCCGCTCCCTTGACCGTATCGTACATGTGCCAGCGCCAGTCATCAGGATGCGCGTTACCGAGCGCACAGGTAATGCCGCCCTGAGCAGATACCGTGTGCGAACGGGTGGGAAACACCTTGGAAAGAATGGCGGTGTTAAACCCAAGTGCTGAAAGCTGATGCCCGGCACGAAGACCGGCACCACCAGCGCCGATTACCAGCGCGTCAAACGTATATTGTGGAATGTGCATGCTTACTGCCCCCATACAACGTATACCGCCCATATAAACTGAGCAACCAGCCCAAAGCCAATCATCAACTGTGCTCCGAGACGTATTGCCGTGCATTTCAGGTAATCGGTAGTCACGGTCCAAAGACCTATCCAGGCATGCAGCGACAGCATGATGAGAGCGACAAGCGTCAGCCCCCGCATCCCCATACCCTGCCAAAGGGTGTGCCAGGCTGCGTAATCGGTTGCATGCGTTGACGCCGCACAGGTCAGCACTACGATATAAAACAAGAGATAAACGGCCGAAACTCGCTGAATCAGCCAGTCACGCAGGCCATTTCCCGTTAAACTTGTAACATTCGTTACCATAACCAGACCCCCAGCAAAAAGGCATACACGACTGCCAGTGCAATGACCGCGATGGCGCTTTTGCGACCGCCCTCAACGGACTCCCCCACTCCGAAGTCCATCACGAGATGGCGAATGCCTGCCAGCACATGATAGAAGAGCGCACAGGCGAACGCCCAAATCACGCACTTCCAGAGCGGCATGGCAACGAGTGCCTGTGCCCGCGCGAAAGAAGCTTCGGACGCGAGCGACACGGACAGCAGATAAATAAGAAACGGGGTCAGCACGAACAATGCAAGACCGGTCAGACGGTGTAAAATTGAGGCAATCGCCATGGGAGGAAAGCGCAGGGTCCCAAGGTCCAGGTTCACAGGTCGTTGTCGATTCACGGCAGGTAGCCCTTCCTTATTGGAAAATAGTCTTTAGGAACTGTTGACAGTTGGCGACACGGCTGGAAACCAAACGTCAACAAACCTTAATTGTAGCACAGAGAAAAAATCCGTGGGGAGTATATCACTGCGATGGAGAGGCGAAAAGCGTGATAATCACGAGATTAACAATCTCGTCAGCGTGAAGGCACACCACCGCCGCCTGGCGTGGCACCATAGACCTGTCGAAAGGTGTCGCGCGGGGATTCGGGCGGATACCCCTTGCCCATTGCGGCGTGAGTTTTAACGAGCTGGAGATACAGTGAACCCCAGGCGCCCGGGTCAAAGTCGCTGATAAGGTTTCTTGAGCAGTTGATAAGCACCTCAAAGCCTTTTCGTTTCGCACGCTCATCACCGTACAGGATGACCTGTACTTCCTCATCAGGTGCGATGTTTTGCGCTTCGAGGCTCTCAATCACGTGGCTGAACATCTTTTCGATAGTCATAAACAGCCGGCACATGGACATGCCGACATGAAACATGTCAGCACCCTTGGATGTTTCAAGCAGCATTCCGCCGCTCTCAGAGACGCTGCGGCGAATAGGATAGACAAACTCGTACGCATCCGCCGTCAGCTGCTCTGGCTGCACAATAACAGGCGGCGTCTCTGGTGGCAGAGCAAGCTGCGGCACTTCAAGCGCGAAGCTCGCCCAGCGCCATTCGAGCTGTCTTGCATCCTCTTCAGGATTTGTCGTTTCTGCCCCATCCATCAGGAGCTGATTATCATCCGGTTCACCTGGAAGCGCCATGTCACACAACCTTTTTTGCGGTACTGGTTATATTCTAGCCTGAAACAGGGGCTGGATGACAACTGACATTTCAGGCATTGCACAATCTTTACATTTACAACCGGTTCAGGGTACGTACTGATACACTACCGGGCAACGCACACATCCTCCCTTACAGGTGCTGCCAGCACCTCTGGCACGAATCACGCCGCGCCGCTCCCAGATGGCAAGCATGGGCTCAAGGGCATCACTGTCAACGCGAAAGGCACGTGCTATCTGCTGCAGGCTTGCGACCTTTTCACGAGCGAGGTAATCACGGATTTGCAAAAGCATGCGGACCTCCCTCGTCAAGATATCCCCGTTTGAGCCATTTCACAATCCCGAGTATCGCAACTGCGAAAACCGCTATCCACAGCATGCTGGCGAGCGGGTGCGCGGAAAATGTCGCGAGCTGATAAAAGCCGACTGCCACCGCATAGGCCACAAAAAACGACCACAGCACTGAAAACCGCATCCAGCGCCGGCTTGCTTCCTCACGAATGGCTGCCATTGTGGATACGCAGGGGATATAGAGCAGAATAAACAGAAGATAGGCGTACGCCCCCGCCTGACCGTCAAAACGGGTATACATCATGCCATAAACCGTCTTTGACACTTCGCTGTCGGGGGCACTTGCAAGAATGGGATTGGCGAACGCCGACCCAAGCCCCGCAAGGTTATGCGGAATGGATAAAAACGCCTCGCGCAATCCCGCTAGAAGGTCAAAGTGTGCCGCGTCAGCCGCTGTAAGATGTCCAATCTGAGCATAGAGAGAATTCAGTGTGCCCACCACCACTTCCTTCGCCAGCATGCCCGTAAGCAGCCCGACGGTTGCCGGCCAGTTGTCAGCATGCAGCCCCAGTGGTGCAAAAAGCGGTGTGAGGCATTGACCAAGCCAGGACAGTACTGAACCGGTATGAGCCTCACCTGCGCTGAAATCCCCGCTGAGGGTCAAGGCGTTCAGTCCGCCTAGAAGCACACACACCGGAATAATCATGCGCCCGGCGCGGCGTACAAAATGACGGAGCCGCCAGTGGGTCTCACGCAGGAGACGCTTAAAGGCTGGCCGGTGATAGGCGGGCAGCTCCAGAATCAGCGGAGAAGCCTCTCCCTTCAGGCAGGTTTTACGCAGCAAAAGGCCCGTGAGGACGGCCATGCCAATGCCTGTGAGATACAGTGAAAACACCACATTTTGCCCGCCAGACGGGAAAAACGCCGCGACAAACACCGCATAAATTGCAAGGCGTGCACTGCAGGACATGAACGGACTCATCACCACCGTGAGCAGGCGGTCTTCGCGCGTATCAAGGGTACGCGCGGCCATGATGGCCGGCACATTACAGCCAAAACCCACGATCATCGGCACAAACGATTTGCCAGGCAGGCCCATGGCGCGCATGAGCCTGTCGACCACAAAGGCGGCGCGCGCCATGTAGCCCGAGGCCTCGAGCAGTGCGAGAAAAAAGAACATCGCACCAATCACCGGAATGAATGTCAGCGTGGTATTAATGCCCTTGCCAACGCCGTCAGCAAGCATCGCAATCACCCAGCCAGGTGCGTGCCACGTGGTCAACAGTGCTGCTGTTCCCTGCACAAAGAGCGTATCGGTCGCGATATCAAAAAAATCCTGAAAAGCGCCGCCAATGTTGATGGCAAATAAAAACATGAGGTACATGACTGCAAGAAAAATTGGCAGCGCAAGCACACGGTGCAGCACCAGGCGGTCAAGGCGCGCCGTAAAATGCTCACTGGCATCCGAAGAGCGTGATTCGGCCTTCTGGACGATGGCGTGAATGGCGCTGAAACGCGCATCAGCGAGCAGGAGATCGGCATCTGTTGCATGGAGGTGCGCGCGCATCGCCGGATAACGGGCCAGCAAGGCTTCGTCCCCCTCCATCAGGCGGCGCGCGAGGCTTTCTTCGCGCCCGCTCTCAGCGTATTCCTCCAGCAGCAGATTTTTTAGATGCGCAAGCAGCTGTTCCATCTCGGGAGAAAGTGCCAGCGCCAGCGGGGCTGGCGGGGCTTTTGGCGCGGCAATTGCGTCTTTGAGCGCAGCAAGGCCCGTACCGTTATGCGCCTGAATGGCAACCACAGTGCAACCCAGGGTGCGGGCAAGCATGGACGCGTCAATCGTGATACCGCGCTGGGTGGCGATATCGGTCATGTTAAGTGCCACGACCACCGGCACACCGGACTCCAGCAGCTGGCTTGTCAGGTAGAGATGGCGCTCAAGATGGCAGGCATCGATAACGTTTACAATGCAGTCAGGATGAAGCGTTTCAAGTGCGTGTGCGGCAATGCGCTCATCCTCGCTGCCAGAACCCGCAGCCACGAGTGAATACACGCCAGGCAAATCGGTGATTTCAACACTCTGGCCATTGAGCGTGCAGGCGCCGCTTTTTTTCTCGACCGTAACACCTGGCCAGTTTCCCACGCGCTGGTGCGAGCCGGTCAAGGCATTAAAAAGGGTGGTTTTACCGCAATTGGGGTTTCCCGCGAGCACGATGTGCATTAGAAGCGCTCCCACTCAAGGCCACTGGCTTCCGCCTTTCGCAGCGAAAGTGCCGTGCCGCGTACATCAATCTGTACCGGACATCCGAGGGGAGCCACGCGCACAACGGAAATCACAACACCTGGCGTAATCCCAAGCGCCAGGAGTCGCCGGCGATAGCCGGGAGGTGTCGCCCCAAACCCCGTAAGGCGGGCGCGCTCACCCATCGTTAATTCTGAAAGTGTTACCATGGTCACGCATCCACAGGAAAAATCGCCACTGTATAAATGATATCGAGAATCATTCTCATTTTCAAGGTACTCACTGGAGAACATCCACCCGGCGCGCCAGATGATGGAAAAAATACGCCTCCGACTGCATCTCCTGAAGACGGCTCGCCGTACGCTGCCAGGTGCTCGCAAACGGCTCAGTCGTCAAAAAGGCATCCGGCCGCGCCGCCGAACGCACCACCATACGTACGCCGTTATCATAGAACACATCCATGCACTGTGCGAATAACAGGCATTGGGTGGAACTCATGGCTGAAGGGTCAGGCAGCTCGTCTATAAAAACGGTATCAAAGCGGTGTGCGATTTCAAGATAATCGAGCGTGCTGCGCGGCAGGTTGTAAAGCGTCTCAAATGCAAACCAGACGCTGTATGCGCCGCAGTAGCGCGCGGGAATCGGGCGGTTTTGTACATTGAGCATGAGGTCTTTTTCGGCATGCGGGTCACGCTCAAAAAACGCTTCGCGCATCTGATTTTCTTCGTCCAACGTATACCAGGTGCCACTGCCTGCGGTGTTTTTCAAACGAAAATCCTGGCCGGATACCAGCTCCAGCACTTCACAATGCGTCTGCAGCAATACGATAGCGGGCAGAAAACGGTCGCGCTGTACGCCGTTTAGATACAGGTTTTCTGGAGCGGTATTCGAGGTTGCAACCAGCACCACTTCGTGCGCTGCAAGTGCTTTTAAGAGTTCAGCGAGCATCATCGCGTGTGCCACATCCTGCACCAGAAATTCATCAAGGCATAAAAGACGCGTGGTCTTTGCATATTGCGCCACAATGCGCCGCAGAGGGTCGGACTGCCCCTGCAGTGCGCGCAGGCGCGCATCTACCTGCTGCATGAATTGATGAAAGTGAAAGCGCCCGACCGCCACCCCCTGAAGCTGCTGCAAAAACATATCCAAGAGCGACGTCTTACCGCTGCCAACCGGGCCATGCAGGTAAATGCCCTGTATCTGCGGCACCCGCTGCCAGGGGAAGCGCCGCCTTGTGCCGGTGAGCGCATCGGCGAGCCGCTGAAAATGGACCAGTACCTCGCGCTGAGCCGCTACATCACTCATCGTGCCGACAGCAATCGCATGTTCATAAGCCGCAAGCAGGCTCATGGAATATCCCTTTGCGCGAGAGTCGCGGCGATAGCGTCACGAAGCAGGAGCAGTTTGCCATGAAAAAAGTGCCCGGTGCCTTGAAAACGGTGCAGAGGCAGGTTTTCCTGCGTGCAAAAAGCCTCGACCTCAGCGAAATCGACCACTTCATCCGCATCGCCCATGAACACGTCCCAGGGCGATGGCGCAGGCGTAAAGGTCTTGAAATCATAGCGGTCTACCGGAGGGGCTATCGAGAAAAGCTGCGCATGCGGCAAACGTGCCGCCACCCGATACGTCACCCAGGACCCAAAGGAAAAACCGGCAAATACGGTTTTATCGCCTGGACGCTCTTCTTGCCAGTGCCGCGCAAGAGCCAGCAGATCTTCACTCTCGCCGATACCGTTATCGTATACGCCCTCCGAGCGCCCAACACCGCGAAAGTTAAGGCGCAGCGAGGGAACGCCCGCATCACGAAAGGCGCGCGCCATGGTGGTAACCACCTTGTTTTGCATGCTGCCGCCCTGAAGCGAGTTAGGATGTCCAAGAAAGGCCACTGCCGCACGTGGCTCGGGGGGCACCGTTAAAACAGCCTCAATAACGCCCGCGCCACCCTCAAGGCTCAGGGCGTGCTCGCCGGGCTGGGTGAGGTAAACATCAGGCTGCATGCGAACTCCGTTAAAAAAAGCACATTATACTGCAGGTTTCATCCCGGGGCATCCTTCTATTGTCGGCGCCCCCGCCATGGCTTATCATCGCGGCGATGCGTCGACTCGCGACTCGCGTGCGGCGACTTTTCCAGTGCTTTTTTATAAGGAGGACTTGATCATGCGACAGGTACCTGCAGCAACATCCTTCCCCTTCGAGCCGAAGGGGGAAATATGAAAATTCAGGATTTTCAGCGTAAAAAAGAGCGGCAGGATAAAATCTGCATGCTCACCTGTTACGATTATCCCTCAGCGTGCACGGTTGCCGAATCGACCATTGACTGCGTTCTGGTTGGCGATTCGGTTGCCATGGCGGTGCATGGACACCCGAGTACCGTTATGGCGACCATGGAGATGATGGTACTGCACACGGCAGCGGTCGCGCGCGGGCTAAAGACACAGTTTCTGGTGGCCGACCTGCCTTTTCTCGCGCACCGTGCATCCCGCGCTGAGACCGTACATAACGCGCTGCGCCTGATGCAGGCAGGCGCTCATGGCATCAAGATTGAAGGCGGTGATGCCGATACCTGCGAAACCATTTATCATCTGGTACAGTCTGGCGTGCCGGTCATGGGGCATATTGGCCTGACGCCGCAATCGGTTCACCAGCTGGGCGGCTTTCGCGTGCAGGGCCGCAATGATGCGGATGCAAAGCGTCTTTTGCAACAGGCAGCGGCACTCGAAGCGGCTGGATGTTTTGCACTGGTGATTGAATGCGTACCCAAAACACTGGCAAAAGTCATCACAGCACAGTCCAAAATTCCGACCATCGGCATTGGCGCCGGCGCTGATACCGATGGTCAGGTACTGGTCTGGCATGACGCCCTTGGCCTGCAGTCGGTTTTCAAGCCCAAATTTGTGCGCCGCTTCGCAGAGAGCGAGCCCCTGCTGCTTGAAGCCATCAACCAGTATGCTGATGCGGTTCGCAAACAGCATTATCCGGCAGAAATTCACGCTTTTCAGGAGTAAACCATGCGCTGTTTGCGTACCGTTTCGGAGCTGCGCGAGGCTTTGCGCACCCCCTCAGCATCCCTTACAACCGGTTTTGTGCCCACTATGGGCAACCTGCATGCGGGACACCTTTCCTTACTGGAGCGCAGTGTTGCTGAAAATACACGCACAATTGCAAGTATTTTTGTCAATCCAACCCAGTTTAATGCTGAAGCTGATTTTCGGCTTTATCCGCGTACCCTTGATGACGATCTTGCGCTTCTTGAGAAGGCCGGGGTGGCATATTGTTTTCATCCAGACCCCTCCGAGATGTATCCTGATGATTTCAGCTTTCAGGTGCAGGAAAACCGCCTGGCACTCCCCATGGAAGGCAACAGTCGTCCCGGGCATTTCACCGGCATGCTGACGGTGGTGTTGAAACTCTTGAATCTCACCCGCCCCACACGCGCTTACTTTGGGGAGAAAGATTACCAGCAGGCGTCTCTGGTGAGCGCCATGGTAAAGGCCTTCTTTCTTGAAACAGACATCATCGTCTGCCCGACCATCCGTGAAGCCTCTGGCCTCCCCTTCAGCTCACGCAACCGGCGCCTCAATGCCGAAGAACGCCAGACAGCCGACACCTTTGCCCGCATTTTTCATGCAGGCAGCCCCCTTGAAGCGACCAGAAACGCCCTTGAAGCGGCAGGGATTGCAGTCGATTATCTGGAGGAGCATGCGGGGCGCCGCTTTGTGGCGGTTAAGATTGGTGATATTCGGCTGATTGATAACACAGAAACCCTTAATGCGAACAGGGAACCATCCTCCTGAAGTAAAGCTGCAGAATTTTTTGATTAAAATCCAATCAATCGAAATATATGCACTATACTTATAGCTAGTAAGGATGCTCACCCTGTTTTGCAGGAAGCGCTGTTGGAGGAAATAAGCAATGAATCGTGAAAGCACCATTAAACAGCTGGTTCATGACTTTGAATGTAAAGCACATAACCTGCCGGACTCCACACTTGAGCTACTGGAGGCTGGAAAACTCGTTATTCAACTGGCTCGACCCGTTGATGGAGAAGCTGGAGGAAAAAAAGACCCGGGAGTACAAGTTGCCAGACAAAGAGTCAAGCCATAAGAATAACTTTCTTTAAGACTGTTATCACTTTGTCAGATATGTGCAAACCATGCCGGCATTTAGGCATTTAATTACCCTAAAAAGCTCGCTGACAGACGCAACAGGCCCTGTAAACGGGCCTCTCATTCCATTAAGCCCGCTGCACACCCCATAACGATGCCAAATCTGAATATCAGTTAAGACTGTAATTGCATCATATAGCAACTATCTTGAGCCAAAAACTCAAGGCAGTTACCGCTTCCAAATAAGCCATTGTATTTAATAGGCTTTTATGTGGTCTGGGCTGAGTGCCGCGAAGCCCGGTATCGGGAATCGCCGTTGGCCGGATGTTTTCTTGTGCATCCTGTCCCGCGCTTATCAGCGCAGGCTACGGTGCCATTTTTAAATAAATTATTGCATTTAAAAGAATTTAGTAGGATGGATACACGCAGGCCATCTTCTAACAGATGTATTTTTGTTTATTTTTTATACATCTTGGGGGTTGTGCACTATACTAAAAGTTAGTAAGGATGCTAAACCTGTTTGCAGGAAGCAATGTTGGAGGAACACAACGATGAATCGTGAAAGCACCATTAAACAGCTGGTTCATGACTTTGAATGTAAAGCACATAACCTGCCGGATTCCACACTGGAATTACTGGAAGCGGGAAAACTCGTTATTCAACTGGCTCGTCCTGTCGAGGGGGAAGCTGGAGGAAAAGGGGCGGGCGTAAAAATAGCTGTCCCAAGAATCCGACCTTAAGAACCGCTGTCGGGAAAAAGTTAACGCCTTGTCAAATACATTCAAACCATGCCGGTATCCCGGCATTCAATCTAACCTGAATGGATAGTCGGTAGATGCAGCAGGCCCGGCAAACGGGCCTCTAATTCACCATCAGGCCTTGCACACACTATACCGATGCCAAATCAAAGTACCATTTGAAGATAGTCAATGCGCATAATAACGGCTAAATACACCCGCTGAATATCTTCTTAACGATACATTTTTTTGTGTATTTTTTATGCAAACAAAAAATTGTGAACTATACTTAAAAGTGTAAGGACACTCAATCTGTTTACAGGAAGTATTACTGGAGGAACACTGAGATGAATCGAGAGAGTGCGATTAAAAAGCTCGTACATGACTTTGAATGTAAAGCGAACAATCTGCCAGATTCAACACTGGAACTGCTTGAGGCTGGAAAACTGGTTATTCAATTGACCCGCCCCGTCGAAGGAGAAGCTGGAGGAAAAGGTGGCGCTTACGTCAAAGTTCCAACAATTCGAGGATAAGGCAACGGTATCAAGAGCATTTATACCTGTTCGATAAATATCGAAATAATGTCGGTACAACGGCATTCTAACTACCCATAAAGAGTTGCCAATAGATGCAGCAGGCCCTTTAAGCGGGCCTCTCATCCCCCCACAAATCCGTCACACACTCCTCTAAACTGCTAAATTTCGATTCAACCGCGTTTAAATGAGCTATACTGAGCCTATGGAACACCTATTTTATAAGGCCTGCCATGGATAACTCAACGCAGGAGCATCTGGATGTATATGCGTTCTTAAAACAGTCTTCCTTTTTCAGCATGCTCAGCAAAAATGCCTTGTGGCCACTGGCATGTCTCGCGCAAATACGCACATTTTCACCGATGGAAATCATCATTGATGAAGGGGTTGACCCGGTCGGGATATTTATCCTGAAAAAGGGAACTGTAGAAATTTTTAAGCAGCTTGCTCCCGATAAAATTCTGACCCTGACTCAGCTTTCCGCAGGCGATATCATCGGCGAGATTTCAGTTATCGACAAGCTCAAAACCACGGCATCGGTAAGGGCTATCGATGAGGTTGAAGCCGTTTTTATCTCCGAGTGGGATTTTACCACTCAGATGCATGCCTATCCTGAAATTGGACTGCAGTTGTTACCCGTTCTGGCTCATAGACTCAGGATTGTCTACGAGAAAATGCGATGAAAGAAACAGACGCCTATCGCAAAGAGGCCATAGAGCAGCTTCATCATAAAGACGAATATCAGGAAGCCATTAAAATTCTGAGGCCGGTTGCGTGGCTCTATCCTTTTACCTTCCTTATCCTGTTTTTGAGCGGTATACTCTGGGTTTTATTTGGCACCATCACTACACAGGTAGCCGGGGAAGGCGTGCTGCTTGCAAAAGACGCTGAAATCATTAGCGTCATGTCGCCAGAGGAAGGCGGCTATGTAGAAAAAATGTATGTCACGCCCGGAGAAAAAATCACCAAAGGTCATTTACTGGCCTCTTTAAAAAGTCCCGTTATCAATCAGAAAATTGACGCCCTGGAACGTGAACTCAAAAAAGAAAAAGAGAAACTCAGCACACTCGAAAACCTTGCAAAAAATGAAATCAGCGACCGGGAAAAAGAAACCGAGTATTCGCGCAATAAGCTTCAAAATATCCTCACCACAATGGAGTCAAAAAAAACACATCTTTCTACTTTATTAGTCGTTCAGGAAGCTGCTTTTAAAAAGGGCATTATCTCCCTTTTAGACGTCTCTCAAACTCGCATAAACTATTTAGACACCATCGAAGATATAACAAATACCGAAAATGATATTAATGACTTAAAAAAAAATCTCAGTGATTATATCGAATCGTGGAAGGTAAAAATACGTGACCAGGAAAACAAGGTTATGCAGGCTGAATTCAGTCTACGCAGGTTACAGGGACGTTCTGCAATTGAAAAAAACATACTCAGCCCAACGGATGGTATTATCTATTCAAATTACGCAAATACCGGGGATTACCTCGCCAAAAATCATAAAATAACTGACATTATTACGGCCAGCAATACGCTTGAGGTACTTGCGTTTGTACCGGCCAGATACGGTAAAAAACTGGCACCTGGCATGCCAGCCAAAGTATTTCCAAAACACATTGATGCACTAAAATACGGTGGCCTCATGGGCAAGGTCTATTTTGTCAGTGAAATGCCCGTCAGTAAAAAAAGCATTGAGAATCACCTGGAAAACCCTGAATTTGTACAGCTGTTTCTACAACAGGGGCCTGTGTTTGAGGTGCGCATTAAGCTTGAAAAAAAGCCAGCCAATCCAAGTGGCTATCGCTGGACAACCTCTCAGGGCCCCGCAGCAAAAATTACGATAGGAGCAGTTGCTGATGTTCATATCATTGTGAAAAAACAAACGCCGATTTCTGTCATCATACCTGTCGCAAAATCGGCAAAAAACTGGCTGGTGAATTCTGATGGTTGAATTTGATTTCACCCTGGCGGAACCAGAGGTTCGCCATAAACGTGCTAAAACGCCGACCATTCTGCAGATGGATGCGATGGAGTGTGGGGCTGTCTGTATGTCCATTATCCTTGCCTATCATGGATTACATATTTCACCGGAAAAAGCACGGGAAGCCTGTGGCGTGACTCGAGATGGCTCTAAAGCAATTAACATCATAAAAGCCGCACGAAATTTTGGCATGGAGGCCGAAGGAACGCGGATTAGCGACATTGATTCTCTGCGCTATAAAAAGACACCCTTTGTTGTGTTCTGGAAATTTGAGCATTATATCGTTGTTGAAGAAGTTGGTGATAAAAAGGTTTGGATAAACGACCCGGACACAGGACCAAGAAGTATCTCCATAGATGAATTTGATAAGGGATTTACTGGAGTTGTACTTCTTCTAAATCCAGGAAAAGACTTTCAAAAAGGCGGACATAAAGAACGCTCCATACTCGCGCTTTTCTCAAGTTATTTGCGTGGAGAATTTCAAGATATTTTGTACCTTTTTTTCATCACGATCCTATTGTCCATACCCCTGTCATCGCTCGCTTTTTTCTTGAAGGTTTATGTCGATGATGTACTCATCAACAATCAAAAACAATGGATGGTTGGCTGTGTAGCTGGAATGGGCATAGCAACTGTATCTGTCATTATTCTGACACGCATTCAGCAGGTCTTTATTCTTCGTTATCAAATTCGATTTTCAATTCAAAAAATACCGGAATTTTTTTGGAAGATACTGCAGTTGCCCATGCCTTTCTTCATCCAGCGTTCAACAGGGGACATTGCAAACCGAGTAACCATATATGACAAAATCGCACAAACAATAACCGAAAGATTTCCTCAAGCATTTACGGATATGCTGAGCGTGACTATTTATACGATTTTTATTTTCATGATTAATCCTGTTATCGGATTTATTACGGCATTTATTACCGCCATCAATATCCTTGTTTTATTTTTTTTAAAGCGCAAAATTGTTGATGCCGGCAGGCGTGTATCCCAGGACAAAGCCAAACTATTTGGTATTGAATACAATGGCATTCATATTATTGAGGAGTTGCGGTTTCGCGGTGCGGAAAATCAGTTTTTCATGCGATGGGCCAGTTATCAGGCACGGCTTATGGAGTCTCGGCAAACACTTGAACTCTATAACGCATGGGTCTCATCAATTCCTGGTGCCCTGTACTTTATTAATCTGGTGACTCTGGTCATCGTGGGCAGCTACTTTATTACTCAGGGCAGTATGACGGCGGGAGGCATGATAGCCATCTACACACTGCTGTTGACCTTTGCGACACCGGTGAAAACTGTTATCGAAGCATTACTTGAGCTCAATGAGTTAAAAGCCGATTTGCTGCGCATTATTGACATTAATTCCGCCTCAACACCTGCAAAAGCCGAAACGCCGCCTGCGAAGGAGAATGTCGAGTTTCTCCTTGAGATTAAAGATATCATGTTTGGCTATTCCAAAATTGAAGCGCCAGTCCTTCTCGGTCTTGATATTGCACTGAAGCGTGGTAAAAGCCTTGCCATAACAGGCGTTTCCGGCAGTGGGAAATCCTCGCTTTCAAACCTTATCTGTGGGCTTTATGAGCCATGGTCCGGGAGTATTCTGTTTCGCGGCATTCCAATTCAGGATTACGACCCGACCGATTTATTTAAACACATTGCGTATGTTGATCAAAATACGTTTCTCTTTGAGGGCAGCATTCGCGACAACCTGACCTTTAAGGATACCAGTATTTCTGATAAAGCCATTTATGAAGCGCTTGAAGCCGCCTGTGCAGTAGATATTGTCAAAACCAAGGGAGGACTTGACTTTCACATCACCGAAGGCGGGCGCAATATGAGTACGGGTCAGGCGCAGCGCATTGAGCTTGCCAGAGCAATTCTCCGAAAGCCTGAACTCATGCTGCTGGATGAAGCCACCTCCGCGCTTGACTCCGTCACCGAGGCTCAGATTTATAATAATCTTCGCGCCATGCAATGCAGCTTCATCATTATCGCTCACCGTCTGAGTGCCCTGCGACACTGCGATGAAATCATGGTGATAGAAGACGGTTCGGTCATCGAGTTTGGCAGCTATCAGGCTTTGATGGAAAAACGCGGTCGCTATTATGAGTTTGTGCAAAAGGATTTTCTGTCATGAACCCCAAAGACACGAAACGCATTCTCTCAGGACTGGTGCGCATCCATCATGTAATGGGGGATGGATATGTCCCGCTTCAGGCGTTTCAGGATGAAAAAGAATTGCTCATTCATGTCTGTCGCGAGGTTGCTTCCAGTCAGGACATTACCCTCACTTTTCCAGACTTTTCCATCTCGGACGGCATTGAGACAGTTATGAACCTTGTCTCGCTGCAATCAAGGGTGCGCATTCGCAAGATTCACCTCAGTAACAACTGGTGGACACGCGATTGTGGTATTCTGCTGGGTTTTTATAAACACAGCCCCTGCCAGTTATCACCTGTAAAAGGCGGAAAATACCGGCTTTCAAGCCCTGTTCATGGTGACTTCATCATTGATAAACCCTGTGAGGCGTTGTCTGTCGATGCATGGGCCTTTACCAAACCGCTGCCGAACCATAGCCTTTCGGCAAGAGAGATTTTTCGCTTTGTCCTGCATCCTGTAAGAAAGGCGCTGGCAGCAACTGCATTGCTGCAAACGGTCATGCTCATTCTAATGATGATGCTGCCTGTCACCATGGGATACCTGTTTGATAATCTGAATACACTCTCAGGCACTGGATTTATTACCCAACTTGGCATTGCCCTTCTGGTAAACGCGGTCATTTATACGATTCTGTCACTCAATCAGGCACTGCTCCTGCTCCATCTCCGCTTTAAAGTGCAGGCCACCCTTGAGCCCGCGATGTGGGATAGAATTCTAAAACTGTCTTCAAATTTTTTTCGCAGATATCAGTCGGGTGAAATCGCTTTTAGAGCCAGTGCCATGGGTACTATTCAGGAAATGTTGACACAGTCTGCCATACTCTCCATTTTCAGTGCTGTTCTCTCAATGCTGTCGCTGATACTGATGTTTTATTACGACCCACTGCTTGCCTGTATGGCGACAGGTGGATTTCTCCTGTCACTTATTCTGCTGTACATACTGAACCGAAAGCTTCTGCTGCATGTTCGCGTAATCTATAAATTCCTGTCCAAACAGGCCGGCATGGTCTTCCAGAGCGTGACCGGTATTATCAAATATAAAGTTTCAGCCACAGAATTTCGTGCGTTTAACCAGTGGGCTGAGTATTTTTCCAATATGCTGCATGCAAAAACAAAAGCGGGAAGCGTGCATATTCTTATTCACATTATCAACGAGTCACTCCTGCTCGTGATGACGCTCATTATATTTGTCGCGTATTATTTAGAGGCGCATCCCGGAAGTACAGGGGATTTTGTGGCGTTTAACGCCGCATTCACCCAATTTTTCACGGCCCTCCTCGGACTGTCTTTTTTCATTTCCTCGCTCATTGAAGTCATCCCCATTTTTGAGCAATCAATGGTAATTTTTCAGTCTGAAACCGAACCGGGGGACGCCGTGGTTCGACGCATTGAGTTAGAAGGTGATATTGTCATCAAGAATCTTTCTTTTCGCTATGATGAAAGTCAGGCGCCCATCCTCAAAAATATCAGCATGCACATAGCGCCTGGTGAAGCGATAGGTATTACCGGGGCATCAGGATGTGGAAAATCAACACTTTTTCGCCTTTTACTTGGCCTTGAAAAGCCGTCATCAGGAAAGATATTGTACGATGGGCTTGACATGGAACTCATCAATCTCAGCATGCTTCGGCAACAGGTAGGCGTTGTGTCCCAGAAAAGCACACTCGTGCCTGGCACCATCCTCGAAAATATTATTGGAAGCGACCCATCGCTCACACGCAAAGATGCGTGGGATATCATTTACACCCTGGGACTCGAACAAATGCTGAAGTCTTTTCCCATGGAAATGGACACCTTCATTAACGAAGGCATGCAATCCTTCTCAGGAGGCGAGGTACAGCGTATTATTCTGGCAAGAGCACTCATCAAAAAGCCAAAAATTCTCTTTCTCGATGAAGCAACCAGCGCGCTCGACAGCAGCAACCAGGCAAAAATTCAAGATTACCTGAGAACACAGCGGATTACGCAGCTCATTATTGCGCACCGCCTCTCAACACTACGATACACCGACAAAATTTTTGTCCTTCAGGGAGGAGATATCATTCAGCAGGGCATATTTGACACCCTCGTGAAAACGCCTGGATATTTTGCAGAACTGGCCAGACTGCAATTTCTAAGTCCAGATGCTGACACTCCCCTTTAAACCACAAAAGCCGTACAGTCCCAGTTCTCAGGAACTCCTTTCAGCATGTATTCAGCAGAAAGTTTGAGGTACATTTGTGTCACCTTATCCTGAGGATTAACCTCTGAAACACTCTTGAATTTCACGCATGCCTGTGCAAACTGTTGTGCCTGAAAATACCTGACACCCTCTTCAAAATCAGCAATCGTTGCAACCTTTAAATCGGCATCGCTTGAAGAGCCTTGAAGAATGACTTCTGAGAGTTTCGTTTTATGGCGTTTCCCTTTTAACAACGCCTCACCTAAAAAACGCTGATGCACACCAGCTTCTGGCAATACGGTACAACGGTTAATAAACTCATCACTCACGACTACTGAGAGCTCATATTTACCGGCTAAATCCTGTAAACGTGATGCGGCATTTACAGCATCTGAAATGACAATGCCCTGCATGTGGCTTTCGACACCAACAATACCAAGCATAAGCATTCCTGAATGCATGCCAATACCAACTGATATGGGCGCATAAGGTTTTTCTTTATTGTCTTCGTTAAATTTCGTCAGTGCCAGTTGCAAATCTACCGCGCTTTTCAAGGCATCATCTGCATGATGAAATAACGCAATAACCGCATCGCCCAGATACTTTTCCACAAAGCCATTGTTTTGCTGTATGACGGGCTCGACATAGCTGAGATAATTATTGATAAACGAATAACTTTCTTCAGGCCCCATGGACTCGGAAATTGTTGTAAAGTGACGAATGTCAGTAAACATGATGCTCATTTCCAGCTGAGCATGATCGCTAAGTTGCACGTCAAGAATATCTTTTCTTGAAAGACACTCGAGAAATTTTTTAGGGAAAAATTTTTCAAACACTTCAGCCTGTTTTATCGTACACTCCAATAAGTTGTATTCCTGCAGTCCTTTGGCAACCGTCAGTAAAAAATCACTTTCATTCCATGGTTTTTTAATGTAGCGGTAGAGGTTTGCTTTATTAATTGCCTGAATGGCTGAGTCAAGTGACGCCTGCCCGGTCAGCAGGATTTTTATGGTGTCGGGGTACTTTTGCTGGACATTGATAAGAAACTCATCACCAGAGATTCCGGGCATAATCTGATCGGAAATCACCATGATAACCTTATAATCGTCCTGAGTTAATTCCTCAATAAGTGACAGCGCTTCCTCTGCACTTTCGCAAAATTCATATTCATACTGATCGCCAAAATGTCGTTGAAGCTGACGATTCAGTGCGTCGAGTATGATTTTCTCATCATCCACGCAGATTATCGTGGGTTTCTTGATCGTCTGGCTGTTCATTTTTTATCGTCTCTTTGATAGGAATTACGATTCGAAAAAGAGTTCCTTTTTCACTGGTTTCTATATCAATACTTCCGCCATGATGTGTGATTATATCGTGTGAAATATAAAGACCAAGCCCCGTACCTTCACCTTTTGGTTTAGTGGTATAGTATGCTTCAAAAATTCTGGGGAGGACATCTGAAGGAATACCGGGTCCATCGTCTTCAAACTCTATGCATACATGCTCATCGCCATACGGCTTGATGCGTATAATAATCGTACCCTTGCCTTTCATTGCTTCAATCGCGTTGTTAATCATGTTAAGCCACACCTGATTCAGTCGCTCTGCAATGCATTCGACTTTTGGAATCACGTCAAATTCCTTAATGACCGTTACACCCTGTTTTAGTCTGTTTTTAAGAATCATCAGGGTGGTATCCATGTCCTCATGCAAATCAGTGCAGGTATACTGCTCCTGATCTGAGCGAGAAAAAAGTTTTAAGGCTTTAACCAGTGATAGAATTTTTTCAATGGCAATTTTGATGTCTCTGGTATGAATGCGTGTCATTCCAAGCATAAAAATGGATTCGAATATCTCGCTTCTAAATTCAGAGCTGATTAATGGCATCATTTCATCAACATTTTCCGCATGAAAACCGATTGACGCCAAATTTTTGCACAGCATCCTGCAGTCACTGATATTATTTTTTGAAAGCTCACCTTCAATTTCAGAAGCAATTTTTCGAATTTCCATGGTATTAAATTCATTTGGGATGACGAGCGTCTTATTACAGATTTCAAAATACGTGGTTTGCAGCTCCAGCGGGATGGATTTAACAATGTTCATCAGCGCTTTCAGCAAAGTCACATAATCTGAATTAATTTCATCAATGGCGGCCGCGATGGCTCCGGCTGGAGTATTTATTTCATGACTGATTCCAGCCACCAGCTGCCCGATACCCGCCATTTTTTCAGATTGAACCAGTTGTGCCTTTGACTGTCTAAGTTCATTTAAAGATTCTTCGAGCGCGTCTTTGGATGCATTGAGTGCCCCAATTAAGAAGTCCTTTTCAGCATTAACCGCCTTTAACGCGTTACGTATATTCTTTGTTATCCGTGCACGGTAATAGGTCATATACCCTGTTGTGGCAGAGAAAAGAATTATCACACTGGCACAACTGATTGAAATGGTAAGGTTGCTGTTTAAATCGACTTGATGCTCGAATATTGAGGCACCAATTAATACTCCAACCGCGTTGGCAAAAAGACTCTTGAGCCCGAGTTTCCAGCCGCCAACGCACAGTATGGCCATAAGGGTGGCAACAACAACCGTAATAGATGGCCAAAAGCTGTAATGTACATACGGAATCCAGATACAGGCTATCAAGGAGTCGAGCAGCAGCAGGCGATATTCCATTTTTTTAGGATCTGGGCTGCGCCATGACAGAAATAATGCAATATGAGGCCAGACCAGGGCTTCCAGGAAGACAAAGAGCATCGCGGCATCCGAGATTTCTCTCCCCTGACTGGCAATGGTGATAATCAGTACGATACACAGCAGAATATGCCCAACAACCCGTGGAACATAGTCCAGCAGAATAATCGGATGAAGCGTTTTGCGTGATTCATTCTCTGTCATGGCTGTCGCTCTCTCCAAAACGAAGACACTCAGCGAAACGTATCCTGGATTAATAAAAGGAACCCATGGCTTAGAGTATAGTTCACTTTAGAAATTACAAAGACAAGGCCCGAATCGCCGGTGATTCAGGCCCAGGGTTATTTCGCGAGGTGGACTGCCGTGACAACCACCGTACTTCCATGTGGGCAGCTTCCCCTCTGCGTTCCTCGCGGAGGAGAAAGCTACCCGGATTTTGGACTCTCGAAGCGTTTTCCATCGGCTTCGGGGGGCATTATAGCGATAGAGAACGGGATGTCAATATTCATAACGAAAAGAAACTTTTGATTTCGTTTTTATTGCGTTTGCATCAACTGTTGATGTTTGATAGACTGCAGCTCCCTTATCGATATACAGTCAATCATTATGGACCCAACCGTACTTCCAGCAGCATTTGCTGCAAGGCTTAAAGACGCCATGCTTGCGTGTGGCCACCAGTCGCAACGTTCTACTTCGGGTGTATGCATCCACAAGCTTGCTGAAATCAGCGGGCACTCCGTACAAATCTGCCGCAAATACCTGCGTGGTGAAACGATTCCCGATCCGTCCAAAGTGCTGGAAATTGCTTTGAAACTCGGAGTCGCTCCAGGCTGGCTGCTCTTTGGCGAACTGGCCGGCACGTTTCAAATCCCGCCAAACAGCCTCGTCATCGACAAAACCGTACTGCATCATGTATTTCGGCGCGCGGTGGCACTCTGTGCCGTGGCACCTCCGTCCATGAATATCCCTCTGTTTTTGTCCGATCTCGTGAATGACCTCGCGAATCTTGAAGTCGAAGATTCCCAGTCAGAGCGCATTGTGGATATCGCATTTTCTTCGGCGAAATATTTCAACGTTCCGCTGCCTGCCGAAGCCTGAAGGTGAGGCGTTCTGCGGACAGGCCGCAGGACGCCTTACCGCTTTTGTAACTATTCACCACATTTTGAATGCTTTAGGGGAAAAGTCAGATTTGAGTGCAGGTTGTGCGAACGCATTACAAAAAAAGCGCAGCATACACCGGTATGTGAGCAGTTTTTTGTAATGCGTTCACACAAGATGCGCCAAATATGGCTTTTCGGTGAACATGGTGAATGGTTACCCGCTTTTATGCTATGATGCGCAATAATTTTCACAGAAGCTCTCATGACCCTGCAGGCGTTGTTTATTCTTGGTATCTGTGTGGAAGCCATGACCGGCGCCATTGCAGCCGGGCGCAAACAGATGGATTTTTTTGGGGTCATTCTGATTGCAGCCATAACCGCTCTGGGTGGCGGTACGGTGCGCGATGTCCTGCTCAATACGCACCCCACTATCTGGGTGACTAATCCTGAGTACCTTCTGTACACCTCGGCCTTTGCCGTTATCACCATTATCATGGCCCGCTCACTTTCGCGCCTGCGCACGGCTTTTTTGGTACTGGATGCCCTGGGGCTTGCCGTGTTTGTGATTCTTGGAACGGAAAAAGTGCTGAACCTTGGTATGAGTCCCGCCATCGGTATTGTCAGCGGCATGATAACCGGTATTTGTGGCGGCATGCTGCGCGACATACTCTGTAACGACATCCCGCTGGTACTGCGCCGCGAACTCTACGCGGTAATTGCACTCGCAGGTTCCGCGCTTTATATCACGCTGGTTCATTTTCATCTGGCGCATCACCTTAACGTGGCCGTCACCATGGCATTCATCTTCATTACACGCCTGCTTGCCATCTTTTTTCACCTCGAAATTCCACGTTTTGACTATTCGGCACTGGCGCGCCCCCCCCGTGATGGGTTATAAACGACAGATTTTTTAAAGGATTTTCGCCTTCTATTAAGGGATGGACCCAATGACTTCAGACGAAAAACGCAGTGTTTTTGCAGGCCTTTATGGCAACGCGCTTGAGTGGTATGACTTTCTGCTTTATGCAAACTTTGCCCCGCTCTTCGCCCGCTATTTTTTCCCGATGGAAGTGCCCTTTCTCTCGCTGCTTGCGACCTTTGCCGTATTCGCGCTTGGGTTTCTGGTGCGCCCCCTTGGTGGCATACTGCTCGGGCTGTATGCTGACCGGCTTGGACGGCGACAGGCGCTGATCATTTCCGTTTGCACCATGACCGCAAGCACGCTGGCTATTGCACTCCTGCCAGGTTTTAACGAAATGGGGATGATGGCACCGCTGATCTTTGTGGGGCTTCGCATGGTTCAGGGAATTGCCGTTGGCGCGGAACTCCCGGGTTCGACAACGTTTCTCATCGAACACATGTCTGAGAAACGCCGCGGATTCGCAGGCAGCCTTATTCTCACCACCGCTTTCATCGGAACCCTTGTCGGCGCCCTCGTGGCGTCTCTCCTGAGCCACGCCTTCAGCGCGAACTTCATGCTGAATATCGGCTGGCGCCTTGCTTATCTTTTTGGAGCGTTGCTGGGGCTCATTGGCATTTATATGCGCCTTAAAAGCATTGACCCGGCAGTCTTTGCCGACAACCGCCATGAAAAAACATCACCCATTCGAAGCCTGCTCAGTACCCACCGCCAGGAGCTGCTCTTTGCAATCCTCTTAACGGGCATTCTCGCAATCGGCAATTACCTGCTGATTGCATGGCTGACCTCGTTTCTGGTTGAAACGCGCAAGTTTGCACTTTCAGAAGCCTTAACTGTCAACGTTATTGGGATGTTGACTCTCACGCTGCTCATCCCGGTCATGGGATGGCTCTCTGATAAGCTCGGACGCAGGCCGGTCTTCCTCGCAGGCGCTCTTGGGCTATGCGTGCTTATTTTTCCGCTTTTCTGGTTGCTGCTGGAAAAAAACTGGTGGTACGTACTGTCTGCGGCCATGGTGTTTGCTGCACTTCTCGCGCCACTCAACGCGACTGTACCCACCATGCTTGCGGAAATGTTTCCAACCGCCATGCGGGCAACGGGCGTTGCTGCTGGCTATAACCTTGGTCAGGCATTTTTTGGAGGCACCCTGCCAATGGTGGCGTTCGCGCTCGTGGAATATACCGGCAATCCGTACGCGCCGGCATTTTATGTCATGGCATTTGCAGCGATTGGACTCCTCGTCATCTGCCTGCATCGAGAAACCGCACACGCATCCCTGCTGGCATAAGAGGGACACGTGTGCAAAAGGGCATTATGCGCTTTTTTCTTCTGAAATACTGTGAATCACCACCGCCTCAGCTGGCACATCGGAGTGTCCGCGGCGGTTGGTGGTAGCAACTTTGGCGATGGCATCAACCACGTCCATGCCCTCAACCACTTCACCAAATACGCAATACCCATATCCCTGCGGATTGGCATCACGGAAATTCAGAAAACTGTTGTCCACAAGGTTAATAAAAAACTGCGCGGTTGCTGAATGCGGATCGCCCGTACGCGCCATACTGATGGTACCGCGTTTGTTAGGTTTTGCATTCGCCGCTTCGTTTTCAATCGGGGTGTTGGTGGATTTAGTTTCCATGTCCTCAGTAAGACCGCCGCCCTGAATCATGAAACCATTAATAACACGGTGAAAAATGGTATCCGTGTAAAATCCGCTGTTCACGTATTCCAGAAAATTAGCCACCGTGTTGGGGGTTGTTTCCGGATGCATCTTTAACACGATATCGCCTTTGCTCGTATGAATTCGAATCATGGGTGCTCCTCTGAAGGTTGGGGGTTTTTGAGAATTAATTCACGCATGCCCGTACAAACCGCATGCAGCACATGCACGTTGTGAATACTGGCCAGCGCGCTGAATGCAATGGCTTTCTGCTTAAAGAGCTGATGCAGGCAGGCGCGGGAATAATGGGTACAGGTATAACAGGTGCAGCCGGGCATGATGGGGTCTTTATCACTGGCAAAACAGGCTTTTTTGATGTGCAGCCGACCCTGATCAAAATCACTGGCAAAACGCAGCCAGTTCCCATCTGCAACCAGCCTGCCAGAATATAGTGCACCGTGACGGGCGTTGCGTGTCGGAGCTACACAGTCAAACATATCGACCCCCTCGGCCACGACATCGAGCAAATCCTGCGGCGACATGCCCACACCCATGGTGTAGCGCGATGTGTGCGCGGGCAGCAAATCGTGGACGGCACGCAAGACATCGACCGTGGCCGGCATATTAAAGCCCACGGTTTCGCCGCCAATGGCAACCCCATCCACACCTGAGTGTGCTACAAACTCAGCGCTCTCACGGCGCAAATCGGCAAACTGTCCGCCCTGGATGATGCCAAAAAGCGCCTGCTCCAGACCATAATCTGAACAGGGATGCGCCTCCTGGTATGCAATGGACTGCATCAGCCAGCGGTGCGTGCGCGTCAGAATGTGTTGTGCTTCATCGCGCGTGGCCGCATCGGGTGTGCATTGATCAAAGGCCATGATGATGTCGGCCCCGATGGTTTTTTGGGTGGCGAGCGACATCTCCGGGGTCATGTGGATGTGGCGGCCGGTTTCGGGAATCACAAAGTGCGCCCCCGTTTCATTGATGGTGCAGATTTCCTGATTTTTGGAAAGGCTGAACACCTGAAAACCGCCGGAATCCGTGAGCATTGGCCCGTTCCAGCCCATCAGCTGATGCATCCCACCAGCGCCACGAATGACGTCCATCCCTGGCGCACACAGCATATGGTAAGTATTACCGCCAAGAATTATCTGGCTGCCGGCTGCACGAAGTTCGCCGGGCGTCATGTTGTTAACACCGGCACGCGTTCCCACCGGCATAAATACGGGGGTGTCGAAAGTGCCGTGCGGCGTGTGCACGCGGGTGACACGCGCGCGGGTGTGTGCATGAACACAGAGCACTTCACAGCGAAAGGCAGGCATGCAAAAAATACCGTAAGAAAAATCGCGTATCATAGCCCGAATGCGGCTTGCTGGCCAGCATTGAAACAAAAGGCAGTCAGCCTGTATTGGTGAGTGGAGGCTTCATCTCGTACAGATAAGTAAGGCACATCACCCGGCACAAACAATTTCCTTAATGAGGATGGCGTTTGCCGCCAGAATAATCACCGCACTTATCCATCCAAACCACTGCATGGAGCGGGTATTTACCAGTTCCCCCATCCGACTTTTATTTGAACTCAACATCAAGAGGGACAGCATGGCAAACGGCAGCTGAAAGCTCAGAAAGACCTGAGAGCTTAACAGCAGCCAGGTGATGGATGATTCGCCAAACCAGTAGATGGTCAGCAGCGCTGGAAAGAGTGCGAGCGTACGTGTCAGCAGGCGGCGTTTCCAGGGCTTCATCTGCAGGCGCACAAATCCCGACATCACAACCTGGCCTGCCATGGTGCCTGTAATGGTGGCACTTTGCCCTGAGAGCAGCAGCATGATGGCGAAAACCGTTGCGGCCATTCCCGTACCGAGCAGCGGCGCCAGCAGACCGTGTGCCGTTGAAAGGTCTGCCACATCCGTAATACTCGCATGATGAAAGGTACTCGCTGCCAGTATCACCAGTGCCGCGTTCAGGACTAAGGCACATGCCAGCGAGATGATGGTATTGAGCGATGCGAGCCATGCCGCTTTCCGTTTATCAGCGCCGGCTGCCTGACGGATTACGAGGCTGGAATGCAGATACAGGTTGTGAGGCATGACGGTAGCGCCCACAATGCCGATGGCAAGGTAGAGGATGCCCGAATCCTGTATCAGCGTGCGGGAAGGCAAAAAGCCATGCAGAACGTCATAAAAAGCCGGGCGCGCGAGGATAAGCTCGTAGGCAAATCCTGCGGCTATCAGGAAAAGAAAGGACGCGACCAGTCGCTCGAGCAGCGAGGAGCCCCATCGCTCGAGCGCCAGGAGCAGTAAGACATCCATCGTGGTGAGAATCACTCCGAGCGCGATGGGCATGCCGAATAACAGTTGCAGGGCAATGGCCGCACCCAGTACTTCAGCGAGATCGGTCGCAATAATCGCGAGTTCGGCCACAATCCAGCCCGGTAAGGCAAAACGTGGCCACGCTTCGCGGGATGCCTGAGCGAGATCCATGCCTGTAGCGATGCCGAGGCGTGCGCACATGATTTGCAACAGCATGGCAATGATGCTCGACATCAGCACGACAAACAGGAGAGCATATCCGGCCGTGGAGCCACCCGCGAGGCCGGTTGCCCAGTTCCCGGGGTCAATGTAGCCCACGGCAACGAGTGCCCCGGGCCCCACGATGCGGATGCTGCGCCACCATGGACTGCCAAAATGCCGGTTATCACACAAGGTGCCGGTATTTTCCATGATTAATCCGGAACAATCGGGGTTTCATGTTTCGGAATTTTGGCAAGGACCGACTCATCAATATGCAGATGTGCCCGAACCAGCTCATGGGGTGTCAGTGCGAGCCATTGCGCAAGCGAGATGTCTTCGAAATGATTGCTTCGGAACAACTCCAAAAACCGCAGGGTCGTTTTACCGGTATTTTCCACATAATGGGGCATGAATTTCGGGATATAACCGACATCGCCCGCGCGATAGTCAAAGGTCGCGGCAGTTCCGCCGGAAGCAAAGACGGTCATGCGGCCCTGTCCTGAGAGATAATACTGCCATTCGTCCCCATTGGCATGCCAGTGGAGCTCCCGCATGCCGCCTGGTTCAATTTCCACAAGGGCTGCAGCAATGGTTTGTGCCGCTGGAAAATTACGGGAATCGGCAATGCGCACGGTACCGCTTTTCGTGCGTATAGGCGCCTGTGCCATCATGCGGTGGCTGAACCATCTGGGAACAGGACCTGCACCCTTGAGCCGTTCTGCCGTCAGTGGACCAGGAACGTCTGATTTGAAAATATAGAGCTCTTTTTCGGGAATGTTGTCAAACGCACTCATGGGAACATTAAAGTTTTTAGCCAGCACTTCTTTCGGAGTATGCGCAAACCAGTCACTTACGAGAAAGGTGGCATTCTCGTCAAAATGCCCGTCATCAAATGCCAGCAAAAATTCACAGCCGTCATCGGCAAGCCCCTGAATGGAATGCGGAATACCCGCCGGGAAGAACCAGAGATCGCCCTCATAAACATCATCGACAAAGGTGCGGTATTCCTGGTCGACTGCCGTAATACGGGCACCGCCTTTAAGCATGTATGCCCATTCAGCTTCCTTGTGAAAATGCAATTCGCGGATGGCACCCGCCTCAAGGCGCATGTTGACGCCGGCAATTTCACTGGCGATATGCAATTCGCGGATAGTCGTCTGCCGTGCCCATCCGCCATCTTCAATCCGCATATGACTGTCTGTAAAAGACCATTTCAGGTTCGGCAGGGTACCTGCATCTGTGACAGGCGGGTTTAGTCGGTCAGGATTCTGGCTTGCCAGGGCCGAATTTTGAGGGCCCATGATATTTTTTTCTTTACGGGGTTTTTTCACCGATGTTTTACGCAGAGGCTTTCCCTTTTTCGCTCCAGTTTCCATCCCCTAACCCTCCATGTTGGTTTTTTTTGAGTATAGATGGGAAAATGAAGACTGCCATGTAACGGTTCAGTTGCGTTCACCAAACGGCATATACGGGGGCTCTCAACGTTTTTTGTGCCCTGTCTCACGCGCAAAAAACACTGCGCTCACGAGCACTACGCCGACAAAATAAAAAAGCACCCACCCGGGCATGGAGATGCCGAGCCAAGACCATTCTTTCTCCGCGCAATCTCCAGAACCCCAGAAGAGTGCATGCAAAACATCCTGCAGCGGAAAATAGCGAAGGAGAAGCGACAAATCCGGCATGCATGCCGGCAGGTTTGCGGGAGGCAGTGACTGGAGCCACAGCTGACGTGCGGCAAAAAAAATACCGGCAAGAGCCATTAAGGTTTGAAAAAGCCACAAAAACGCGCGCAGCATCGGCCGTTTTGACACACTAAGGACAAGTCCTGAAAGCAGCAGCAGCGCCACACAGAGTCGCTGCATAATACAAAGCGGACAGGGCGAGAGTCCCTGTACATACTGAAACCAGAAGGATGCGGCGAGCATCAGCGCTGAGATTCCTGTCAGCAGGACGTCTGGTGACAGTGCCTGAAATCGCTTCATGATTTTGGCAACATGTACTCGATGGCTGCTTTCAAGTCGGCATCGGTGCAGTCATTGCAGGTGCCACGCGCCGGCATGGCGTTAATGCCTTTAATGGATGATTGCAGCAGGCCATCCAGCCCTTTTTCCTTGAAACGCGCCCCCCAGTCACCGGCATTTTGAAAGCGCGGCGCCCCGGCAATACCGTCTCGGTGGCAAACGGCGCAATACTGCGAATAGGTCGCCTCCCCGGGAGCTTTTTCCACCGCAGGAGATGCAGCCACCGTGACAGGTTGTGCAGGCACATCCGCTCCTTCAACCTGCACCTGACCAATGGGCGCGATGCGCTGCTGAACCTGCGAACGGTAGTCGTTATCCAATGCATACCCGCTGACAGAAACCGCAAGCAACAGCAGCGTGCTGAAAAATGCAAGGCGCATGTGCTTCCCCTCTTTGCATCGTCTTAAAGAGGCTCATCATACCCCGTTTAACGCGCATCTTCCACTGAGACGCGAGCGCCACGCGAGGCACACAACGAGTAAAACACCAAGGAGTGCACATAACGGAATCACCATCAATGCCTGACGATACGCCTCAACGCTGTAGAGGCGTATGCCGTCCACACTCAGTGCGCCATTCCAGAAGCGGTCGAGCAGTCGCCCGGTAACGGTATGAAAAAAAGACCCGCCAAGCATGTTGATGCAGTTAAGAAAAGCGATGCAGACACCGAGGTACTCCGCACGTACCGCCTCTGCACCCGCGGCAAACACTATCACCTGGTAACAGCATAAAAGCCCCATGACAAAAAAGAGTACCGCAAGCTCCCAGAGTGGCATGGTTGCCGAGAGCAGCAACGCGCAGAAAATGAGCGCAATCCCGACGCCGGAGAGTGCAATGACAGCGAGATTGCCAAAACGCAGGCTCAATGTCGCAAGCAGCGGACCGCCAAAGAGCATCCCAATGTATACAAAAGATACGAGCTGTGCCGCATCCGCGCGATTAAGCGCATATTTAACAGTGAGCCAGGGTACGCCCCACACATCACTGAAGCCCTCGAGTGCTCCCACCATCAGGAGATTCGCAAGTGCGAGCAGCCACAGCTCACGAGAAGCAAGCAGCGGGCGAAAATCTGACAGCGTCATCGATGCACCGGCTGTATCGCGTGGAGCATGCGTGCGGCGCATGCTGAACACTATCCAGATAAGGCTGCCAATCACAAAAGCGGCCACGGCCAGCATCAGTCCCACCTGCTTCCAGTTCCATGCATCAATCAAGAGTGTTACCGGCTTGCCGCCATAAACAGCGCCCATCAGGCCAAGCGAGAAAGAAAAACCGGTCATGCGCGCAAAGTGCGCTTTTGGAAACCAGTGGGCTATCACCTGAGACACACCGAGAAACCCAATTGCCGAACCCGCGCCGACCAAAAATCGGCTGAGACACGAGAGCCAGAGGCTGTTGCTCAGGGTAAACATGGCGGTGGCAATGGCACAAAGGAGGGCAAAACCAAACATCACACGCGCAACGCCAAAACGCTCGAGCAACAGTGCCGCCGGAATTTGCATGCCTGCGTAACCGTAGTAATAAAAGGCCGCAATTAACCCAAACTGGCTGGCATCAATGGATAACTGCTGCATGATGGGGTGCATCATCAGCCCGGGCCACAGACGCAAAATAAACTGATAGGCAAAAAAGAGCACCGGAAACAGCCAGAGGATGTAGGGCCAGGCGGTCGTTTTTGTTAAAACGGGGGCAGATTCAGATTGCGCTTGCATCATGAATGTTCTCCAAAATCAGACAGGGACAGGTCGAGTCAGCATCCGCGGCACCTCTCCCCTGGAGAGGTGCGGACACGTATCAACCACCCCAGGGGAAAGAGGAGGTTTGAATAATGTGGCAGACATTGCCCGCAGCGGATGCGGTGCATGCAGTATGACTGTAAGGTGACGATAACAGATACATGATGGCGGTTGATGTCTATATTTTAAACTCACAAGCCCCCACCTTACCAAGCTGCATGCGGGTTTGTCAAATCCGTCTGTCCGCCGAGCCTGGTGGTTAACACGGTTCTTAAACGCCTTGTAAGCGCAGACCTTTACATGACCTCATTCCATAAGGTGACACCAAACCGCCACATTTTCGCTTCCACATCATGCAATGAGGACCACACCCTAAGCTTCGCTTAAGAATTCTTATTGTATAATTTAAACACATTTAATGCCCGTTATCATAAGGAATACGCATGGCAGCCAGTCCAGAAAAAACCGCTTTTGCTTTGTTGGATGTCGATCATACCGTGGTTTTTAACAAAGATGACGAAATTAACCATGACTTGTTAAGTTCATTAAAGGCAGCGGGCATTACAGATGTCTACTTCTTTACCGATATGCTCTTCACTCAGGACCGTATGCAAGATAGACGGCGCTTGATTGCAATGCTTGAATCTGAGCATTTTACCGTTCATGGGGTAATGGCCCCGATGGATCTCTTATGGGACAAGATTGACCTGGAAAGTGCCGATGCATTCATGAAAGACCTGCGCCGCGAATGGACGAATGTGTTTCATGGAGAAGCGTTTGAAGCCTTTTTTTCAAATTTTTTAGCTTCTTATAAAGCCATAGAAGCTCTCTTCGATACGCTTGAATATTCCGCGTCTCCCGGACAGGCTTTTGCCAATGCGTGCACAGAGGATGCCAATAAGGTATTCAATAAATCCATGCTTATGAAGCTCATTGCCACCCGCCATACAAATATCAGACAGCTTCCACATGTCAAAGCGCTCATGTTTGAACTGTTTTTACAAAACCACTTACAGCATACTTCAAAGATTGTGGTTGCAGATGATTTGAAAGATGCGATTTATGCGATAACACCCTACAAAAACAAATTACCTGTGCCGCTGACTGTCATTCACGTTAATGACCGACATATGGGCAAAGAGTTCTACCAGCTTAGCCTTGAAGGTAAAAGCGCTTGCGAAATCCTTAAAATTCAATGTCTGCAATTGATACGCAGCTGGCTGGAAACACACCCCTCTCCCATAGGCTCGAGGCTCTTTACACGCTCTACAACCCGCCTCATGGCTAAGAACTTATTTAAAGCATTGCAAAAACAAGAGCCTGAGATGTCAAAAGCCTTTATTGAAGAGTTTTTGCAACAGCATCAGAAGCTGGGTACCAGTGATTTGGGGGCTCTGCTCCGTGAAAAGCTGGCAAGGACCGTGCTGTTAACCTCACCACAGCCATCCCCTAAGGAGCATGTCATCAATTAGGGCGTGTCCTCATTTTTTGAAGTGAAAAACTCGATTGATGACACGCCCTGAATACATTCTGATGAACGCCTCGTGATGATGGCATTCTATTTTTCGCCCGTCACGACCAGCGTATCGATGTAAAATCGATACTCACCTGCAAATTGCTGGCGACACTCCGCGTCAAAATGGGCAACCAGCGCCTCGTTAATGGCGTGCACCTCTGCCTCTGACATCTGTCCGTGGTAAAACGCCAGTCCGTTGACAAATTTTCGGTAAGTATCCAGCGATGGCAAGGTCACCGTATGCGAGGTGCGTTCAACCGTTAGCCGTCGACAGGGAATGGAAGCGAGCATCGCCTGCAGATTCTCAAGAAGCTCATAACGCATGGGCGGCACAAAATGCGCAAGTTGTGGAAACTCTCCCGAATCGCGCAGCGCATAGTACCCAAGAATATAGGGATCATGTCCGGCCGGCAGCAGCGCCAGGAGCTTTCCACCAGGCACCAGCGCATGCATGATGCTCTCAAAAGCGGCCCGGATGTCCTGTACCCATTGCAGACACCAGAATGAGACGGCCTGGTCGAACGTATCGTACATATCGAGCGCGGTAATATCCGCCTCACGCACCGAAAAATTAGGGAATTCGCGCGACACTTCACGCGCCAGCTTCAGCATGTTGGCAGAAGCATCTACGCCCAGCACTTCCCCACGCGGAACTTTCACAAGAATTTTACGCGAGTAGGCACCATCACCGCAGCCCACATCGAGCACCCTTGCCGTTTCCGGGATAGACAGTGTACGGGTATACTCGTCAGATATCGTTGCCTGAATGATAGAACCGACCGCATAGTCATTCGCCGGCCATTCCTTGTGTGCCATTTTCAACCTCCTGTCTGTCCCGCTCCTCCCAGATGAGGACGGGGCCTCTGTGTGCGAAATGCTCGACCAGCCGTTCAGGGGCGGTAATAAACGCGAGCTTCTGCGCTTTCCCAAGGCTTTTTAAAAACCGTTCCATGGAAAGCGCCTGCCCGCGGTCTTCCGTATACCATGCTCCTGCAATGGCGCGCGGTTTAAAGCTGCGGGTGTAGCGGCAGCGGATACCGCGCTTATGCTCTTCGAAACGGCGTAAAAGATTAGTCGTGTAGCCAGTGTAGAGTGAATCATTTTCACATTCAAGGATGTACACCCAGTAGACTGGCGCAGTCATTGCGGGGCTATTCGCGGCTTGAAGACAGCGCCTCAACGACCAGCAGACCGCCACTGACACCCGTTACTCGCACGCGGGTACCGGTGGGCAAATCAGGTCCTGTCACAAGCCAGCTGGCATCGTTGAGGCGAATGCCGCCTTCCCCGTTTTCAATGGCGCGAACGAGGGTCGCCTCCCGCCCCACGAGGGCTTCCAGAGGGCGGTTGAGTGAAGGTGCAGACTGGTTTCGCTCCCGGCGAAAAATACGCCACCAGACATAGCCCGACACCAGACACCACAGGGAAAAATGGATAAGCTGCCACTCCCAGGACAACGCGAATATCCATGTCAGCGCCCCCGTCACCCAGGCGGCGGTTCCCAGTGCAACCAGAAATCCCGATGCACCAAGCGATTCTGCGATAATCAGCACGAACCCGAGTGCCAGCCAATGCCAGTATACTATCCATTGCATGATAGATTATCTCCCGGGCTGTTCTTTCAACATTTCTTTCAAACCGCCAAGCGCGCCAAGAATGCCGCTCGCCTCCATGGGCAGGAAGACGGTTTTTGCATTTTCGCCGCGCCCGATGGCTTCCAGTGCTCTAAGGTATTTTTCAGCAACGAAGTAGTTAACGGCGTTCATGTTACCCGCAGCAATTGCTTCTGACAGCATGCGGGTGGCATTCGCTTCCGCTTCGGCGGTACGCTCGCGGGCTTCGGCTGCAAGAAACGCCTGCTGCCGGTCCGCCTCGGCGCCTAAAATCTGCCCCTGCTTCAGGCCTTCTGCCCGCAAAATTTCTGCCTGTCGGTCGCCCTCTGCCGACAAAATCGCGGCGCGCTTTTCCCGCTCGGCTTTCATCTGGTTGGCCATCGCATCCACAAGATTTTTCGGCGGTCGAATGTCACGAATCTCGATACGGGTCACTTTAACACCCCACGGAGACGTTGCCTGGTCCACCACATGCATCAGCTTGTTGTTGATGCCATCGCGCTGACTCAACATGGCATCGAGCTCCAGCGAACCAAGAACTGTACGGATGTTGGTCATGGTCAGGTTACGAATGGCGAGTTCAAGGTTTTCCACCTGATAGGCCGATTTGGCCACATCCACCACCTGGAAAAAGCATACGGCGTCAATGGTGACCATCGCGTTATCTGAAGAAATAATTTCCTGCGGCGGAATATCAAGTACACGCTCGCGTTTGTTAACACGATAACCAATACGGTCAATAAAAGGAATGATTAGCGCGAGCCCCGGTGCCAGAGTATGTGTATATCGGCCAAAACGCTCCACCGTCCATTCCTCGGACTGCGGCACGGCTTTAACGCCGGCAAGCACCAGAATGACTGCAAAAAGGGCAAGAAGCCCCAGGGTTATTAAGGATTCCACGCTAAACTCCATATCGAACAAAGCATAATAGTAACGTTTCAAACGCGGCAAATACCAGTGGTGAAGGTATTTTTTCAGGTGATATACAAAAATAGTGTCTAGTCAGAATGATTTCCGAAACGTTGGTTTTGCGGCATGATAAAACCTTTCTGCCACCGCGTTTTACCCAAAGGAGCATGATATGGTGTCACAGGAAGTGATTTTAGCCAGCAACCGCCTCGCGATTGCAGAGGCCATCGCAGGCCTTGATGATGTGTCCTTCAAAAGCATTGCCACGTCACTCCCAATGATGCTTGCAGAAGGCAGACTGGTTGTGGACACTTCCGTCTACACGGCACACGCATCCGCCACAGCTGGTGCGAGCCGCTATCTCCTCTATGACAATCAAAACTCCAAAGACCCCGTGTCCATCTGGGTATTCGCGCTCGGAGAAAAGCAGAAAACCTCCATTCACGACCACAGTTACCGAGGCGCTGTTACCGTTCTTCAGGGCGTGGTCAGTGAAAAATATTACGAGGCCGAATCAGACACCCACGCCCGCTGTGTCCGCCGCGCCGACCGCCATCGCTTTCATACCAGTACCGATAATCTGCAGGACAATTTTGTCCACCAGCTCAAACGGCGCAAGGGATTAGGTGAGGGTGTCAGCGTGACGCTGCATATCTATAACATGTCGGCACATCGCCTGAGTGCCGACGGTGAAGCGATTGATAACCGTAACCTCAATCGCATTTTCCAGAAAATACCAACGCCTGCGGGTGAAAAAGACAAAAGGTTACCCTATGAATCGCTCTCCGTATAAACCGTGAAACGGCCTTACTTCGAGTCGCGAAGCGTCTTCATGTCAATGACGAAACGGTATTTGACATCGCTTTTCAGCATTCGGTCGTAGGCTTTATTAATGTCCTGCATGGCTATCTCTTCAATGTGAGCCGTGATACCGTGCTTTGCGCAGAAATCAAGCATTTCCTGCGTTTCAGCAATGCCGCCAATCAACGAGCCGGCAATGGAGCGGCGACCAAACACCAGATTTGAGATATTCGGCGTCGGATGCGGGGTTGCCGGTGCGCCTACGAGTGTCATGGTGGCATCGCGTTTCAGGAGAGCAACAAATGTATCGAGATTATGCGGAGCCGCAACCGTATTCAGGATGAAATCAAAGCTCCTGTGGTGCGCTGCCATCTGCGCATTATCCGTTGACACGACCACCTCATGCGCGCCAAGCGCCAGCGCATCTTCAATCTTGGATGGCGAGGTGGTAAACGCCACCACATGTGCGCCAAGGGCGCGCGCCAGTTTTATGCCCATATGACCAAGGCCCCCGATACCGACCACGCCTGCTTTTTTACCGGGGCCCACTTTCCAGTGGCGAAGCGGCGAATAGGTGGTGATACCGGCGCACAAAAGCGGTGCAACGGCGGCGATGTCTTTTTCAGGATGGGTAATGCGCAGCACAAAGTCTTCGTCAACCACAATCGACTCAGAATAACCGCCAAAGGTATTGGGACCCATGCCACCCATGGGGCCATTATAAGTGCCTGTCGCACCCACCGGGCCCTCGCAATAGTTTTCAAGGTGCTCTTTGCAGGAATTGCAGGTACGGCAGCTGTCGACCATACAGCCCACACCTGCGATTTCGCCAACACGAAACTTTTTCACGTCCTTCCCCACGGCCGTCACCCGACCCACAATTTCATGCCCGGGGACCGAAGGAAACTGCACGCCCGGCCACTCACCGCGTGCCGTGTGCAAATCGGAATGACAAACGCCACAATAGAGAATATCAATGACCACATCGCGTGCGCCGGGTGTGCGGCGCTCAATGGTCCATGGAGCAAGCGGGGTTGTTGCAGATTGGGCGGCATAGGCCTTAACGGACATGAGGAACTCCTTTCCAGCAGTGCTTTTTGGTGATGAGAATCTGAGTGTAGCACAGGAAGCAGGCATTGCCAGTCAGAGGGTCCTGAGGTAAAGTCTGCGCCAGTGCTTGACCAAAAATTGACGCTTATGATGCAGGAATCTACCACCCTCCCTCAGATAAAAGAAATACCCTTTGAAAATCCAATGATGATTTTTGAGCGATTTCACGAGAAAAAATGGGCATTTTTATTTGACAGCGCACTCGAGCATCCTGTCTATGGCCGTTACAGTTATATTGCGCTGGAGCCCTGTCAGGTCATATGGGTCAAGGATGGAGAGCTGTTGCAGGATGGCGTGCCGCTGCTGCATCATGAGAACCCGTTTCAGTATTTAAAGGCGCAGCTTCATGAAATGACTCATCCCCTTATTCCAGACCTGCCGCCGTTTCAGGGGGGGCTTGCCGGGGCGTTCTCCTATGACCTGTATCAATACCTTGAGAAAATTCCGATGCACGCACTCGATGACACGGGATTCCCGGATATGGCGGTCGGTTTTTATGATGTGGTGATTTCGTTTGATAATGTCCTTCAAAAAGCGTGGATTGTCTCCACCGGCTATCCTGAAAAAAATCCGGCGAAACAGTCTGCCAGAGCCTTGCAGCGGCTGCACCATTTTCTTGATGCCATCCAATGCGAGGGCACCAAAAATTATCATCCAAAGGTCACCGCAGCAAACGTGGCTGCTGACTATTCGCCTAATTTTGAAAAGGCCGCATACATTCAGGCGATAAAATGTGTTCAGGACTATATCCTTGCCGGGGATATTTTTGAGACGAATATTTCCCAGCGTTTTTCAGGGAGCATGCCGGAGGGGGTTTTGCCCTTTGAGCTCTATAAAATCCTTCGAACCACCAATCCCGCACCCTTTGCAGCCTTTTTGAATCTTGGCGATTTTCAAGTCGTTTCCGCATCCCCCGAGCGCTTTTTGCGCCTGCATCAGGGCTTTGTTGAAACCCGCCCCATCAAAGGCACGCGCCCCCGCGGCGATACCCCGGAAAGTGACCGGGCTTTGGCGGAGTCGCTTAAAAACAGTGAAAAGGATAACGCTGAAAATGTCATGATTGTCGATTTGCTGCGTAATGATTTATCAAGGGTTTGTAAGGACCATTCCGTGAAAGTCACAACGCTTTGCGGGCTTGAAACCTATCCCGCTGTGCATCATCTGGTTTCGGTAATAACAGGAGAACTCTGCCCCGATTGCGATGCGCTCGACCTGCTGCAGGCAACGTTTCCAGGAGGCTCCATTACCGGGGCGCCTAAAATTCGCGCCATGGAAATCATCGCGGAAATAGAACCCACACGCCGTGGAATTTACTGCGGCAGCCTCGGGTTTATAGGATTTAACGGATGCATGGATACCTCCATTGCCATTCGCACCTGCACTCTCCATGGTAATACAGTCAATTTTCAGGCGGGAGGCGCGATTGTCGCCGACTCCTGCCCCGAGAGCGAATACCAGGAAACGCTCGTCAAGGCGCGCCCCCTTGCTGAGGCACTCGGGAGGCTCCATGATATTACTCATCGATAATTACGACTCGTTTGTACACAACCTGGCGCGCCTTATTCGGGAGTGCGGGTTTCAAACCGATGTCAGGCGTAATGATGCGCTTTCGCTGGATGCGATTGCAGCGATGCAGCCAAGCCACATTGTGCTTTCACCAGGCCCCTGCACACCTGATGATGCCGGCATCACGCTTGATGTGATTCGCCGCTTTTCGGGATGCATTCCCCTTTTGGGGGTCTGTCTTGGGCATCAGGCGATTGCTCAGGCCTTTGGTGCACGCATTAAGCGCGCCACTCCCCCGATGCACGGTCGCGCATCGCTGATTATGCACGATGGCCAGGGGATTTTCCGAAATATTCCAACACCGTTTAAAGCGGCGCGCTACCATTCGCTTGCGGTCAGCCGGGATGATTTGCCGGATTGTTTGACCATCAGCGCAACCAGCATGGATGGGGAAATTATGGGCTTACAGCATCGGGAGCTCCCGGTAACCGGCGTGCAGTTTCACCCGGAATCGATACTCACGAGCCACGGTCATGCGTTACTCCAGAATTTTCTTGAAGTACGTCCACAATCCAGTGTTTAAACGACCCGTTTTTAATCTCGCACTCCCAGATAACCACTACGTTAATCCCGGCTTCCAGAAGTAGCGCCTGTTTGCGCGCATCGTTTTCAATGTTTTTCTGAAACTTGGTTTGCCAGAACTCCAGATTCGACTTTGGTGTATACGCATATTTACAGTGTTCATGCCGGTGCCAGAAGCAGCCATGAATGAAGATGGCGGTATGATACTTTTTCAGGAAAAGATCGGGCTTTCCCGGTAAATCAGCATGGTGCAATTGATAACGAAAACCAAGCCCGTGCAGGTAGCGCCTGACCAGCATCTCAGGCCGTGTGTTCGTTGATTTAATGGCCGCCATGTTTCTTGAGCGATGCTCAGGCGTCAGGGAATCTGTCACGATATATGCCCTCGGAAAAAACTTAAGCCCGCTCATCAATGGCCAGCAGTGCTTTCAACGGCATTGCGTTTTCCAGAATATCTTCCAGTGTGTATCCTTTTAAAACGTCTAAAAAGCGCTCCTTCGCCTCAAACAAAATGCGTTTTAGTTTACAGGCAGGCGCAATGCAGCAATTGGCTTTGTCCGCGTTAAAACAGGGTACTACATCAAAATTCGGCTCGAGTTTGATAACAAGCTCTCCAAGATTAATATCGGATGGATTTTGCGCCATCATAATCCCACCGCTTTTGCCACGAAGGGTTTTAATCACCCCCATCTTTGCCAGATTGTGGATGATTTTCAGTAAATGGTTGGATGAGATGGCATAAGCACTGGCAATATCGTTAATGGTGCAAAGCTCTTTTCTCAGTGCAATGTATATCAATGCTCTCAATGAATAATCTGTAAATTGCGTTAACTGCATACGCTCTCTCCCTCAATCATGGCTTGACGATTACCACTTCCTTTTATAAGATGTATTTAAAATACATCTTTAAGGGGGATACCATGTCTGAATCTTTATTTACCCGCCTCGGTGGTCAAAATGCCGTGAATGCCGCTGTTGATATCTTTTATCGAAAAATGCTGACCGATGACCGGGTGAGTCATTTTTTTAGTGATGTGGACATGGAGCAGCAAATTCTCAAGCAAAAAGGCTTTTTGACCATGGTGTTTGGCGGCCCCAATCAGTATAACGGAAAAAGCATGCGTGAGGGTCATCGCCATTTAATCCAGCGCGAATTAAACGACTCCCACGTGGATATTGTGATTGAACATTTGGGCGCCACCCTGCAGGAACTCGGAGCCCATGATTCAGATATTCAGGAAGTCGCGGCCATTGCCAACAGCGTTCGTGATGATGTTTTAGACAGATAACAGCATGACTGAACTGCACTATAACAATCGGGCTCTTGAAATCATGCCGGGGGAATCCGTGCTGGATTGCCTCCTGCGGCATGATGTTAATTACCCGCATGCCTGCCGTTCTGGCATTTGCCAGGCGTGCCTGATAAAAGCAGGCGACAGTCCAATCGCGCCAGAATGGCAGGAGGGTCTCCCAGAGACGTTAAAATCCCAGGGGTATTTTCTCGCGTGTCAGGCAAAGCCTCAGCATATGATGCACCTGAAAGACGTGGATGCGGCGGAGTGTGAGCAGGAGGCAATGATTACCGGGCTCTATCCGCTGACCCACAACGTGATATGCATGAAACTCCTGACCGGACAACTCGAACGCTGGATACCCGGACAATATCTCACGCTCACGAATCCCAACGGGATATCGCGAAGCTATTCCATCGCCAACATTCCTTCGGAGGATGGCTGTATTGAGCTGCATATCAAGCTGACAGAAGATGGAAGAATGAGTCAGTGGCTGCGCGCAACAGCAACCGTCGACACAACGGTTACTATTCGCGGCCCTTTTGGAAAATGCTATTACCTGAATCCTGATAACGCCGCATTTGACATGCTCCTCATTGGAACCGGCACCGGACTGGCGCCTTTACTGGCTATCGTCAAAATGGCCTTGCATGAGCGCCATACGGGCAAAATTACGTTAATTCATGGCGGCCTTCAGGATGGCGATATTTATTACGCGCAAGCATTGCTTGCACTGGCATCACTGCATGAAAACTTTAGCTATTTTCCCTGTGTGTTAAAAAGCGAAGGCCTGTATCCTGAGGCTGATATTTTTGATAAAGCGGCGTCCTGCCTGTCATCTGATATCAAAAACACGCATGCCTATGTGTGCGGCCCTAAAGCGACCACACAACGGTTAAAAACCCGGCTGTTTTTGGCAGGCGTTCCTTCCGCAAACCTGTTCAGTGACGCGTTTTTGTGATGTTCATGAGGTTAACACCAGCATCCTGAACCCCGAGAACCCGGGTATCCAGGATATTGCGCAGCAGCTACTTTGCCTGGAGGCGTCTTTATATTATGGTGGACGCAGGAGCTGAGATACTCTGCGCTTCACTCGGCTGTTTTAGATAATCTATCCGCTTAAGGATGGCACGTTTATGCTCAATGCTCAGTTCTGGCGGATTGAGTGGAATGTCGCTATCCGTTGTACCAGTCCGAATAATCTTCCCGGCCACTAACATCTTTTCAAGATCTCGCCTGCTGCAGGCGCCCAAATCAATCATATAATCTGTCGAAGGTCTGCATGGAATAGTCAGAGCAAAGGCATCGATACGCGGTATGGGCGTATGTTTTGGAGGTTGCTCAGCCTGGCAACAAAAGAAAGAGAAAAATCCCAAAAATCGAGAGGGCTTATCTCTCACATCGAAATATTGCAAATAGTCCTTTCCAGTTTTCTCCTTAAGGACATGCAGTATGTTATACAAATCACCATCACGATACAGCGGCCCCCTCAATGAGCCTTGCAGCCTGTCAAGTATATCTTCGATTGTATTGTAAGTTGATTTAGAATCGGCAAGATTCCTTGCGGCACGACCATGCGTCGTGAAGGACAGTTCACCATACGCAAGAAGAAGACTCAGGGCTACCTGGCCGCCAAGCGTACGTGACGAGGCGTAACCACCACCGCTGAGTTGCTGTTCCGGAGGATAGAAATCAGTGTCATCATGGCGTCCGGCCCATTGTTTAAAAGTGTCGCTGCGGTTACTCCATTCATTTTCGGCCATACGCCGCCAGTATTCCAACCCTTTTCCGCTCATGAGTACCCCCTGAAACACCTTTAGAATAACAATTACCGAAGGTAGTGTGCACTAATTTTCAACATTCTGCAATAGAAAATGCCATTGGTGTCGGGCCGAAATGAAAATATCCCCTTTCGTTAAAAAATGTAACTTACGCCAGCTGTTCTGGCAAAATCCTTGCGCTAACGAGGGCCTCCAAACTGGTACTTTTCGGTAATTTTCGGACGCGGCACGATTTCCGTAAATTCATAGAGCATGCGCAGACTGGTGCTTACTTTTTGAAAAGGTGGACGGTAGCGTTCCGCGCACGGGCGAAAAGTGCCTTCTGGAGAGATGTCTGTCAGCAGCGCGCTGCCGTGCGCGCGAATGAGGTCGATGGCATAAGAAACCATTCGGAGGTAATGCGCATTTTGGTCCTCGCCGTGCGTAGAGAGCGCGCGACACATCGCCATTGCGCGCTCAAATTTCTGCGGCGTATAGCATCTTGGCAAATCGAGCTTGTGCGCCACCGTCAGAATGCGGTAGATAAAATTTCGGTGTTGTTTCTCGTTTATATCAGGATGGTCATTCTTGATATCGGGACCATGCTCATAATGAGGATTTCCCATCCAGCGCACAGCATGTAACACGCGTTCATGCATGTGTTCATCCGCTGTGCGTGGAGGATATTTATTTAGAAATGCACTAAGATGGTGCATGCTTGCCGCCCTGAATCCATCATAGCGTGAAAGATTGTCTACTGCCGCTATTTCACTTTCACGCCCGGTAATGCTGAAAGCTGCGGCCACACGCAGCCACTCGCTCTCCTCATGCGTCACGCTCTGGCAATAGCGCTTAAATGCATCGTCTGAGGCATGGTGTGCGAAATAATCTATCACGACATCAACGAGTAACATCATGCGGTACGTATGAGCCAGACCGTGATTGGGCCTTTCTACCTGAACGCCATCCAGAATAATATGATGCGCTTCATCCTGATAGGCATGGCGCAAGTGGTTGCGATAGGCCTCATGAAGTGCGGAAGATGACCAGTGGCTGCCTGCAGGCTGTATACCCGGGCTGCTAATTTCCCGTGCAAAAAAACGCCCGGTTGTATCCCTTGTGTAACGAAAGGCGGTTCCTGCAGGAATGAGAATCTCGCCCTCTTTACTGTTCATGACCGGTCTAAGCGAGCAATCCGTTTCAAGCTTTGTCCGCACGGCAGAAGCGTTACGAAAAAACGCAGCGCCTTCGCTGAAAACACTAAAGCTCGTCACAGAAGGCATGATGCTCGGATTGGCCAAACGGCGCGCAGTGATATCCGCATCCCCACGCACTTTGGGAGCCGTTAAATTTTCACCCCGGTCAACCAGTCCATACCTTGGAAAGAGCACATGCAGGCTGTTAAACAGTGAAGCGACCTTGTTATATTCATCCGCAGAAATCACTGCCGCCTCAACGGCACCTCGCAGTGAGGCATCGAAGGATACAGGGTCTTTCTTCAATGCTTCAATCGCCTCGGCATTCCAATCGCCACGCGCCAAAAAAACCCGCTCGAGTATCTGACGCTCCTCTAAGTGCATTAACGTTTTAGGCAACTGTGCCGCCGACCAGTTGACCAGACTGCCACAGAGAAAGTTCGCCATCAGGTTCGCGTGACCATCCGTCGGACTTATCCAGGCGACACGCGAATCAGTATCCTGTGGCTCCCCGCGAAAGAGACGGTTCATGTTTTTATAATTACCAGTGACATACATCGCCAGTGCATGCTGCGCCGCTTTTGGCAGCCGCTCGACAATGATGTTTAAAACGCTGTCTACAGGTATCCCGCTGAAATCGTTGCTCAAACTTTGAATCATTTCACCGAGGCGCGTAACGTGCGCGTCAGTGAGTTCGATGTGATTAAAGTTGGCTTCTCGCAGTAATCCCCCAAGATAGATATCGGGTTCTTCACCAAATTGCAAAACGTAGCCGAGGGCATCATCAAAGCGCATGTGCGCCTCGTCACTATCCTCAATCATGCTTAAACGCACCAAAATCGCCTCAAGCGCCTGTGTGGCCGGTGATTTGTTTAAGGGACCTTCGGTAATGCGGGATTCAGCATCCATCAGCTCCGATATCTGCGCGAGGATTTGTTCACGTTGCTCGCTGTATCCTTCCTGTTCAGGCAGAAGAAGATGGGCATCAGAAAGACAGTGTTGAAGCGCCGTCATCACTTTTGTCATGAGATAGTGAGAGGACGCGAGTGGGGTGCTCCCTGAGAAAAAAGCGTCGTACAAATACGCGTGATGGACCATACTGGCGCCACACATACACAGCCAATAGAGAAGCGGGGTCGCACTGTCAGGCGCGTCCATTATCGCTTCAAAAAAGCGTCGGTGTTCAGGGAGGCTGGCGCCAGAGACCGTTAAAAGACGAAGCTGCACCCTGAGCCTCGACGCATCCAGAGCCTGCTCGATAACGCGTTCAAAAAGTCGCCGCTCTCGAGGCAGACAGGCACCCGCTGTAATTAATCTGCGAAACGGCACAGTTAACTTGAGCGCATCTGCTTCCTTACTGATTAGCGCCTCAAAAAGGCCCAGGTCTTCAGGCAGGCGGGCACCGGCGGTGATTAATGCCCGTAATCCGGGTTTCAGAAGCATGACATCCTGCGCCTGCTGAAGAAGTGGTTCAAAAAATTCCTTTTTTTCCGTTAAATAACTGTCTGCTTCAGACAGGGGGATACTGGGAACGTCTGGATAATCGACAACCGCAGCCATCCGAATAACTGTTTCAAACAGCGCATGGTCTTCAGGCAGGACGGCTCCTGTGGTAATCAGTGCATCAATCGAAGCCCGCAGCAAGTGGGCACGCTCTGGTTCAATGATGACCGCCTCAAAAAGAGAGGGGTTTTCGAATATGCTGGCACCTGCCTCTGTTAAGGCAAATAATGCCGCCTGTAGCGCGCTGCCATATTGTGCCTGCTGGATAGCCCCGTCAAAAAGTGACGGGTGTTCCGACAGGGTGGCACCGGCATCCAACAACACCTGCAATAAGGGCTCTATTCCCGATGCATATTTTGCCTGCTGGATAACTTTTTGAAAAAGCTCATGGTGCGTGGCAAGGTTTGCACCAGATTTTTCTAATGCGGCAAACGCGACCTTCAACCCTTCTGCAAAGGCTGCGGGATGATAAAACGCAAAATCCTGCCAACTGGCTGATGCCACTGCCTGCTGGCAAATCGCCTCAAAAAGCAGCGGGTTTTCAGGCAACCGGGCACCTAAATCACTTAACAAAGCAATCCCGGCTTCCAGTCTGTCTGCATGCGCTGCCTGCTCGATAAGTGCTCTGAAATACCCCTCATTCGCAGGCAGACCGGCACCGGCATCCTGCAGTACCTGTAATAAGGGTTCAATTTTTAATGCATATTTTGCCTGCTGGATAACTTTTTGAAAAAGCTCCTGGTGAGCGGCAAGGCTTGCACCAGATTTTTCTAATGCGGCAAACGCGACTTTCAAGCCTTCTGTAAAGGCAGCAGGATGATAATAGCCAAATGCCTGCCAGCTGGCTGATGCCACTGCCTGCTGGCAAATCGCCTCAAAAAGCACTCGGTTTTCAGGCAGCCTGGCACTCATACCACTTAACAAAGCAATCCCGGCTTCCAGTCTGTCCGCATGCGAAGCCTGCTCGATAAGCATCGCAAAAAGTGCGCGGTCTTCAGGAAAGCGGGCGCCTGCAGTATGCAATGCCTGCAACACGCTTTGCAGGCTTGCGGCAAACAGTTTCTTTCGACTAAGCGCCTGAAAAAGCGCCGCGTCTTCCAGGGGGCTTGCACCAATCTCACGCATCAGCCCAAAGAGCGCATCCAGTGACTGGGCGACAGCCGCGCCCGATGCTACCCTTTCAGCAATGGACTGGCGCTCAGGCGGGCTCTCTCCTGCGGCATTTAAGGCGGAAAACGTGCTATTTTTCAGGGCATCATTGCCGATTACATCGGCTTGAAACATCGAGTCGTTTGCAAGAAATTCGTCATCGCTCGCCCTGTCAAACACATTTGCATCAATTCCTTCATTGGAAATTGCGTCAAAATCCCTCTCTTTTTTAAAAGAATCTTTTTCCGTTTGCGAGGATGCAGCGTTGGTGCCGTTCTTCTCATGCATAATAATGGTTTATTTTACAATCAGTTTGACTATAATTATATCATACACAGATGTTAATTAACAAATACACACATTCAGGCTATTAATTTAACTATATCCCTGCAGATACGTTGTCCCGTATTGCTGATGGCGTATTTTCGCAAACCAGTTCAGTAACACCTTTTTGAAATATTTAACCTGTAAAAACAGCAAAAATGGTCAAAATATATTTGCGCACATAAAATAACATGATGAATATTTTAGCTTGACGATGTTAAATTGAGAACAGCATGTACTATAAGCGACAATTAGATAAAATAATCGAATTTATCGGCAAAAATCTTGATGAGAAACTCGATTTGACTCAATTAAGTGATATCGCCTGCCTTTCAAAATACCATTTCCATCGTTTATTTACTGCTTATACGGGTTTATCGCTGCAGCAGTATATTCGGTGGCTTCGCTTAAAGCGCGCGGCTCATCAATTGCTTGTAGACAGGAATAAAACCATTATTGAAATTGCAATAAGCGCCGGATTTGAGTCTCATGAAGCATTTACCCGAGCATTTAAACAAAAATGCGGCATAAGTCCAAACGCGTTCAGGCTTCATTCAGATTGGAGTATCTGGGAAAAAGCACCGTATATTATACCCCAAAAGAGTATCATCATGATGAACGTAGTAATCAAACAAATACCCACCCGGCGTTTAGCGGTCATTGAGCATAGAGGCGTGCCGGAAAAACTGGGAGACAGTGTTAACCAACTGCTTGAATGGGCACAATCTCAACCGATTAACGTAAAACCAAAAGCCGGGGAGGCGTTTGGCTTTGCTTATGACGATCCACTTAAAACAGAACCATCTGATTTCCGGTTTGACCTGGGCATTACTGTTCCAGAAAAAATAAAAATAACTGGCAAAATCGTTGAAAAGTATTTGCCGGCCGGACGTTATGCGGTAGCCGTTCACAAAGGGGCTCGAGAGACAATCGCTGATACTGTGTATAGCTTATACCGTGATTGGCTGCCAGGCTCTGGTGAGCGCCTCGGTAATTTACCCTGTATCTTTTGCTATTATAACTTTGATTATGAGGTTGCTGAAACTGAACTACTTACAGAATGCTGGCTATTGTTAGATTAAAAGCCAGCATTCTGGTTTAAACAGAACACCCGCAGTACGTAAAGAATAGTAAATGGAGACTTGAGATGCCAGTCAACAAATCGGACATGGATTTCTTTGAGAAAGCCCGAATGATTATGAATGCTGCACTTTCTGCATCGAGTACTCCTCCAACAATTGATGATCTTAGGGCGGTCGTTAAGCATTTCAAGCCGTTTGTATCACAAGAACCTTTACTGCCTTATCAAAAACTGACGATACCCTCAATAAACGGACACACGCTTTCTGCGAGACTCTTTTCAAGGTGCGATGAAAAAAGACCCCTTTTTATCTTTTTTCCAGGCACGGGATTTATGCATGAATTGTTCGATGAAAATTATACAATTCTCAGTAGAATCATTAAAAATAGTGAGTGTCATGGTGTAATGATTGAACACCGACTCAGCCCTGAGTTCCCTTTCCCCTGTCCACATGAAGATGCCACTGCCGCTTTATGTTATCTGCTGGAGAATATCAACGGACTGAATATCGATAAGGAGCGGGTCATCATTGGTGGCTTCAGTTCAGGCGCCAACATGGCCGCGGTCTTATGTAATGCCTTACAGCATCATCAAGACTTCAGGCCCTTTCATCAATATTTGTTCAGCGGCGGTTTTGATTATACCGATTCACTGCATGAATTTGATGACTTCGTGAATGCAGACAAAATGCTGGATAAAGAGGCTCAAAAATTAAGTTTTGATATGTTTTGTCAGAAAGCTGATCGCAAAGACCCTCGCTGTTCGCCTTACTTTCAAGCAGACTTCTCCAATCTCTGTCCTACAACCATTCAATGTGGAGAATATGACGGTGGCCGCAGTCAAAGTGAGGGGTATGCAAAAAAGTTACGTGATAACCATGTTGATGTAGAAAAAATTATTGTTCCGGGTCAAACACACTTCACCATTCTTTACCGCGAAGCCTGCTCAGATGGAGAAGACCCGGCGATTATCGCGGCGCAAAAAATTAACAACATTTTATCGTGATACTGCGAGAGTCTTTGAACCACTGAAAGCGCCAATGAAGCTTGAAATTTTGACCCATTTTCGGGTTTTGCTAGAATGCCGGATCAGGAAAGCCTGCAATCTTTTTGGACATGAAAAATCGTCTATTCCATTTCACAAATCTCCGTTTCTCAGGGGCTTCACCGAACGTGAGTTGCCAAATGAGAAGGAGACGAAAGTAATCATGAACACGTCGACCTTAATTACTTAAACGAGGATACAATGAAACCATTGAAAGGCAGCCTGATAAATATTTTAGTTTTTATTCTTAGTATTTTTTTTATAATAAACGCTGCCTGCGTTGCGTGTTCTACCATACAAGATAATGTACTGCACATTTCTTATGAGCCATCCGGCATGCAACTCATATACTACTCTCTCTCAGCGCCGATATTTATTGCATTGGCACTGGCTCTTTATCATTCACAAAAACGTTACACCGGACGCTCACAATGGATTGCATTTTTTCCCGTTTTAACAGGATTTAGTTATGCGTATTTTCTGGAATATGTAGATTCCGTGATAAAGTTCCCAGATGGCAATGAATTTTTCTATCACGGAATATTAACGCTATCCATTATGTTTTTTTTGGTAAATTTTATCTTTCTGGTTAAAGAAATACGTAAAATACAACATGTTCTTTAAGCAATGAGTAATATTGAAGCTTCAGGAACTTTTCTGCCTGGGCGCGTTACAGCTCCAAATGTCTGTAGAACGTGGCTACTATGAAAAAAACCAGACATCTGCAAAGCTGCACACAGCGTCTGATAATTCCCGAATCAACCGTAGAGTTATCCCCTGAAAATGGGGATAACTCTCAATCCGGCAGTCAAACTCGAGGAGAGTTATTATTCAGTGCTGATGAAGCCTATAAAACCCACAATGGTGGTATACAGCTTTTCTAATATCTTGTTTTTCTCTTTTAGCGTGAGGCAATTTACTTCACCAGCCTGAATCATGTCCACCTTTTGCGACAGAATCTGAAACATATGTTCATCAAGCATGTGAAGCTCAGGAAGTTTTTGATTGATTTTTTCAATCAAACTTGTATTTTTCGCCATTCTGGCTTCGAATAAACGCTTCTCCAATCGATCCATCAACTCCCGCAATTCGGCATCATTTCCGCTGCAGGTAATGCGAATATAACCGCAGTCTGGTGGCAAGCCAAAATACGACAGCGGTGATATCATGACGCCATCATTAAACAGCAGATAATAGGCCAGCTCTTCCCCGGTGCTGATTTTTCCTGATTTTTGCATCACCCGCTGAATCTCTGCCGGCAGCTCAAGACCAAACAGCTCAGTAAAATCCGCCAGAACATAAAACGTGGCATCAACATCATACATCGCATCCGGCATTGCAGCGCCCATGGCATGAAGCCGCATAATGACATAATCAATTTTTTTTCTATAAAATCGAATCAGCTGCTTTTGCTCCGAAGCATCAAAGGCCTCCATGGTCAGTGCATAAGCTATCTGCGCGGAACGCGGTGCATGAATAAAGTAACTGATGTTTTTATTAAGCATTTCATTCATCAGTGCCGGCTCGAAAACCATCAGAACGGCCATGCGCTCCCCCGCTGCTGAGAGTGCTTTTGTTGCCGAGCGTAAAATAATGGTTCTCGATTTTAAATCGGGGGCAACTTTTAAAAATGAAGGAAGCGGCTTAAAGGACATTTCCGCATAAGCTTCATCAAAGATGATGTACAAATCCGGATATTTCCTGAGAACTGCGGAAACTTCCAGAAGATGAGCTTCATCAATGATAGTTCCCAGAGGATTGGAGGGGTTACATATCAGCACGGCTTTAGGCAGGCCATGGTCATTTTCTGCAAGCTCATATGCGTCTTTAATGCTCTTTTCGAGTGCCTCGGCTCTGAGCTTATACCCAGGTTCACTCATGACATCAACCGGATGCAGGCGATGAGAGGGGTTGTTTGAATAGGCACTGTAATGAGGGAACGGGGTTATTATCCTGTAACCGGGTATATCGTTATAGTGCGTGTTAAACGTTTCAAAAATAACGCGAAGCGCACCAATACCACCCACGGTAAAGAGGATATTTTCCGCTGTTATTTCTGCCCCATACCAGGTGGACATTGCTTTTGCCATGATTTCCCGTGGCTCTTTGTCCCCCCGTGGATCGCCATAATCAATGGCCGCAGCACTCTCATTACCTTCCGCGTCTCTGTACCATTTTTCCGAAACAGCCTCGAGCTCTTTCCAATAGTTCAGATATGCTTTGATAGTGTTTGAGTTAATCGGGTACGTTGGTTTTCCAAGCCCCGCGAAAATGATGGGGCTCGCCTCATCGCCCTTATCACGTAACTCATCGTGTAAATGGTTAGCCCATAATGAAAGCAACATGACTTTTTCAATTTTTGTCGCGGATTGTCCATTGGGGGTTAACATAATATGGCTCCATCCATGGTTATTCTGTTTCTGTTATGCATGAGTATAGATGACTCGTGAAAGACCATAGTGCCCATATTATACATAGATGACCGCGTCTTTGCTTTTCGTTGATTGTTTTCTTTGTCTATGCTGTGTATATGAATGGCTCATTCTAATGTTTGATTCGAAGCGGAAACACCATGAAAAAAAAGGAAATTCCCTCAAAATCAGATACATCAAACAACTTACTGAAAAAAGTAAGCGAACTTGAATCCCTTTGCTTTCAAATGAAAAGTTTGATTGGAAACTTTCCAGGAGATGTGTATTGGAAAAATACCGAAGGGGTTTGGATTGGTTTGAATAAAAGATGCGCTGAAAGCCTGTACCGCATGGGATTTATAAAAAACGCCGCTGAATCAGAAGTCATTGGTAAAACCGATCATCAGATTTTTAATAAAGAAACGGCTGATGGTTATCAAAAAAATGACATGCTCGTTATAGCGAATAAAACTGAAATTACCATTGAAGAAAAGACTCTCCTTCTAACTGGGGAAGAAATAACACTCCTTTCAACAAAAAAACCCTTGTTTGATGAAAACGGGCAAGTCATTGGAATAATGGGAAATACTATTGATATTACCTACCTGAAAAAAATTGAATCCGAGCTTCTGGAGGCCAAAAATGCAGCAGATGCCTCCAGCCGCGCCAAAGACGAATTCATCCGCAACATGAGCCACGATATCCGCACGCCCCTGAGCGGCATTATAGGCATGTCCTCCATTCTTGAAAAAGAAGCATTGACGGTCGATGAAAAAGACCATGCGCACATGATAAACGTCAGCGGCGAGCAGCTCCTGTCTCTGCTGAACAGTGTGCTTGATATCGTGGCAAGCGGGAAGCAGGCCGACCATCACATTGAGCGGAGCCCCTTTAACATCAGAGAGCTTCTCGAAGATATTGCGAACCTTGAACGTCCAAGTATTCAGATGAAGAACATTGAACTGCGGCTCATGGTTTCTGATGACCTTCCTGCTGTTATCGAATCCGATAAAGTAAAAATTCACCGTATTCTTTTGAACCTCATTGGTAACGCCATCAAGTTTACAGAAAATGGGTTTATCGAAATCGGGGCGCGCATTACGGACACCAAAAGCCAGAGCCCGCGAATGGAATTCTCCATACGTGACAGCGGTATTGGTATTTGCGATGAGGATAAGGAAAAAATTTTCAAAAAGTTTTTTCGTGGCACGGCTTCTTATCAGGGTGTTTATGCGGGACACGGTGTTGGGCTGCATATTGTTAAACGCTATATTCAGCTTTTAAAAGGAGAAATACACCTTGAATCGCAACCAGGTGCAGGTACCTGCTTCACGGTCTCTATTCCGGTCAAGGTTATTGAAGCAGCCCCTCTCGCTTCGTCTCGGCCTAAACCCGAGAAGCGTAATGAAGTCTCTGCAACAGGCTCAACAGTCAACGTTCTGCTTATAGAAGACAATGTAATCGCATTAAAAACTGCCGAAAATATTTTGCGACAAATGGGAATGACCTTTAAATCTGCATCGACAGGAGCCGACGCCCTTCAGCGCTTCAAAGCAGAACATTTTGATTTGGTACTGACTGATATTGGCCTGCCTGATATTCAGGGCACGGATGTAGCCCGCGAAATACGGCATTTCGAGCAGGATAGCGGGAAAGTACCGGTACCTCTGGTGGGTCTTACTGCGCACTCGCATCCACAAACCCTGAAGGATGCGCTCGATGCCGGCATGAATGAGGTATTAACCAAACCAATCCGCCATGAAACACTTAAGGTGGTACTCTGCAGGTACCACCTCGAGAGCAAACCTCGTGGCACCGCTCATAACGAGACGCCTAAAGACCACCATCATCTCTTTGACATGACACAATACCCGCTGCTCGATGTTGAAGACGGAAAACGCGTACTTGGCAGCGAAGAGGAGCTCGTGAATATGCTGCAGTTTCTACTGGAAAAGTCTCTGCCTGATGATTGCGCGCGCATGAAAGCGGCGCATGCCTCAAATGACTGGGAAAAAACACAGCGGCTCGCTCATAAAATTAAGGGCGGAGCCGTGTATACAGGCACCATACGCCTGAAAATGGCCTGCCAGTATCTGGAACAAAGTCAAAAATCAGATCAGCTCAACCTGCTTCAGCCGTTGTATGAGCAGGCACTGCGTGTGGTAGATGAAACCTTCCATTACGTGGGTAACTGGCTGGAAAAACATCGCAGATAACTGAGCCAGTGTAGTGCAAATCTGGGTATGTCGGTTAACTCTTAATGTCAGCAGACAAAATAACAGGGGCTGGCATGACAAAGGCCGTATCTGATTTTCTATATTATCTGATTATTCATCAACTTATAATTCTTTAATAACTTAGATATTTTTTGTGTGGCTATTTGTTTTTCCCGTGCTCGTCCAGATCGAATTGCATCTATAAGTGTTAAAAGATCATAAAATAAAGGGTCGGGATGTTTCATCACTGATTCAGGAACAGATGGATAAAGAGGCTTCAAGGCTACCCCTCGCTCATTGCCTTCGCCATGAGGCCATACGGGTATGGGGTCACTTCCTGCAATAATTTGCTCATTCAAGCTTGGAGCAGCGTAACTTGTTGGAATACCCCGAACAATCTCGCCTAATTTAGCAGGAAAAATATATTTAAGTCCGTGCATAAAAAACTCTTCGCATGCTTGTATGATTGGCTGTGGTTTATTGGGTGGATGGTAGGGAGTAATTAAACCTGCGATAACCAGCCTTTTAAAAGCATTGTTAATTTGAGAAGGACTAAGACACAACTCAAACGCAATACTGTTTTGGGACCAGTTTTTATCCACTTGATAAGCTAAAAGCTTAGCCAGAACTACTATGTCTTGGGATTTAATTGTCATCAGAGCAATCCGGTTATTCCGTATTCTAGAATTTAGAATATGGAATGGCTTTAGTCAAGTTTCTCTACCTTGCTCCAAGGGGGAAATATTCACTTAATAGGCGCTGTGTCTTGTAATACACCCTTCGCAACCTATTAGAACCGCCTATTTATCGTTTTCTTTCAAGATGTTACGGTATATTTCTAGTGGAAAAATTCAATTGGTGGAGGCGGCGACTATTTAATTAACATTACAATTATTTGATATATAATGCATTTATTTTTTTAAATTTAAATATACCCCCCATTTATACCCCCTGAAACATCTTCTATCTCTAATTTATTATTACAATATGTCGATATAATATTAAATTATCGACATATTGTGCATATATGTCTATATCATCGACACACCCCAATAACATGTCGACAAAAAACAAAAATATCGACATATTTTGTTGACATGTCTACCGTATCGACATATCCTTAAAATATGTCGATATAATTGAAAAATTTAAACATTATGAAAATTGATGTAACTAAAGCATACAATGAATTGCCTGCCCTGCCTCCTGAACAGGATATAGAAACTAAAAAAATACTGAAAGTGTGCATTGAAGCGCGTGCGTCACTGGCAGAACTGAGAAAATCGGCAGAAATGCTACCAAACCAAAGCGTTTTAATAAACTCTTTGCCTTTGTTAGAAGCCCAGGCAAGTTCAGAGATTGAAAATATAGTGACAACGACAGATAAGCTATTTCAATATGCCAATAGCAGTTCCGAAGCTAATATAGATTCAGCTACAAAAGAGGCTTTACGTTATAGAACTGCGTTGAGAGAAGGCTTTGAATCTATTAAATATCGACCATTAAATACGGTATTGGCAGAGAAGTTATGTTCAACCTTGCATGGCATTGAAATGACCGTAAGAAAAGCCTCAGGAACTGCTCTCTATAATCAAACAACTGGAGAAATCATTTACACTCCTCCTGAAGGCGAGATGCTTTTAAGGAAAAAACTTCACAATTGGGAAGTGTTTTTACATGATAAGAATGATATTGACCCATTAATAAAAATGGCTATAGGACATTACCAATTTGAAGCTATTCACCCATTTACAGATGGGAATGGTCGAACGGGGAGAATTTTAAATATATTGTATTTAATCGAGCAGGAACTATTAACGATACCGATTCTTTATTTGAGCCGTTATATCATCAGACATAAGAAAGAATATTACCAATATCTCTTGAACGTAACTTTAAACAGCGACTGGGAATCTTGGATTATTTTTATGTTAAATGCAGTTGCAAATACATCGCAATGGACTTGCAATAAGATTACGAGCATTGTTGGTTTAATGGAAGAAACCATAGACTATGTAAAAACCAAACAACCTAAAATATATTCCAGGGAATTAGTAGAACTCCTTTTTACACAACCTTATTGTAGAATTTCTAATGTGGTAGATGCGGGGATAGTAAAGAGACAAACTGCTGCCGAATACCTGCAGAAACTGGTCAGCGAGGGGGTTTTGAAAGAAATAGAAGCTGGAAGAGAAAAAATATATATCAATACAAGATTGATGCAAATCTTATTTAGCGAGACTGATTCAGATATCAAATTTGTGGCAACTGGGGAAAAGCAATGATTTTTTGTTGGCAGCTTAACTCTATCTATGGAAAGAAGATTCAGTTCGTACGCGGCGATTAAGAAAGTCCAACGGTATTACTGAAGGCTTTCATAGAAAGATGAATCTGATTCAACGTAGAGCTTATGACTTTCGTAATTTTGAAAAACACAGGGCTCACCTTAGGGTGCCATGTTGTTAACCGCGAGTGCCCCCGTAATTGGGAAAGGCCAAGTTTTTCATGGTCTTTGGTGGTCGGTTATGGTGTTAAGTATTGGTGGGGCGGCGTCCATAACATTGGTTATGTAATTGATTGATAATAAATAATTATCTCAATGTGGTTTTTGAAAAAGCCCCCAAATAAGCCCCCATTTATTAAGTGTTACCCTTGGAATTGAACCGAGTCCCGCCAATTACTGTTCTTCTGTTCGCGAACAGCGAACGCATATGATATACTTTATTTATGTCATTTAGAGAATAATACCATGTTAAAGTCACAGGATTGTGTTGTATTAATAAAACTATTGGCAAATATCGGTAGTGACCTATCTCAGCGACAACTATCTGCTGCATTAGGTATTAGCTTAGCTGAGGTTAATGCAGGAATAAAGCGACTAGAAGAAGCGGGGTTATTGAGGAAAGACAAACAAGGAAAACTTTTCCCTAATGTTCATGCAGCAGAAGAGTTTTTAATACACTCAATCAAATTTCTCTTTCCAGTAAAATTGGGTGAATATACTCGAGGTACTCCCGCAGCAATTGCCGCCCCCCTTTTTCGCGATAAAATCGCCTTAGGCAATGACCCTATTCCCGTTTGGCCTGATGCGATGGGAGAGGAGCGAGGTGTTGCGTTATTACCTATTCACCCTAATTTATCAAAAACGTTACGAGCAAACCCTGACTCTGCTTTTCATGAATTACTTGTTTTAATTGATGTCATGCGCTCCGGACGCCCACGTGAGCGAAACCTTGCAGCAGCACTTTTGAAGGAAAAATTAAATCGTGCTGGATAATAAAGTGAAATTGGCAAATCTAAGAATGTTAGAATTTGTCGCAACAAAATTAGGTGATATTCGAAACGATGTTGTTTTCCTTGGAGGATGTACCACTGGGTTATTCCTCTCAGATCCTCTAGTACCAGATGTACGCTATACGCTTGACGTCGATTGTATCGTGGATGTTATTTCCAGGAATCAATATTACCAGTTAGAGAAAAAACTTAACAAACAAGGCTTCAAGAAATCCATAACGGAAGATGTCATTTGTCGTTGGTTTTATGATGATGTCATTCTTGATGTAATGCCTACTGATGAAACAATTTTAGGGTTTGGAAATCGTTGGTATAAACAAGCAATTGAGTTCTCAAACCTCTATTCATTGACTGACAATCTTGAAATTCGAGTTGTTACAGCCCCTTATTTTTTAGCAACCAAATTTGAAGCCTTTAAAACAAGAGGCAAAATGGATTTTTACGCCAGCCATGATTTTGAGGATATTGTATCAGTGCTGGATGGGCGTATTGAAATAGTAGATGAAATTAAAAGCGCTGATTCAACCCTACAAGATTATTTGATTAAATCACTACAAGAGATCATGACTTCCCCATCATTTAAAGGCGCCATTCCTGGTCATTTTTCTCAATACGGCGGTCTAGCTAATGATCGGATTGAACTACTCGAGCACAAATTAACTTCTATACAGAGTACATAACATGAAACTGGCATGGTTAACCGATGTTCATTTAAATTTCCTTGATGCAGATGAACGCAAAAAATTTTACCAAGAAATTATTAACACCGGATGCGCAGTGTATTACTAAGCTTACGTTGCGCAAATAAACTCTTGGGGAACCCGCGAAACGACGGGCAATGATAAAAACACGAAATAATCAATAAATTATATGGTTGAGGCGGCGGGGGTTAAGTCCATAAAATGCTGTAAATTCGGAGAGACGCAGAGGTAGAGGCGTCAACGCCAGGATTCGGTACTATTGAGTTGTCTAAAAACAATAAAAACCGAGGAGGCTGGCAATGACGGACTACAATATTACCGTTGGAGAGGAATTGATACCAGAACTTTTGACAAGCCAGGGTGGTTTGGCAAAGCTGGTTGAGAGCGTTTTGAACCAGATACTGGAAGCTCAGGCGACAGAAACCCTTGTAGCCGGGCGGTATGAGCGAAACGAAGAACGAGCCGGTTATCGGAATGGCTACCGGGCACGCCAGCTGTATACACGGGTTGGTCCGGTTACGTTGCAGGTACCGCAAACACGTGATGGCTCATTTTCGACGGATATTTTCAAGCGTTACCAGCGCAGTGAACAGGCCTTTGTTCTGGCGTTGCTGGAAATGGTAGTCAACGGGGTTTCTACGCGGAAGGTCACGCATATCACGGAAGAGCTTTGCGGGGTAAGCGTCTCAAAATCGACAGTGAGCCAGCTGTGTGTGAGCCTTGATGCGAGGATACGCGCCTTTAACGAACGGCGCCTCGATGGGGTTAACTATCGCTTTGTGATTGTGGATGCGATGTTTATTAAAAGCCGTGATGGCGACCGCGTGGTTTCCCGGGCAGCCCTGTCGATATCGGGTATCCGCGAAGACGGTTACCGTGAGGTTTTGGGGCTGAAAATAGGTGATACCGAAAGCTTTGCTACCTGGGATGAAACCCTGCGTTGGCTGAAAGAGCGGGGATTAAAGGGCGTGATTTACGTAATTTCCAACCAGCATGCCGGTCTTGTGGAGGCCATACGCAAGCATTTTCAGGGCGCGACATGGCAACGCTGTCAGGTGCATTTAATGCGCAATATACTTGGTCATTGTTCGCTGCGCTATCGCAAGGAAGTCGCTGAACAGGTCAAGCTCATCCTGCAGGCGCCTGATATGCAGGAGGCGCGGCGCAGATTGAATGAATTTGTTGAGGTCTTTGGGTCAAAAGTGCCCAAAGCCGTAGCATGCCTTGAGGAGGCTTTTGAGGATGCCATGGCCATCATGGCCATTCCCGCCAAATACCGTAAACGCTTCCGCACCACCAATATGCAGGAGCGCTTGAACGAAGAGCTCAGGAGACGTGAAAGAGTCATCAGAATCTTTCCCAACGATGACTCCGCGCACCGCCTGCTCGGTGCGATGCTCGCTGAAATCAATGAGCAATGGCAGGCAAGAAGATACCTCGATATGGATGAATTTAATGAGTGGTGGGAGGGGCAACAGCAGAATACATCCAATGTATTGGAGCTAAACAAAAAGGTTAATTAATAACAAGGCTCAATGGAGCGAATCAATGGCAATTTACAGCAAATTTTGGACTTGACCTCCCAGATAGTTCCTCACAATCAGGATATCGTCCTGTTCATGATTGGGGTGGTCATTTAGATCCAAGAAGTTAGTCCCACAGTTTTATTGGCTCGCCTAGCTTAAATTGTTTTTTATCAATTAAAGTAAATAATTCAGCGAGTGATTCTTGGGTCTTTTTAATAAATGACATATAAGTTTCAAGCATTATCAAATATTCAGGAATGTTGGTCATTAAGAAGCCCATTAACTCCTCGGTAATATTTTCTTCCTTATCAATGCTCCTTTTCATATCGCCATACTTCTGGAACACGGAAAGCATTTCTGTATATTTTTTATTGGCTATATAACAACTTTGAAAAATGGCTGGGTTAATTTGATAGTCAGGAAAACGACTCTGTACGGGACAAAAAATCATATCAACGCCTCGGTCGGTGCCTCGATGCTCAAGAAGGCCATCACCTGACCAATTAAACTCAAGATATTCTGCTTTGCATTGAGAGCCGCATCACGTAGAAAATCAAGACCATAACGAAAAATACTGACCTCTTTTCTACCATGTTTTTTCATTTTGATCGCTTTTTGCTCGTTGCGCCATTCACCTACTTTATAAGCCCAACAAAAGCCGATGCTTAAAAGTGCTATCAGCTTCGAAATACGCTCCGGCTTTGTAATATGCGTGTCCTCAAAGTTAAAGCCGCGCGATTTCAGGCAGGAAAACAGGGTTTCTATTTCCCAGCGCCGGCCATACAATTCGATAGGTGAATCAACTTCTTTATCTGTTGCAACAATAAGTAATTCACCATCTGTAAGCCGGAGCGCGCTCAACCAGACTTTTTGCTTCCAAAGCCTGCGCTCACCCCTCAGTTTTCGTTGTTCACCAGGCTTCAGATCGTAGAAAAGAGCATCCACATTAACGTCAAGCCCCAAGCTGTTGCTGGTTTGAGTGTTGCTTTTGATTCGAATGCAAAATGAGATCCCTTCACTACGCAACCATGAGAACCATTCGTTTCCAACAAACTCTCGGTCAGCCAGCAGACAGGCAACTCTTTCTTTGCCAAACTGCTCTATAAAACGCTTAAGTAAGGCTATACGCTCTGTGGTATTACTGTTCCCGCGCTTGGGCAGCAAATCCCACATGAGAGGGATGGCTATCCCTTTGTAGGCAATAGACAGCATTAATATATTGATATCCTGCTTGCCCCACTGCCAATTTGTTCTGTCTATGCTGAGATACAACGGCGTCTGGTCAAAATCAAAAAAAGTCATCACCCATCCGGCCAGAGCGGTGAAGCATATTGTGAATTCCCTGAAAAATCGCTTGATACGCTTGTAGCGCGATTCTATTGTTGCCTCGCTTTCAAAGCCACAGGCCAGTTCGCTTAAATTGACCGTTCTTACTTTGAACAATGATACCAGCATACAGGCGAAACAGGTCATTCTTGCCTTGTTCCAACTAAAATATCCGTTTAATATACCGCTCAGCTCGTTGATTTCCATGACTCCATGCCTTTTCCTTGAACAGAAACGCAGGGATTGTCTATTAATCAATGAGCTACTTCAAGTTTTTTGTCCCGTACAAAGGGAAAACGATTTGAAATTAGGCTCACTAAATCGCCTATATGCTGAAATTTTATGACCATGGAAAAATCTAGTGAAAAATCCTGAAGTACTTTAATCTTTTCGTTTCTTATTTTCATTTTTTCTGGAGCATTCAAGACATCTAATCGAATTTGTAAATTTTTTTTCAAATTAAATAGTTCCGAATATTGCATAAGAAATGAAAATGAAATTAGATTTAGTAATCCGTATATTTCTCGTTCTAGCCTCTTTAAGTCCGTGTCTTTGGCTCGTTTTTTTGCCGAAAAATGTGATATTATTGAACTAGTGATAGCGCCAGCAATAGCACCAGCCATACCACCAACAGACAGTATTTCGATTAAACTCACAAGAGTCCTTTTAAACATAATGCGGAAAAAAGGTGCCGATATGGTGCCGCGATATGGAGGTTATCTAGTTTTTATAAATCAAGAAGTTAATTGGTGGAGGCGGCGGGAATCGAACCCGCGTCCGCAAATCCTCTGCCGTCAGATCTACATGCTTAGCCTTGTCATTTGTTTTAACTGCTTCCCCTCCGACAGGCAGGATGGTCGGCAGCGATTCCCTGAGTCTTGTATACTGGCGCGGGATACACCAGGATACCAGCTTGTCTTCTATGACCGTTGATTCGGTACCGGCAAGCAAGCCCGGTCAACGGGGCGCTGGGTTTTTGGCAGCGCACTGTGCTTCGGTCACCGCAGTTGCTTACGCAGCTACAGCTTCTCCAGCGAACATTTCATCGTTTGCATTTATATTTATCGAGCCCGTTTTACGAGAGTTCTCATCCTCGGCATGCACATCAGGTTTCGCAACCCACGTCGAAGCCAGGTCGCCCCCAATTTGTACACTTGAAGTATAGCATACCCGTTGAAAAACTTGATAGAGGCGATTGTTAGTATTTTTCCATGTGAGTACACCCCTTGAATCGACTCACCTACAATACCGCACACCGTGACGGCGCGGATGAGGCGGGAGGTTCGGGTATTTCACTGTATAACTGCGTGTATTTTTTAGCAATCCGCTCAAATTCGGCCACATCATCTCGCCGCAACAAGGGAAAGAGGTGCGGATTAGCATGAATCTGATAAAGAGGGTCAAAGCCGTCCCGCTGCATCTGTACCCATTTTTCCAGCATATCGAGAGCCTCTCCGGCAATGCCATGGAGTGCCGCAGGGTGGCGGCGTATCAGTAACTCTACATGTAAACAAAGGCTGGCCTTTCGCGCGTTTACCCAGTCTTCACGTGATTGCTGGTGTTCTTCAGACAACGTATGAAAAAGCGTGCGAAGGGCGGCTTTGCGACTTTGCC